>CAMAOY010000001.1 GCA_945859865.1 Phenylobacterium deserti
CCCAGGCCGTCGAGCCGGCCCTCGGCCCGCGCCATGGTCTGGCGGCAGCCGAAGCATTCAACACCGGGATTGCGCGCGGCACCCGCGAGCAGGCGCTCCAGCCAGTCGGGGGCAGCGAAGGCGTCGGGATTGACCAGGGCCAGCCAGTCGCCCCTGGCTTGTCGGGCGCCAAAGTTAACCCCGGCGGCAAAGCCCAGGTTGGCGCCCGCCTCGATGAGCCGCACCTGGGGCAAGGCCCTGGCCGCTGCCTGGGGTGCGCCGTCCGTGGAGGCGTTGTCGACCAGCAGGATCTCCTGGGGGGGTAGGGTCTGCCGGGTCAGGGCCAAGAGGCACCGGGCAAGGTCGTCCCCGGACTGCCAGGCCACGACAATGACGCTGACAGAGGCCTCCGGAGGCCTGTCAGGCTTGTCTTTCCCCGCGTCCCGCGCCATGCGTCGCACCCTTCGCGGCCTTGCCGCCCGTTTCCGGGAGCTCCATGACGACCCTAACGCCCCTGGCCCTTCCCGAGGTCCTGCTTATCACGCCGCGCCGCCATGGCGATGCGCGGGGATGGTTCTCCGAGACCTGGAGCCGCAAGTCCCTGGCCGCCGCCGGTCTCGACATCGACTTCGTCCAGGACAACCAAGCCTTCAACGCCCGTAGCGGGACCGTCCGGGGCCTTCACTTCCAGACGGCGCCCCATCCCCAGGCCAAGCTGGTGCGCGTCCTGGCCGGGGCCATTCTCGACGTCGCCGTTGACGTGCGGGCAGGTTCGCCCACCCGGGGGCGCTGGGTCTCGGCCCGGCTGACCGCCGAGGGGGGGGAGCAGCTCTTCGTGCCCCGGGGCTTCGCCCACGGCTACTGCACCCTCTGCGACGACGTCATGCTGGCCTACAAGGTCGACGGCGACTATGCGCCGCAGACCGAGGGCGGCGTGACCTGGAACGATCCCGACCTCGCCATCGACTGGCCGGTCGCGCCGGACCAGGCCGTCCTTTCGGACAAGGACCTTGTCCTGCCCCGCCTCGCCGATCTTCCGCCCCTGTCCTTCTGAGTCCCCCACATCCAGGCGCTGCATGTCCGAAGACAACGAAATCCTGACACTCCTCGACCTGGAGACCCTGGACACGGACCTCTTCCGGGGTTTCAACCCGCCCTTCGAGACCCGCCGGATCTACGGCGGTCAGGTGGTGGCCCAGGCCCTGGCCGCCGCCTACCGGACGATCGAGGACCGGGTCTGCCACTCCCTGCACAGCTATTTCATCCGCCCCGGGAACCCGAAGCTCCCGATCCTGTTCCAGGTCGACAGGGCCCGGGACGGCGGCTCGTTCAGCGTACGCCGGGTGGTGGCCATCCAGAATGGCAAGCAGATCTTCAACCTGGCGGCTTCCTTCCAGGTTCCCGAGACCGGCTTCGAGCACCAGCTTCCCATGCCCGAGGTCCCGCCCCCGGAAGCCCTGAAGACTGAGGAAGAGCTTCGCGCCGAGGTTGGCCTCGACTCAACGACCCAGCGGATCTGGCCTGTGGAGCTCAAGCCCTGCGATCCAGTCCCCCATGGCTTTGTCGGCGTCCGCGAGCCGGTGGACATGTGCTGGTTCCGTACCCGCCTGCCCCTGGGCGCCGACGTCGCCGTCAACCAGTGCGCCCTGGCCTATGGCTCGGACATGACCCTGATGGACCCCTCCCTGCGTCCGCACGCGGTGGACTGGGACAGCGGCCGGCTGCAGGCGGCCAGCCTGGACCACGCCATGTGGTTCCACCAGCCGACCGACTTCCACGACTGGCACCTCTTCGTCCAGGACAGCCCCTCGGCCTCGGGCGGGCGGGGCTTCAACCGGGGCCAGATCTATGCCCGTGACGGAAGGCTGGTGGCCGAGGCCGCCCAGGAGGCCCTGATCCGCTGGCGCTGACGTTGCGTCACGGTGGCCCGCCGGCGAAATCCGTGACAGCGTGGCAGGTGGTTGCGGCGGGGGGAGCTCATGGACCCTATCCTTCATCACTACGACGCCTCGCCCTTCTCGGAGAAGGTGCGGATCGTCTTCGGCATGACCGGCCAGGCCTGGTCCTCGGTGATCACGCCCAACATCATGCCCAAGCCGGACCTGACGCCGCTCACAGGCGGCTACCGGCGGGCGCCGGTCCTGCAGATCGGCGCCGACGTCTATTGCGACTCCCAGGCCATACTCGATGAGCTGCAGAGGCGCTCGCCCCTCCCCGGTGACCGGGGTCTGGCGGGCCTGAGGGCCATCAACCTCTGGGCCGACCGGCTGTTCTTCCAGGCCACGGTTCCAGTGATCTTCGGGGAACTGGGTCATCTCACGCCCAAGGCCTTCATCGCGGACCGCGAGAAGCTGTCGGGGCGGCCCTTCGACGTGGGGGCCATGGCCCAGGCGGCGGGGCCCATGCAGGTCCAGTGGCGGGGTCATGCCGCCTGGATCGACGACGCCCTGGACGCGGCACCCTTCCTGGCGGGCGAGCGCCCCAGCCTGGCGGACGCCGCCGCCTGGATGAACATCTGGTGGCTGAAGGGCGCCCTGCCCGACACCTACGCCCGCCTGACCGCCGGCCTTGACCGGCTGGAGGCCTGGCGCACCCGCATGGCGGCGATCGGCCATGGCGTGCGCAAGGACATTACCGGTGCGGAGGCCCTAGGCGTCGCCCGCAGCGTCCGGCCCGCGGACCCGCCGTCGCATGACCCCAATGACGCCCTTGGCCTATCCCCCGGCGATCCGGTGGTGGTCATGGCCGACGACTATGGCCGGGACCCCGTTTCCGGAACCCTGGTGGCGGCTCGCCGCAACCGGCTGATCCTGGCGCAGGAGACCCCCGACCTCGGCCGCCTGCACCTACATTTCCCCCGGGTCGGCTACATCGCCATGCCCGGCAAGACCTGAAGGAGACTTCCATGGACGACCGCATCCAGGTGACCCTCGACAACGGCGTCGCCGACGTCCGTCTGGTCCGCACCGACAAGATGAATGCCCTCGACGACCGCATGTTCCAGGCCCTCATCGACACGGGCGAGCGCCTCAAGACCGACAAGGGCGTACGGGCCATCGTGCTCTCAGGCGATGGCCGGGCCTTCTGCGCCGGCCTCGACATGGGCAACTTCGCCAAGATGGCCTCCGGCGAGCGCCGTGGCGGGGCGGGCCTCGTTACCCCCAAGCGCACCGAGGGCGGGTCCAACCACGCCCAGCACGCCGTCATGGTCTGGCGCGAGCAGACCGTCCCGGTGATTGCCGCCATCCATGGCGTGGCCTTCGGCGGCGGATTCCAGCTGGCTCTGGGGGCTGACATCCGCTTCGTCACCCCGGACGTCCGCATGGCGGTGCTCGAGATCAAGTGGGGCCTGGTGCCCGACATGGCGGGCCTGGTGCTGATGAAGCGGCTGGTTCGCGACGACGTTGCCCGGGAGCTCACCTACACGGGCCGGGTCTTCAATGGTGAGGAGGCCCAGCGCCTGGGTCTCGCCACCCGGGTCTGCGCCGATCCCCGCGCCGAGGCCCTGGCCCTGGCGGCCGACATCGCCTCGAAGAACCCCGACGCCATCCGGGCCGGCAAGCGCCTCCTGGACTTCGCGCCGGACGCCGACCAACACGCCATCCTCCTCGCTGAGAGCCAGGAGCAGGGGGCCCTGATCGGCTCGCCCAACCAGGTCGAGGCGGTGAAGGCGGCCATGGAGAACCGGTCGGGCGTCTACGCCGACTGAAGCGCCGCCCATTCGGCCCGGACATCGGGGTCGGTCTCGGCGTCCGCGTAGCTGCGGGCGAGGTCGAGGACCTCCAGGCGTGGCAGAAGTCGCCCCAGCGCCCAGACCGCGGCACCCCGCACCAGGGGCGAGGCGTCCTCCAGCCGTGCCCTTGCAGCCGGGACCAGGGCCAGATCTCCGGAATTGCCGATGGCGTACAGGACATTGCGAAGGAACCGGTCCCTTCCCGTGCGTTTGACCGGCGAACGGGCGAACCGGGCCCTGAAGGCGGCGTCGTCCAGGGCCGACAGCTCGGCCAGTACAGGGGCCGCCAGGTCGTCCCGGGCCGCCAGCCTCTGCTCGCGTCCGGCCTGGGCGAACTTGTTCCAGGGGCAGACCGCCAGGCAGTCGTCGCAGCCATAGATCCGGTTGCCCAGGCCGGGCCGCAACTCTGGGTCCACCGGCCCCTTGTGCTCTATGGTCAGGTAGGAGACGCAGCGCCGGGCATCGAGCTGGTAGGGGGCGGGGAAGGCCGCCGTCGGACAGGCATCGAGGCAGGCCCGGCACTGGCCGCAATGGTCGGTTTCGGGCGCGTCGGGCGTCAGGACGGCCTCGGTGAGGATCACGCCGAGGAAGAGCCAGGAGCCGAAGTCGCGGCTGACCAGGTTGGTGTGCTTGCCCTGCCAGCCCAGGCCCGCCTGCTGGGCCAGGGGCTTCTCCATCAGGGGGGCGGTGTCGACGAAGACCTTCAGTCCGGCGCCGGTCCGCGAGGCCATCCAGCCCCCCAGCTGCTTGAGCCGGCCCTTGATGACGTCGTGATAGTCCTCACCCTGAGCGTAGACCGAAATGAGCCCCCGGTCGCGCAGGGCCAGGCCCTCCAGGGGATCGGCTTCGGGACCGTAGTTCAGGCCCAGGACGACCGCGCTGCGGGCGTCCGGCCAGAGGGAGCGGGGGTGGGCGCGCCGGTCCGCCGTGGTGGCCATCCAGTCCATATCGCCCTGCCGTCCCGCCTCCAGGAAGGCCTGCAGCCGGGCGGTCGCCGGCCAGGGCGCATCGAGGCCGGTGAACCGGCAGACCTCAAAGCCCAGCCCGGCCGCCCGGCGCCGGATCTCGTCCCGGGGGTCAGAAGTCGAGGTCGTCATAGTGCGCCGCTGGGGCCAGTCCGGGCCAGCGGTCGGCAAGGATAGGACGAAAGGCCGGGCGGGACTTGAGCTTCATGTACCAGGTCTTGACCGCCGGATATCCGTCCCATGGGACATCCCCCAGGTAGTCGATCACCGACAGGTAGGCGGCGGCGGCGAAGTCGGCCAGGGACAGGCGCCGGCCCGCCAGCCAGTCCCGGGCCGACAGCAGGGCCTCCAGATAGGCCATGTGGTGGCGAAGGGCGTCCCGACCCTGGCGGAGGGCCGCCAGGTCCGGCGCCCCCAGGCCCAGAAGCCGCTTCTCCATCTTCTCGTGAAGCAGGTAGCCAGCCACCTCCAGGTCGAACTTGCGGTCGAACCAGAGGACCAGGCGCCGGGCCTCGGCGCGCTCCTCCGGCGCCCGTCCCAGGAGGGGGGGCTCGGGGCAGGTTTCCTCGAGGTGGTCGAGGATGGTCCGGGACTCGCAGAGCACCAGCCCGTCCTCCACCATGACCGGCGTCACCCCCGAGGGGTTGAGGTCCAGGAAGGCGTCAGGCTGCTCCCAGTAACGGACCGTCTGCTCGGTGAAGGCGAGGCGCTTCTCGCCCAGGACGAGGCGCACCTGGCGGGAGGCGGGGTCCAGCGGGAAGTGATGCAGTATGCGTTCGGTCATGCCTGGCCCGCGAGGCGTCGTAAGTCGGTCCCCATCAAGCGGATCAGACCTTAAGGGGCCGTTTACTCTGCAGCCGTGACTTCCGCGAAAGCCCCGCCATGGGGTTCGGCTATGCCCCTCGGATCCGGATGGATCAGGATGTCGGCCATGGGGAAGGCCGCCAGGAGCCGCCGCTCGGCCTCGACGATGACCTGGTGGGCGTCCGCCAGGGTCAGCAGGGGATCCAGGTCCACGTGCATCTGCATGTGCACATAGGGCCCAGAGGCTCGGGTGCGCAGCTGGTGGACGTCGCTCAGGCGGGGGTCCTGGGTGACCAGCTCTACGATCCGGGCGCGTTCCGTCGCCGGTAGCTCCTGGTCCATCAACTGCACTGCGGCCTCGCGAAAGACGCTGATGGCGCCCCACAACAGCAGGCCTGCAATCAGCAGGGCGGCCGCGCCGTCCAGGCCCTGGATTCCGAGCCATGCCGAAGCCGCGATCCCGGCCAGGGCTGCCAGGTTCGAGAACAGGTCCGAGGCGTAATGCGCCCTGTCGCCGCTGATCGCCACCGAACGCGTCCGCTTCAGAACCCAGGTCTGGGCGCTGATCAGGCCGAAGGTCATGACGATCGAGAAGATCATCACCGCCAGGGCCCAGCCCTCCGCCGCTATGGGCTGGGGGTTCAACAGGCTGCGGATGGCTTCCTGCCCGATCAGGGCCGCCGAGGCGAAGACCAGGCCGGCCTGCAGGAGGCTGGCGAAGGCCTCGGCCTTGCCATGGCCGAAGCGGTGGTCGTCATCCGGCGGCACCGCTGCATAGCGGACGGCGAAGAAGGTGATGGTCGAGGCGACGAGGTCGAGGGCCGAATCCGCTAGGGAGGCGAGCAGGGCCACCGACCCTGACGCCATCCAGGCAATGGCCTTGACCGCGACCAGCAGGGCGGCGACGCCCACCGACAACAGGGTGATTCCCCGGGTCAGGCTGGCCGGCGGCAGGTCGGAGGCTCGCGTTTCAAACGACATGACGCCCCTACTACCCTCTGGGCCTCTTTCAGCCAATCCACCCCGCGGATCCGGCGGCGGCCTCATCCGGAGCCCGACACCGCGTAGGCCCTCAGGACGTCCAGGGGGACGACGGCGAGGGTCTCCTCGTGGGTGGCTTCCAGGACCACGCCCGGCGCCGCTCCCGCGTCGAGGGCCTCCTTCCAGCGCGGCGCGCACAGGCACCAGCGGTCGCCCGGCTTCAGGCCCGCGAAGCGGTAGGCGGGGACCGGCGTCGTCAGGTCATTGCCCATGGCGTCCGAGAAGGCGAGGAACTCGGCGGTCATGACGGCGCAGACCGTGTGCAGGCCGACGTCTTCCGCGCCGGTCTCGCAGCAGCCGTTGCGATAGAAGCCGGTGACCGGGTCCAGGCCGCAGGGGTCGAGGGTCCCGCCCAGCACGTTGAGGGCGTCGGGGTCGTAGCGGGTGATCATGGGTTCATCATAGTCTAGAACGGCCCGGTCCGGCGACCCTTCTCGCCGCGCCAAGGAGATCCGAGATGAGCCCCGCCCGCCCCCGCCGCAGCGCCCTCTACATGCCGGCCGGAAATCCCCGCGCCATCGAGAAGGCGCGGAGCCTGGCCTGCGACGTGGTCATCCTCGACCTGGAGGACTCGGTGGCCCCTGAGGCCAAGCTGGCGGCCCGTGGCCTTGCCGTCGCCGCCACGGCCGAGGGCGGCTTCGGCCGCCGCGAGCTGGTGGTCCGGGTCAACGGCCTCGACACCCCCTGGGGCGAGGCCGACCTCGCCGCTGTCTCCGCCGGCGCCGTGCGACCCCATGCGGTCCTTGCGCCCAAGGTCTCGACGCCGGCGGATGTCGCTGCCTACGCCGCTCGCCTGCCGCAGGGCGTCGACCTCTGGATCATGGTCGAGACCTGCGCCAGCCTCTTTGCCCTGGATCGCCTGGCCGCCTCGGGCGGACCCCTGTCGGCCCTCGTCATCGGGTCGAACGACCTGGTGAAGGAGATGCGCTGCCGGGTGGACGCCGAACGCCGCCCCCTGCAGGCGGCCCTGTCCCTAACAGTCGCCGCCGGCCGCGCCTTTGGGCTGACAGTCCTCGACGGGGTCTGGAACGACATCGCGGACCTCGCCGGCCTTGAGGTCCAGTGCCGGCAGGGCGTCGAGTTCGGCTTCGACGGCAAGACCCTGATCCATCCCGACCAGATCGCCGCCGCCAACCAGGCCTTCTCCCCGGACCCGGAAGAGGTGGCCTGGGCGCAGATCGTGGCGGCTGCCTTCAAAACGGCGGAAAGTGCCGGCAAGGGAGTCCTGCGGGTCGAGGGCCGGATGGTCGAGCGCCTGCACCTGGAGCAGGCCCTTCGCCTGCTGGAGATCGCCGGAGCCCTTGAAGAGGCATGACCCCGCCCCGCACTCGAGCCGCCGTCCTGGCGTTCGCTCTCCTGTTCGCGCCGGCCCTCGCCGGTGCCCAGCCGGTCGATCCCATCGGCGAACTCCTGAAGTCCGCACCGGCTGCGCCTTCCCCGCCTTCGGACGAGGACGACGAGGCCCGGGGCGTTGACCTCGACCTGCCGGACGCCGCCCCGAACACGCCCTCCCGTCCCGGCCCGGTCTCCGTTCCCGGGCAGCGCGTCCTGGTCGACGACCACAATCGCACGCCCGAGCCACCGCTGACCTCCGCTGAGCGCGGCTATGAGTCGCGGATCCGTGCGGGCTTCACCGCTGCGGAGACCCGCCAGGGCGCGCTTGAGGGTCGCTGGCTGGTCCGCAGCCAGGCCGGCGCCCTCTACGCCTTCCAGCTGATCGATTCCGGATCGGGAACCCTGGACGGGGCCTGGAGCGACCCGCGCCGCCCGGGTGCCCTGACCGGGACCGGCTACATCCGGTCCGCCAGCCGCAGCACCGACCGTCTGACCCTCAGCTTCGAGGCCCCACCCCACCGCGGTGCGGTGCGGCTCCAGCTGCGTGCGGAACCCGCCGGCCAGTGGTCGGGCGTCCTGTCCGAGGACGGGGTCGAGGTGTCCGTTCGCATGCAGCGCGACTGAACCCGGTTCAGCGCGGACCGCGTCCGGGGAAGGGCGGATAGGGCTGGGCGCCAAGCGCCAGGGCAGGGCGTGCAGCGGCCATGGCCCTCGCCAGGGTTTCGGCCTCCATGCGCTCCGCTTCACCAAAGCCCCAGACCGGACCGGGCCAGGCCGGGTCGTCCTGTCGCCGGCCGACCACATGCACGTGTAGCTGGGGCGTGACATTGCCCAGGGCGCCGACGTTCAGCTTGTCCACCTTCAGGGCGAGGGCGACGCCCAGGGCCCGGACAGCGTGTCCTGCGGCCACGATCTCCTCGACCAGCAGGCGCCGTTCCGCGGCGGACAGGTCCTCGATCTCCCGGGCGCCGGGGACCTGCGGGATCAGGATCAGCCAGGGCCAGCGGGCGTCGTCCTGCAGCCGGACGTGGCAGAGGGGCAGCTCGTCCAGGGCATGGGAGCCAGCGAGGAAGGCGGGATCGATCTCAGGCATGGGGACAGATTGGCCGGGCGGGCGGGTCTTCACAAGCGCCTACGGCGTTGCAGGCCCCGGCGCTTCCAGCTAGGGACCGCTGAGCCGCGGGGCAACCGCGAGGCGCACATCCAGGAGAAGAACCATGGCTTCCAGGACACCCATCCGCGTTGCGGTCACCGGCGCGGCCGGCAATATCGGTTACGCCCTCCTGTTCCGCATCGCCTCCGGTGCCATGTTCGGCCCTGACCAGCCGGTCATCCTCCATCTGCTGGAAGTTCCGGTGGAGGGGCCCCAGAAGGCCCTCAAGGGCGTGGCCATGGAACTCGAGGACTGCGCCTTCCCCCTGCTGGCTGGCCTGGTCCTGACCGGCGAGGCCGAGGTCGCCTTCAAGGACGCCAACTGGTGCCTGCTGGTCGGCTCCAAGCCCCGTGGTCCCGGGATGGAGCGCGCCGATCTCCTGAAGGACAACGGCAAGATCTTCATCGCCCAGGGCAAGGCCATCGACGCCGTGGCCGCCGATGATGCCCGGGTGGCGGTGGTGGGCAACCCCTGCAACACCAATGTGATGATCGCCGCTGCCCAGGCCCGCCGCCTGACGGCCGACCGCTTCACCGCCATGGTGCGCCTGGATGAGAACCGCGCCCGGGCCCAGCTGGCCCAGAAGGCCGGCGTCGCCATCGACGCGGTCACCGAACTCTATATCTATGGCAACCACTCGCCGACCATGTTCGCCGACTTCACCCACGCCAAGATCGGCGGCGAGGATGCGGCCAGGGTGATCGGCGACGAGGCCTGGCTGAAGACCGACTTCCTGCCCGCCGTCGGCAAGCGCGGCGCGGCCATCATCGAGGCCCGGGGCCTGTCCTCCGCCGCCTCGGCCGCTAACGCCCTGGTCGACCACGTCCGCGACCTGGTCACCCCTGGCAAGGTCCACTCGGTCGCGGTCAGCAGCGAGGGGCGCTACGGCTTCGCCCCCGGCATCTGGGCCGGCATGCCGGTGCGCACCACGGCGACTGGTTATGAGGTCATCGACACCTTCGACATGGACGACTTCGCGAAGTCGAAGATCGCCCTGACCAACGATGAGCTGGTCGGCGAGCGCGAGACCATCAAGGACCTCCTGGCCTGATCCTCAGATCCACCCGCGCCGCCGCAGTTCGGCGGCGTAGGTGCGGCTGACCGGCGCCTCGGCGCCGTCCCTCAGGGTCAGGGTGGCGCGCCCGTCGCCCCGGCGGGCGTCGACGATGGCCGCCCGGGCGACCCACCAGGAGCGGTGTACCTGCATGCCTTCCTGGCCCTCCAGTTCGGCGATGGCGTCGGCCATGCGCAGCAGGATCAGGTCCTGTCCCGCGCTGGTGTGCACGCGCAGGTAATGGTCCTCGGCCTCCACGGCCCAGATTTCGGCACTGCGCATCCGCACGGGTAGCCGCTCCAGGAAGCGGGAGGGGCCGGCGTCCAGTTCGGGCCGGGGCCTGTCCACGCGGGCCAGGTTCACCGTGACCGAGAGCAGCGACATGGCCACGGACACCACCAGGGACGTACCGATGAAGCCGGGCAGGGCCGAGAGGCCTATGTGCGCACCCGGGATCAGGCTCGCGGTGAGCCAGACGATCCCGCCGATCGGAGCAAAGATCAGGAGACCGCCGAGGACAGCGCGGAGCCAGGGATTCAACCGGGGCGCAAGCCGGCCGGCCAGAAGGTATCCTCCCAGGCCGATCATGCCGGTCAGGATCGACACCGGGACCATGTAGACGATCCGCAGGACCAGGGGATAGGCCGTCAGGCCGAAGGCACCCACGAAGGCGAGGAAGGCACCGACGGCGGCAGCGACGCCAGCTGTCACGCTGACCGTCCGCCGCAGGCCCGCCGCCGTCCACGCTTCGTGAACGGCATCGGGCAGCCACCTGCGAACCGGCGACGTCATCTGGCGCATCCCCGATTGCCGACAGGTCCGCCGCTCCCGAAGACCGGGGTCGAAGACAGGGTGCCGACCTGGGCCGCCCGGTTTCCGCCTGATGGAGATTCCCGCATGTCCTTCTTTTCGCAGCTTCCCCGCCCGTCCCGCAAGCGGGTGCTCGGCCTGGCCATCCTTGCTGGCCCCCTGGTCCTGGCCGGTGCCCTTCTGCCCGCCTACCTCGCTGATCCGGAAGGCGTCCGGGCCCTGTTTGCCGTCCGCCTGCACGGACCCGACCTTGAGCTCCTCGGCCGGACCTCCCCGGTCATCCTTGTCCATCTCGCCTTCGGAGTGCTGGCCCTGGCGGTCGGCGCCATTCTGCTGGCGGGCCGCAAGGGGGCCCGGATGCACCGGGTCCTGGGCTGGGCCTGGGTCCTGGCGGTCGGGACCGTCGCCCTCACCTCCCTGTTCATCAAGACGCAGAACCCGGGGCACTTCTCGATCATCCACCTCCTCAGCGGCTATGTGATCATCGCCCTTCCCCTCGCCGTCGCCGCAGCCCGCCGCCATGATGTCCAGCGGCACCGCAGGTACATGACCGGCATGTATCTGGGCGGCTTCGCCGTGAACCTCGTCTTCGTTCTGCTGCCAGGGCGTCTGGTCTGGAACCTGTTCCTCGGCTGATCCCCGCACCGCACCGAAACTGACTCTGCAGCAGGCCCCTTCGGCGGTTGCCTGATCTCCGGGGGGTGCCTATAAAACGGCCACTCGCCAAACGGGCGAGCCAGCAGAACAGCGTCTCTGGGCCCCATGAACATCCACGAACATCAAGCCAAGACCGTCCTGTCCGAGTTCGGCGTGGCGGTCCCGCGCGGGTTTCCCGCCTTTTCCGTCGAAGAGGCCGTAAAGGCCGCTGAACAGTTGGGCGGCCC
Organism: Phenylobacterium deserti; assembly: GCA_945859865.1. Classification (GTDB taxonomy): domain Bacteria; phylum Pseudomonadota; class Alphaproteobacteria; order Caulobacterales; family Caulobacteraceae; genus Phenylobacterium; species Phenylobacterium deserti_B. The sequence goes on from CAMAOY010000001.1 coordinate 11,759, forward strand.
GGTCTTCGTGGTGAAGTCCCAGATCCACGCCGGCGGGCGCGGCAAGGGCCGCTTCGAGGGCCTCGGGCCCGACGCCAAGGGCGGCGTCCGGGTGGTCAAGAGTGTCGACGAGGTGCGGATCAACGCCCAGGAAATGCTCGGCCGGGTCCTGGTGACGCACCAGACCGGGCCCAAGGGCAAGCAGGTCAACCGTCTCTACATCGAAGAAGGCGCGGCCATCGCCAAGGAGTTCTACCTGTCCCTCCTGGTCGACCGCGAAACCAGCTGGGTCTCGGTGGTCGCCTCGACGGAGGGCGGCATGGATATTGAAACCGTCGCCCACGACACGCCGGAAAAGATCATTACCTTCGGAATCGATCCGGCGACCGGCGTCTGGCCGTTCCACGGGCGCACCCTGTCCAAGGCCCTGGGTCTCAGCGGCGACCTCGCTAAGCAGGCGACCAAGCTTCTGGGTCAGCTCTACGCGGCCTTCGTCGCCAAAGACATGGCGATGCTCGAGATCAACCCGCTGATCGTGACCGCCGATGACCAGTTGCGGGTCCTGGACGCCAAGGTGTCCTTCGACTCCAACGCCCTCTACCGGCATCCGGAAGTGGTGGCTCTGCGCGACGAGAGCGAAGAAGATCCCAAGGAGATCGAAGCTTCTAAGTTCGACCTCTCCTACATCGCCCTCGACGGCGAAATCGGCTGCATGGTCAACGGTGCCGGCCTTGCCATGGCGACCATGGACATCATCAAGCTCTACGGTGCCGAGCCCGCCAATTTCCTGGACGTCGGTGGCGGTGCGGACGAAGCCAAGGTGACGGCCGCCTTCAAGATCATCATGGCTGATCCCAATGTGAAGGGCATTCTGGTCAACATTTTCGGCGGGATCGCCCGGTGCGATATCCTGGCCAACGGCGTGGTTAACGCCGTCAAGCAGGTAGGCCTGACTGTGCCCCTGGTGGTGCGCCTGGAAGGCACAAACGCCGAGTTGGGCAAGAAGATCATCAATGAGAGCGGCCTCAACGTCATTGCCGCCAATGACCTCAGCGATGGCGCCGAGAAGATTGTGAAAGCCGTGCGGGGGCTCGCCTAATGTCCATTCTGATCGGCAAGGAAACCCGGGTCATCTGCCAGGGCATTACCGGCGCCCAGGGCACCTTCCACTCCGAGCAGGCCATCGCCTACGGAACCAAGATGGTCGGCGGCGTGACCCCCGGCAAGGGCGGGACCACCCATGTGGGTCTGCCCGTGTTCAATACGGTGGATGAAGCCGTGCGGCAAACGGGCGCAGACGCCAGCGTGATCTATGTGCCGCCGCCCTTCGCCGCGGATTCGATCCTCGAAGCGATCGACGCTGGGATTCCGCTGATCATCTGCATCACTGAAGGCATTCCTGTCGCCGACATGATCAAGGTCAAGCGCGCCCTGTCGGGCTCGAAGTCCCGGCTGATCGGCCCCAACTGCCCGGGCGTCCTGACGCCGGAAGCCTGCAAGATCGGGATCATGCCCGGAAATATCTTCAGAAAAGGCTCGGTCGGGGTGGTTTCGCGCTCGGGTACCCTTACCTATGAGGCGGTCTTCCAGACCACCCAGGTGGGCCTTGGGCAGACCACAGCCGTGGGCATTGGCGGCGACCCCGTGAAGGGAACGGAGTTCATCGACATACTCGACTTGTTCCTGAAGGACCCCGAGACCGAGTCGATCATCATGATCGGCGAAATCGGCGGTTCGGCCGAAGAAGATGCTGCGGAATTCATAAAGAATTCAGCGATTCGGAAGCCTATGGTCGGCTTCATTGCGGGCCGTACCGCACCGCCCGGACGCAGGATGGGCCATGCCGGTGCCATCATCTCGGGCGGCAAGGGCGGCGCGGAGGACAAGATTTCGGCGATGGAGTCGGCGGGAATCCACGTGGCGCCGTCTCCTGCGAAGCTGGGAGAAACCCTGCTCGAGGTACTGAAGGGTACCTGAGGGGGCCACAATTCAATCTTGAGCGGTCCAGCTCGTCTCTCCTCCAGAAGGCGTCGCGGGCCGCCGGCGACAGGCGGGCAACATGGCGGATGACGCTGGACGGATCAACGAGCTCCTGGCGGAGACTTCCTTCCTTTATGGCGGCAACGCCGCCTTCATTGAGGACCTCTACGCGCGTTGGCTGAATGTGCCCGACTCGGTCGAGGCGTCCTGGCGCAGTTTCTTCGCCTCGGTTCATGACCGTGCCGGAGCGGGTCAGCCCCTGTCCCCCCCGGCCTGGACTGCCCGCACGGCGCCGGTCGCCCGTCCGGACTGGCTTTCCGCCATCGACGGGCTCTGGCCTGCCGTCGAAGCCAAGCTGACCTCGACGATCTCCGAGCGGACCCCCGCCGTGGCGTCGCAGGACGTCCGTGCGGCCACCCTCGATTCCCTGCGCGCCATCATGATGATCCGGGCCTACCGGGTGCGGGGGCATCTGCGGGCCAACCTGGACCCTCTTGGCATCGCCGTTCCCGAGGGCGACGCCACCGAGCTCGATCCCGCCTCCTACGGCTTCTCCGAGGCGGACTACGACCGTCCCATCTTCCTGGACTACGTCCTGGGCCTGGAGACCGGCACGCTCCGCGAGATCCTCGCCATCCTCAAGCGCACCTACTGCGCCGACATCGGCGTGCAGTACATGCACATCTCCGACCCGACGCAGAAGGCCTGGCTCCAGGAGCGGATCGAGGGGCGGGACAAGGAGATCGTCTTCACCCGCGAGGGCAAGATCGCCATCCTCAAGAAGCTGATCGAGGCCGAGGGCTTCGAGCGCTTCCTGCACAAGCGCTTCCCCGGCACCAAGCGCTTCGGCCTGGACGGCGGCGAGGCCATGGTCCCGGCCCTCGAGCAGATCATCAAGCGCGGCGGGGCCCTGGGCGTCCGCGACATCGTCATCGGCATGCCCCACCGCGGCCGGCTGAATGTCCTGGCCGCTGTGATGGGCAAGCCCTACCGGATCATCTTCCACGAGTTCCAGGGCGGCTCGACCCTGCCTTCGGACGTGCAGGGGTCCGGCGACGTGAAGTACCACATGGGTGCCTCCTCCGACCGCGCCTTCGACGGTAACAACGTCCACCTGTCCCTGACGGCCAACCCGTCACACCTGGAGATCGTGAATCCCGTCGTCCTGGGGAAGGCCCGCGCCAAACAGGCCTACGTGCTGCGCGAGACCTCCAACGCCGGCCGTGGCCACGTCCTGCCCCTTCTGATGCACGGCGACGCCGCCTTCGCGGGCCAGGGCGTGGTGGCCGAGTGCTTCGCCATCTCCGACACCCGGGGTTACAGGACCGGCGGCTGCATCCACTTCATCGTCAATAACCAGATCGGCTTCACCACGGCACCCAAGTACAGCCGGTCCTCGCCCTATCCCTCGGATGTGGCGCTGATGGTCGAGGCGCCGATCTTCCACGTCAACGGGGACGCCCCCGAGGCGACGGTCTATGCCGTCAAGGTGGCCACAGAGTTCCGCCAGAAGTTCGGCCGGGATGTTGTCATCGACATGTTCTGCTACCGGCGGTTCGGTCACAACGAGGGCGATGACCCGACCATGACCTCGCCGCTCATGTATGCCCGGATCAAGGATCACCCGAGCACGCGGGAGATCTACGCCCGCCAGCTGATCGGTGAGGGCGTGGTCACTGGGGATGACGTCACCCAGTGGGTGACGGAGTTCGAGGCCCTGCTCGACGTGGAGTTGGATGCGGCCAAGACCTACGAGGCCGACAAGGCGGACTGGCTGGACGGCAAGTGGGCGGGGCTGGCCCTGCCCGAAGGTGAGGATCGCCGGGGCGACACCTCCGTGCCTCTCGCCCGGCTGCAGGGCCTCGGTGACCGCATCACCGCCCTCCCGGAGGGCATCGACGTCCACAAGAACGTCCGACGGGTGATCGAGGGCCGAAGGTCGGCCATGGAGTCCGGCGACGGCATAGACTGGGCCACCGCCGAGCACCTCGCCTTCGGCAGCCTTCTGCAGGATGGGTTCCCCGTCCGACTGGCGGGCCAGGACAGCGTGAGGGGCACCTTCACCCAGCGGCACTGCGACATCGTCGACCAGACCACCGAGGCGCATTACATCCCCCTCAATAACCTCGGCCCTGGCCAGGCGCATTTCGAGGTCATCGACTCGCCCCTGTCGGAAGAGGCGGTCCTCGGCTTTGAGTACGGATTCTCCCTCGCCGACCCCAAGACCCTGGTGCTCTGGGAAGGCCAGTTCGGCGACTTCGCCAACGGCGCCCAGGTGGTGATCGACCAGTTCATCGCCTCCGGCGAGCGCAAGTGGCTGCGGATGAGCGGCCTCGTCCTCCTCCTGCCCCATGGCTACGAAGGCCAGGGCCCCGAGCACTCCTCCGCCCGGCTCGAGCGCTTTCTCCAGCTCTGCGCCGAGGACAACCTCCAGGTCGTCAATTGCTCGACCCCGGCCAACTACTTCCATGCCCTGCGGCGGCAGATGAAGCGCGAGTTCCGCAAGCCGCTGGTGGTCATGACCCCCAAGTCGCTCCTGCGGCACAAGAAGGCGGTGTCCCTGCTGCCGGAAATGGGCGAGGGCTCGTCCTTCCACAGGGTGCTGCACGATGACGCCGAGCGTGGACGTCACACCGCCCTCACCCTCGACCCGCCGGAGAAGATCCGCCGGGTCGTCCTCTGCTCGGGCAAGGTCTATTACGACCTCCTGGAGGCCCGGGAGGCGCGCGGCCTGACCGACATCTACCTGATGCGGCTCGAACAGTTCTATCCCTGGCCCATGAAGTCCCTGTCCACCGAGCTGTCCCGGTTCCCCAACGCCGAACTCGTCTGGTGCCAGGAAGAGCCCAAGAATATGGGCGGCTGGACCTTCGTCGATCCCTGGCTGGAGCTGACGCTCGAACGCCTCAAGGTAAAGGCCAGGCGCGCCCGCTATGTGGGCCGCCCAGCTACAGCCTCCACCGCCGCTGGCCAGATGAGCCGGCACAACCGCGAACTCCAGGCCTTCCTGGCCGAAGCCCTCGCCTGACCAAGAGGACACGACCATGGCTGACATCATGACCCCCGCCCTTGGAGAGTCCGTCTCCGAGGCCACTGTGGCGCGCTGGGCCAAGAAGCCCGGGGAGGCGGTCCGCAAGGACGAGATCCTCGTCGAGCTTGAAACCGACAAGGTCAGCCTCGAGGTGGCCGCGCCCGCCGATGGCGTCCTGGAGTCCATCTCCGCCGAGGAAGGCGCCACGGTCGAGCCGGGCGCAGTCCTTGGACACCTGAAAGAAGGGGCCGTCGCCGTCGCGCCCGCCGTCGCGCCCGCTCCGGCTGCTGCGGGCGCAGCCCCCAAGGCGGCCCAGCCGGCGCCCGCCGCCCCGGTCCTGGCCCCTTCGGCCCAGCGCATCGCCACGGAGGGCGGGCTTGATCCCGCCGCCATCCCCGGCACGGGCAAGGACGGCCGTGTGACCAAGGCCGACGCCCTGGCCGCCCTCGAAGCCCGGGCCGCCGCCCCGCCGCCGGCACCCGTCCCCGCCGCCCCGCGCGAAGCCCATGCCCGTGAGGAGCGCGTGCGCATGACCCGGCTGCGGCAGACCATCGCCCGTCGCCTCAAGGAGGCCCAGCAGACGGCCGCCATGCTCACGACCTTCAACGAGGTCGACATGAGCGCCATCATGGCCCTGCGCAACACCTACAAGGACGCCTTCGAGAAGACCCACGGCGTCAAGATGGGCTTTATGGGCTTCTTCGTCCGGGCCTGTATCCACGCCCTCAAGGCCGTGCCCGAGGTCAATGCCGAGATCGACGGCCAGGACCTGATCTACAAGAACCACTACGACATCGGCGTGGCCGTCGGCACCGACCGTGGCCTGGTTGTGCCCGTGGTCCGGGACGCCGACGCCCTGTCCCTGGCGGGGGTCGAGAAGGCCATTGGTGCCCTTGGCAAGAAGGCCCGGGACGGTGCCCTGGCCCTGGACGACCTGCAGGGCGGGACCTTCACCATCTCGAACGGCGGGGTCTATGGCTCGCTCATGTCGACGCCGATCCTGAATGCGCCCCAGTCGGGCATTCTGGGCATGCACAAGATCCAGGAGCGCCCAGTGGCCGTGAACGGCCAAGTGGTCATCCGGCCGATGATGTACCTGGCCCTGTCCTATGATCACCGGGTCGTCGACGGCCAGGGTGCCGTGACCTTCCTGGTCCGCGTCAAGGAAGCCATCGAGGATCCGCAGCGGCTGCTGCTCGACATCTAATCCGGTTCAGGCCCCAGGCGCGCGAGGAAATCCCATGTCCCAGTACGACGTCGTCATCATCGGGGGCGGCCCCGGGGGCTACAACGCCGCCATCCGCGCCGGCCAGCTTGGCCTGAAGGCCGCCATCGTCGAGATGCGCGACACCCTTGGCGGTACCTGCCTCAACGTCGGCTGCATGCCCTCCAAGGCCCTGCTGCATGCCTCCGAGCTCTTTGAGTCCGCCAACCGGGAGTTCGAGCACCTGGGGATCGAGGTCACGCCCCGCCTGAACCTGTCGAAGATGATGGCCCAGAAGGACGAGTCGGTGGTCGCCCTGACCAAGGGCGTCGATTTCCTCATGAAGAAGAACAAGGTCGAGCGCCTGCTCGGCAGGGGACGGATCGCCGGCCCCAGCCGGGTCGAGGTGGATGGGGCGGATGGCAAGACCCTGACCCTCGAGGCCCGGAACATCGTCATCGCCACCGGTTCCGAGCCCTCGGGCCTTCCGGGCCTCAAGGTCGACGGCGACCGCATTGTCGACTCCACGGGTGCCCTGGCCCTTTCGGAGGTTCCCAAGACCCTGGTGGTCATCGGGGCGGGCATCATCGGCCTCGAACTGGGCTCGGTCTGGCGCCGGCTGGGCGCCGAGGTGACGGTGGTCGAGTACCTGGACCGTATCTGCCCGGGCATGGACGCCGAGGTTGCCAAGGCTTTCCAGAGGATTCTGGCCAAGCAGGGCGTCAACTTCCGTCTCGGTTCCAAGGTGACGGGTGCCAAGGCCGGCAAGTCCCGGGTGGACCTCACGGTCGAGCCCGCCGCGGGCGGTGCCGCCGAGACCCTGACCGCTGACCGGGTCCTCCTGGCCGTCGGCCGGCGTCCCTATACGGCGGGCCTGGGCCTGGAGACGGTGGGCCTGGTCCCCGACGCCCGGGGCTTCCTGGAGACCGACCACTTCCGCACGGCGGCGGCGGGTGTCTGGGCCATTGGTGATGTGATCCACGGCCCCATGCTGGCCCACAAGGCCGAGGAGGATGCCGTCGCCTGCATCGAGCTGATCGCCGGCAAGGCCGGCCATGTGGACTACAACCTGGTGCCCAGCGTGGTCTATACCACCCCCGAAGTCGCCTGGGTCGGCCGCAGCGAAGAGCAGCTCAAGGCCGAGGGCCGCGCCTATAAGGCTGGCAAGTTCCCCTTCGCCGCCAACAGCCGGGCCAAGATCAACCACGAGACCGACGGCCTCGTGAAGGTCCTGGCCGATGCCGTCACGGACGAGGTCCTGGGCGTGCATATCCTGGGGCCCCAGGCGGGCGAGATGATCGGCGAATACTGCGTGGCCATGGCCTTCCGGGCCGCCAGCGAGGACATCGCCCGCATCTGCCATCCGCACCCGACGCGCTCCGAGGCTGGCCGGCAGGCGGCTATGGGCGTCGAGGGCTGGACCATGCAGGCCTGACGGCCTGTCAGCAGGTCAGGCTCAGAAGCCAAGCACCTTGTAGCCGACTTCCAGGCCCCAGTCCCCGAAGCGGCCGTCGCCGGCGAAGACCGAGGGCTTGATCGTCACGATGCCCGTGCCGCCGAAGGCGGGACCGACCACCCGGCCGTAGGTCACCGCCAGGCCCAGGAAGGTCCTGTCGTTCTCCCAGTCCTGGTTGATTGAGGGATCAAACGTGAGGAGGTTCCGCGAATCCTTCAGCTTGGGCACGTAGTAGAAGTCCATGGTGGTGGTCCGGACATCCCGCCTGTGGTCGTCTCCCCAGAGCGACTCCGAATGAACGAGGGCCGGGGCGAAGATCGCGCCGTCCTTGAGGAACCAGGCCTTGATGAGCGTCCCCTTGAGGACGTTCTTGCCCGTACCGAGCTCATCCCGGGAGGCGGTGTCGAAGATCATTTCCCCCTGGGCGACCCAGCCGCCCTGTCGGCTCAGGCCGAAGACATGGACCACTTGTACGGAGGCATCGCCCAGGCCATAGCTGTCGTCCCCGAGGACGTCGACAGAGGCGAGGGGGACCCGGTAGCGGACGCTCCAGTCCCGCTTTTCGCCCAGGGGGACTGTATAGTTCAGCTTCAGGGTATCGCTCCGGAAGCCGCCCTTCAGGTCCAGACGCTCCCAGGTCGCGTGGGCCTGGGTGGTCAGCTTGGTTGGGTCCGTGCCGTTGTCGGCGGCCTCCTCCCCATGGGCGCCTGAAGCAGCGGCGAGGAAGAAAGCCGAGGTAGCGGCCAGAATCACGGTTTTCATCTTCAGTTTCCCGGAAGTGGGCGGAGGTCTGCAATTCTAGGGTGTTTACCCTTCCTGACTATCGAAATTCAGGCTCTCGGGTGGGCGCTCGCATAGGCCCGGAGCAGGGCGGCGGAATCCACCTGGGTGTACCGTTGGGTGGTGGACAGGGAGGCGTGGCCCAGCAGTTCCTGGATCGACCTGAGATCGGCCCCGGCCCCCAGCAGGTGGGTGGCGAAGGCATGCCTGAGGGCGTGGGGCGTTGCGCTGTCGGGCAGGCCCAGCCGCCCCCGCATCCCCTGCACGGTGGCCTGGACATGCCGGGGCGAAAGGGGCCCGCCCCGCCGGGCGCGGAACAGGGGCTCATCGGGCGAAATGGGGAAGGGCAGGGCGCGGGCATAGGCGTCCACCGCCTCGGCCACCCGGGGCAGGATCGGTGCCATCCGGGTCTTTCCCCCCTTGCCGGTGATGCGCAGGACTTCCCCGAGCGGCGCGTCCCGCCGGCGCAGGGACAGGGCCTCGGAAATGCGCAGGCCGCAGCCGTAGAGCAGGGTCAGGACCGCAGCATCCCGGGCAGCCTCCCAGGGGTCGAGATTGGCGTCCAGGCCGGGTTCGGCGAGGAGTTCAGCCGCCTGGGTCTCCGTGACCGGGCGGGGCGTGGAGGGGCGCACACGCGGCCCCCTCACCAGGGCGAGGGACGGATTGGGAATGTCCAGCCGCCGATCCAGGAAGGCATGGAAGGTCCGCACCGCAGACAGGGACTGGGAAAGGGATCGCGGCGAGAGCGGCGTTTCGCCCTGGCGCAGCACGGCCAGCCAGGCCCGGATCTCCGCCGCGCTGACCTCTCCCAGGTCGACCGCAGACAGAGGGCCCCCGCGATGGCGCTCCAGGAAGCCCAGATAGCGCCGCCCGATAAATCCGTAGGCGGCCAGGGTGCGCGGCGATAGCCGCCTTTCCTGCTCCAGGTGCTGCAGCCACTGGTCGAGGGCGGCGCGGGCGTCCATCAGAGCTGGAGCCGCCCCGCCAGCCGCTCGGTCACCCGGGCCATGAAGCCGACAAGTTCCGGGCCCATGTCCGGGGTGAAGCCTTCGGGGTCGCCGGAGCCAAACCCCATCAGGCCCACGCCCCCGTCGTCGGGCAGGTCCAGCCGGGCCAGGGCCATGGAGCGGATGAAGGGCGCCTGATCACCGAACAGGCCCAGGGCCGTGGCCCGGAAGCCGAGCAGGAGGTTGGCCCCGGGCTCCAGGAGCTGGTCCACGCCCCCGGGTGGCAGAGCTCGCCAGCCCTCCGGTGCCGCCAGGCCCTCGAGCCCCAGGGCTCCGGCCTGCAGCCCGAACCGGGTGCGTGCGATCTCGTCGAGGCGTCGGGCCAGGTCCGGGGCGTTCCGGGCGTCCAGGAGGTCGACCACCGCCTCCCGGGTCTGGGCATGGGCGACGAAATTGGCCCGCGCCACGGCCTCGAGGCTGGCCCGGGCCTCGCTCTCCCGGCGTGCCGTCTCGCTGACCCGGGCCAGGGCCGCGGGACCAAACGCCACCACGCGGGCGTCCGCGCCAAGAGCCAGGCCGAGGGCCTGTAGGGTCTTGGGATCACCCGTCAGAATGTCCGGACGCTTCAGGAGGGCGGCCCGAACGGTCTCGGGACAGGGATCTTCCGTCGGCTCTGCCTCGCCTGCCCCGCGCATTCGCATCTCGCCTCCGTCAGAGAATCGACTGCCCGGTTGCGGCCCAGTCGCTCAGGAACTGAGAAAGGCCCCGTTCGGTTAACGGGTGCTTGAAGAGGGCGGCGAAGACCTCCGGCGGCAATGTGGCGCAGTCCGACCCCGCCAGGGCCGCCATCGTGACATGGTCGGGGCTCCGGATCGACGCCGCCAGGATCTCGGTGTCGAAATCGTAGTTGTCGTAGATGGCGCGGATCTCGGCGATCAGCGACATGCCGTCGGCACCATGGTCGTCCAGCCTGCCGATGAAGGGCGAGATGTATGAGGCGCCCGCCTTGGCCGCCAGCAGGGCCTGGGCGGCGGAGAAGCAGAGGGTGACATTGGTGGCGATGCCCAGGACCGCGAATTCGGAGGTCGCCACCAGGCCTTCCCGGGTCAGCGGCACCTTGACCACCACGTTCGGCGCGATGGCGGCCAGCTTCGCCCCCTCTGCGAGCATGCCCGCCGTGTCGGTGGCGGCCACTTCCGCGCTGACCGGCCCCTCGACCAGGCTGCAGATCTCGGCGATCACCTCGAACATCGGTCGGCCCGACTTCGCGATCAGGGTGGGGTTGGTGGTCACCCCGTCGACGAGGCCTGTAGCGGCCAGGTCCCGGAGGATCGCCACATCCGTGGTGTCGAGGAAGAGTTGCATGTTGCTGCGTCCGCTTCTGTTGCCGGGCTCTTGTAGGGCTGATGGTCGCCGCCCGGAAGCCCCGACCTGATCCTGTCGAGGAAGCGGAGGCGGCGCAGGCGCACTCGGAGTATGAAGACGACAAGATGAGCCGCATCGCCTCCGTCCTCCTGCCCCTGCCCCTCCCCGAGGCCTTCGACTACGAGGCGCCCGACGGCCTGGATCTGGCTGTTGGCGACCAGGTCGTCGCGCCCCTCGGGGGCCGGCTCGTGACCGGGGTGGTCACCGGGCTGCGCGAGGGCGCCGGCGGGAACCGGCCGCTGAAGCCCCTGGCCGGGCGAATTGATGCGCCTCCGCTGGGCCCCTCCACCCTGGAGTTCGTGCAGTGGGCCGCCCGGTATGCCGCCGACGTCGCCGGCCTGCCCCTGGCCATCGCCCTGCGCGGCGCGAGGGCCCCGCCGCCGCGTCCCGACCGGATGGCCATTGCCACTGGCCGGCTGCCCGCCCGCTCTACCCCCGCCCGCACCCGGGTCCTGGAGGCCGCGGCCGTGGGTCCCGCAATGCCCGCCGACCTCGCCCGCAGGGCCGGGGTCTCCGCCGCCGTTGTCCGGGGCCTGATCGACGACGGAGCCCTCGAGCTTCGCTTAACGCCTGCGCCTGAGCCGTTTGGGCCGCCCGACCTGGACCTGCCCACGCCGCCCCTCAACGCCAGTCAGGCCGCCGCCGCCGCTGCCCTCAAGGCCATGATCGGCGAGGGCGGTTTCCAGGCCGCCCTCCTGGATGGCGTGACAGGATCGGGAAAGACCGAGGTCTATCTCGAGGCGGTCCGCGCCGCCCTGGCCGCGGATCCGGCGGCCCAGGTCCTGGTTCTGCTGCCGGAGATCGCCCTGACCCAGGCCCTGATCGCGAGGGTTACGGAACGGTTCGGCGGTGCCCCGGGCGAATGGCACTCCGGTGTCGCCCCGCCCCAGAGGCGCCAGGTCTGGGACGCTGTGGCGGAAGGCCGGTGCCGGATCGTGGTGGGTGCCCGCTCGGCCCTCTTCCTGCCCTTCCGGCGACTGTCGCTGGTGGTGGTGGACGAGGAGCACGACACCTCCTTCAAGCAGGAGGAGGGCTTCATCTACCAGGCCCGGGATCTGGCTGTGGTCCGCGCCAAGATCGAGGATGCCTCGGTCATCCTGGCCTCAGCGACGCCGTCCCTGGAGTCCTTGCGCAATGCCGAGACTGGCCGCTACCGCTGGCTGAGGCTGTCCGACCGGCATGGGGAGGCCCGGCTTCCGGACATCCGCCTCGTCGACCTCCGGCAGGTGCCGCCAGAGGCTGGGCGCTGGATCTCACCCCCCCTGGCCGAGGCCATGGCCGAGACGCTCGCGGCGGATGAGCAGACCCTGCTCTTCCTAAACCGGCGCGGCTATGCCCCCCTGGTGCTCTGCAAGGCCTGCGGCCAGAAGCTGACGGCACCCGATACCGATTCCTGGCTGGTCGAGCATCGTTACACCAACCGCCTTGTCTGCCACCTGACCGGCTTCTCCATGCCCCGCCCCACCCACTGCCCGCACTGCGGGGCGGCGGACTCCCTCGTGTCGATCGGTCCGGGGGTCGAGCGGCTCGAGGAGGAGGCCCGGCTGCTGTTTCCCGAGGCGCGGATTGCGGTCTTCTCCTCGGACACGGTGCGCAGCGCGACGGACGCCCGGGCCCTGGTCGAGACCATGGAGACCGGCGGAATTGACATCCTGGTGGCCACCCAAGCGGCCGCCAAGGGGCACAACTTTCCCAACCTGACCCTTGTGGGGGTGATCGACGCGGACCTCGGCCTGCGCGGCGGCGATCTGCGGGCGGCGGAGCGGACCTTCCAGCTGCTGGCCCAGGCGACCGGGCGGGCGGGCCGCCGGGATCGTCCAGGCCGGGCCCTTATCCAGACCTGGACCCCGGACCATCCGGTCATGCAGGCCCTCAGGGCGCAGGATCGGGACGCCTTCGTCCGCACCGAACTGGACGAGCGCGAGATCGCCGGCCTGCCACCCTTCGGCCGGCTCGCTGCCGTCATCGTGTCCGGACGGGATCCCGACGCCCTTGAGGCCTTCGCCAGGGAAATGGCTGCCTCTGCGCCCAATGCCGAGGGCGTCGAGGTCTATGGCCCGGCCGATGCTCCCCTCGCTCTGGTCCGTGGGCGTCGCCGGAAGCGCTTCCTGGTCCGGGCCGACCGGCAGGTGGACCTCTCGGGCTATATGGGCGCCTGGCGGTCCCGGGTGAAGCCGCGAGGCTCGATCCGGGTCACGGTCGACATCGACCCCTACAGCTTCTTCTGATCCGCACGTTCCTCTGATCCCGCCGGCCGGGCGGCGTCAGTGCCCCGGGCTTTTGCCATTCCCAGCCTTGCGGGCCATCATGTTCAGGATCTCCACGCCGAACGAGAAGGCCATGGCGGTGTAGATGTAGCCCTTGGGGATGTGCGTGCCGAAGCCGTCGGCGACCAGGACCATGCCGATCATCAGCAGGAAGCCCAGGGCCAGCATGACCAGGCTGGGATTGTTGTGGATGAAGTTGGCAAGGGGATCGGCGGCGACCAGCATGATGCCCACCGTGATTACGACGGCGGCGACCATGATGGGCAGTTGGTCGGTCATGCCGACCGCCGTCAGTATGCTGTCGACCGAGAAGACAAGGTCCAGAATGATGATCTGGACGATCGCGGCCCCGAAATTGGAGGCGACCGCGCCGCGCTTGTCCAGGACGTCATCCGAGGGCTTGGGATCCATGGTCCCATGGATTTCCTTGGTCGCCTTCCAGAGGAGGAAGAGACCCCCCGCGATCAGGATGAGGTCCCGCCAGGAAAAGTTCAGGTCCAACGCCCCGATCGTCCAGGGCAGGGCCAATACGGGCTCCGTCAGGTGAACTATCCAGGCGAGGGTCGACAGGAGGCCTAGCCGCATGATGAGGGCGAGGCTGATCCCGATCCTCCGGGCCCTCTGTCTCTGCGCCTCGGGCAGCTTGTTCGAGAGGATCGAGATGAAGATCAGGTTGTCGACGCCGAGCACCACCTCCAAAGCGATCAGGGTGAGAAGGGCCGCCCAGGCGGCGGGATCGGTGAGAAGGGGGGCGATTGAGTCCATGCGGACAAACGTAAGGCAGGATTGCGTCAATTCCAGTGTGGCGAGAGCAAAATCCACGGCGAATTTTCCGTTCGGGGTAGTGGCGGTGCTCTCTTCGCAGGCGCCGGGCGCCGGAAACTCAGGCGGTGGCTCACATGCCGCGCTGCCGCCCTCCTCTCTGGCGTTAGGCCGACCGCCGCAATTTCCCGACTATTTCCTCCCGACCCCAAATCTTGATCGATGCCTCTAAAGCTTTCAGATGATCGATCTGGCACGATTACACGCGCAGTATATGTAAACCAAATGCAAAAATGGCTTAAAAGCGTGAGACTATTTTTGATTTGCAACAGATTAATAGATAACAATATGCGAGAATATTTATGAGTATATCCTACTGATATCCATCGAGGGCATTCAATTTGACTTTCAATTCCCTTTCGGAACTACGCGTAATGCGTCAGTCGGACTTGCGGGATTCGTCCCGAGGCGCTAAACGCAGAATCCTGAAGGTTTGAGGGTAGAGGCTTGATGTTCAAGCGCGCCATGCACACCGCCGTCGGGGCGCTCGTCGCCGGGATCGTGGCCCTTGCGCCCCTGTCCAGCGCCGTGGCTGACCGTTACTGGCAGTGCGTTCCCTTCGCGCGGCTCATTTCCGGAATCCAGATCTTCGGCGACGCCCATACCTGGTGGCGCCAGGCGACGGGCCGCTATCAGACAGGCCTCACCCCTACGTCCGGTTCTGTCCTCTGTTTCAAGCCCTCCGGCGCCATGACCCTCGGCCACGTGGCCGTCGTCAGCCAGGTCCTCACCGAACGCGTCATCCAGATTAGCCATGCCAACTGGTCCCGGATTGGCGGAACCCGCGGCCAGATCGAACGCGACGTCACGGTGATCGACGTCTCCGCGGCGGGCGACTGGTCCCGGGTGAAGGTCTGGTACGATCCGGTCCGCGATCTCGGCTCCAGCACCTATCCGACCTATGGCTTTATCTACCCGGATGCCCAGGCCGCGCACATGGCCTCCGGCCAGTTCAATGCAGCCCAGAGCGCCGCCCTGACCGTGGCCCAAAGCGCCGCCAGCCAGGTTGCCTCCACCGTCCGTCCGGGTGCCTCGCCCCTGTCCATCCTGGGACAGGCCGCCGACGCTGGCGACCGGATCGCCGCCCTTATCCAGTCGGTCACCGCGCCGCCGCCGCGCTAGCGGTCCGGCGCGCCCCCGGCTGGTAGCTCATGCTCAATCTCCTTCCCCGCGAGACCCGGATCTTCCGGACTGTTGACGCCCTGGACCTGCCCACCGACTGGCAGGTGCCGGAAGACGTCATCTGGATCGAACTGGTCAGCCCCGAGCGCCAGGAGGAGGCAATCCTCGAGAGCGCCCTGGGCCTCGATCTGCCCACATCCTGGGAAATGGCGCAGATCGAGCCGTCCAGCCGCCTCTACATGGAGGGCGGGGCGACCTTCATGACCGCCAGCCTGTTGAGCCGGAGCGAGGAAGAGCGCCCCATCCTGACACCGGTGACCTTCGTCCTGGCGGGTGGTCGCCTTGTCACCCTGCGCTACGAACCCCTCAGGGCCTTCTCGGCCTTCAGCCAGAGGCTCACGAGCCCCGACTATGCCGGTGCCTCTGAGGCTGACCTTTTCCTCGACCTCCTCGACGCGGTGATCGAACATCTGGCCGACGTCCTCGAACGCGGGTCCGAGCGGGTCCAGGCCGCCTCCAACGCCATCTTCGACCGTCCCCGGGGCGCCGCCTTCGAGCCCCTGCTGACGAGCCTGGCCCGGACCCAGTCCCTGGCTGCCCTGGCGCGCACCAGTCTTGCCGGCCTGGCCCGGCTGTCCAGCTTCGCCGCCCTGGCGCCCGAGATCGCGGGTGAGCCGTCCGCTCAGGCCCACCTGATCTCGGTGAAGGAGGATGTCCAGTCCCTGACCGAGCACGCCGCTGCCCAGTCGGCGCACATCGCCTTCCTGCTCGACGCCGCCCTCGGCCTGATAAATATCGAGCAGAATGTCAGTATAAAGACCTTTTCGGTCTTCACTGTGCTCTTGATGCCGCCCACCCTCATCGGGTCCATATACGGGATGAATTTCGAGGCCATGCCCGAGCTCACCTGGCCCTGGGGCTACCCCCTGGCCCTGGGCCTGATGGTGTTTAGCGGCGTCGCGCCCCTGCTCTGGTTCCGACGCAAGGGCTGGTTCTAGCCTCTCCGGGCCACCTCCCCCAAAGGGGAGGAATTAGCCGCTCCAATTGCTCCCCATCAGGGGGAGCTCCGGGCGAAGTCCGGTGAGGGGGTCAACGGCGGCTTGGCTGCCTCCAGACCCCAAGGGGCCTAGGGCGTCTTGGACAGGCCCTTCAGCCGGTAGAGCGCCTCGAGCGCCTCGCGCGGGCTCATGCTGTCCGGGTCCATGTCTGCAAGGGCGCCGTCCACGGGCGAGGGGCCTACCGGTTCTGCCCGGCCCGGAGCCTGGGCGGCAAACAGGGGCAGGTCACCCAGCTGGGCCGGGGTGCCCGCCTCCCGCTCCAGGCGTTGCAGGACTTCGTGGGCCCGGGCGACAACCGCGGGCGGCACACCCGCCAGCCGTGCGACCTGGACGCCGTAGGACCTGTCGGCGGGGCCGGGCCCGGCCTCATGCAGGAAGACCAGCTCGCCGTTCCACTCCCGGGCGCGCATGGACAGGTTGGCCACGCTCGCCAACCGGCGCTCCAGCTCGGCCAGTTCGTGGTAGTGCGTTGCGAAGAGGCCCCGGCAACGATTGGTGTCGTGCAGGGCCTCGGCGCAGGCCCAGGCGATGGCCAGTCCGTCCCAGGTCGCCGTGCCCCGACCGATCTCGTCCAGGATAACCAGGGACCGGGGCGTGGCCTGGGTCAGGATAGCCGCGGTCTCGACCATCTCGGCCATGAAGGTGGACCGGCCCCGGGCCAGGTCGTCGCCCGCGCCCACCCGGCTGAACAGGCGATCGACCACGCCCAGGCGCAGCCGCCGGGCGGGAACCGGGCATCCGGCCTGGGCCAGCACGGCAAGCAGGGCGTTCTGCCGCAGGAAGGTCGACTTGCCCGCCATGTTGGGGCCGGTGACGATGGCCAGCCGGGGGGCCGTCACGCCCTGGCCGTCCAGCCGGCAGTCGTTGGGCGTAAAGGCGCCGCCCGCCCGCCGGACCGCCGCCTCCACCACGGGATGCCGCGCGCCCTCGGCGTCGAGGACTGTGCTCCGGTCGATCTCGGGTCTCACAGCGTCGGCGTCCTCGGCCCATTCCGCAAGGGCGGCGGCCACGTCGAGGATGGCGCAGGCCGCAGCCGCTTCCCTGATGGGTCCGGCCAGGGCGCAGGCCTGTTCCCGCCAGGCCTCGAAGGTGGCGGCCTCGATCGCCAGGGCCCTCTCCCCCGCCTGAGCGATCCGGGCGTCAAGCTCCGCCAGCTCCACCGTGGTGAACCGCATCTGGCTGGCCAGGGTCTGGCGGTGGATGAAGGTCGCGTTCAGCGGGGCCCGAAGCAGGGGTTCGGCGGCCTTGGCGGTGGCCTCGATGAAATAGCCCAGGACCCCGTTGTGGCGGATCTTCAGGGCCACCCCGCTCTCGGTCGCCAGGCGGGCCTCGAGGGAGAGCACCACCCGGCGGCTGTCATCCCTCAGGCGCCGGGCCTCGTCGAGTTCAGGGCGGACGCCCGGGGCAACGAACCCGCCGTCCCGGGCCTGGGGGGGCAGGTCGGGGCCGAGGCCGGCCTGCAGGCAGGCCTGCAGGGCGGCCAGGTCGTGCCTCCGGCTGAGGTCGAGAGCCTCGAGGGCCTCTGCCAGGGCAACGGGAAGGGGCGCATCGAGGGGGCTGCCATCCTGGCGAAACAGGTCGTGGAGGCCGGCGCCGCCGGTCAGGCCGTCGTGCAGGCAGCCCAGGTCCCGCGGCCCCCCTCGGCCCAGGGCCAGACGGGACAGCGCCCTCGCCATATCCCCCATGCCCTTGAGCCGTTCCCGGACCTGGCGGCGCAGGTCGCGCCGGGCCCGGAATCCGTCCACGGCGTCCAGCCGCCGGTTGATGCGGTCAGGATCCAGGAGGGGCCGGGCCAGCCGGCTCGCCAGGAGACGGGCGCCAGGTGCCGTGACTGTCCGGTCGATCGCCGCCAGCAGGGAGCCCTCGCGTCCGCCGGACAGGCTGCGCTCGATCTCCAGGCTGGCCCGGGTGGCGGGATCGATGGCCATGACGTCGGCCTCGCCGGCCCTTCGGGGTGGCCCGAGCGAGGGCATCCTGCCGGCCTGGGTGGTCTCGAGGTGGGCTGCGATCAGGCCGAGGGCCGAGATTTCCGCTCCGGACAGGGCGCCGAAACCGTCCAGGGTCTCGACCCCATAGAGCCGCTTCAGCCGGGCCTCCGCCGCGCCGGGCTCGGCGAGGGCCGACGGCATGGGCTGGACGAGGCCCCCGGCCGCCTTCAGGGCGGCGCTGACCGCCTCGTCGGCGAACAGCCGATCCGGCGCGAGGATCTCCGAAGGGCCTAGGGCGGCGAGGGCCGAGGCGAGGGAGGCCTTGCCAAGCGCCCAGACCTCGACCTCACCAGTGGATAACTCGACGCTGGCGATAGCGGCGGCGCCCGCCCTCACGGCCACTGCGGCCAGCCGGTTGGAGCCCCGGGCATCCAGCAGGCTGTCCTCTGTCAGGGTTCCCGGCGTCACCACCCGGACGATGTCGCGGCGCACGATTGACTTGGATCCGCGCTTTCGCGCCTCCGCCGGGTCTTCCATCTGCTCGCAGACTGCGACCTTGAAGCCGGACCGGATCAGCTTGGAGAGATAGGCCTCCGCCGCATGCACGGGCACGCCGCACATGGGGATGGGCTCGCCGGCGTGCTGGCCCCGGGCCGTCAGGGCGATGCCAAGGGCGGCGGCAGCCTGCCGGGCGTCGTCGAAGAAAAGTTCGTAGAAATCGCCCATCCTGAAGAAGACCAGGGCGTCGGGCTGGCGCGACTTGGCTTCGAAGAACTGGGCCATCACCGGCGTGGCGCCGGACGAATCGACCTGGGGCGTGGCGGGAGCGTTCATCTCGGCGCGTAAACTAGCCGCCAGCCGCTGCGGCGTCACCAGCGTCCGGTAAGACTCGCTCTCCTGCAGGCCCAGGCCTCGCTCAATAGCGAGCCCGCACGCCGAGGGCAGCCGGGGTCGGTGTGTCGGACAGGCCCTTGGCTCGCTTCAGCACCCAGTCGACAAGTGTGCCCGATATGGCCGAGGCCCCCGGTTCGCCAGGCCGGGCCTGGCCCGCCCGGGAATCGTCCGCGCCCACGAAGTCGGTATGGAAGTAGATGGCGGCATTGATGGCCGGATCGAACGGGCTGACAGCCTTGGCCTCCGGGGTCTGCCAGGTCCCGGTCTTGTTGACCTCGGTATAGTCCCTCACGCCCGGGAAGGGGTTGCCGGTCACGCCCTGGGTGAAGCCCTGGCGGGCCACATAGACCGGGACCCCGGCGATGGTGGCCTTGTCGAGGTCAAGCTTCACGCCGTCGCGGTCGATCTTCAGCGTCCGGTAGCGGCTCACGAAGCCCGCGTCGAAGTCCCAGCGCTCGGAAGGGTACCAGTTCGAGCCGATCATGTCGGAGGCGTCGATAACCCGACGGCCCGACTGGGCGAACTTCACCGTCACGGGCCGGATGTTGGAGCGCGTGGGCGCAAAGGCCTGGGCGTTCAGCCACAGGCCCGCGCGGCCAGCCTCCTTCGGCCCCTCGGGTCCGGGCTCGATCCAGCCGTGGACCCGGCCAGGATCGACCATGGCGCCGGAGGGTACGCACTTGGGGGGCGGGCCCATGGCGCGCAGGGGGCCGGCCGCCGCTGGCGGCGGCGTGCGATCGCAGCTGTCCAAGGTCCCGGGCATGGGCGTGAAGTCCAGCCGGCCCAGGCCCTGGCCCAGGAACTGGAGGATCTGCATCTGTACCCCACCGCCGGGTACGGGGTCGGTGTCGAAGCTCGCACCGGCCCGGGCGAGCCAGGTCATGCGGGTGGTCTTCAGAAAGTCGTCCCCCGGGGCGGGCGCCATGCCCGCGACGCGGAGGGGGAAGATGGCCTCGGCGTTGGGATCGGACAGGGCGTAGTAGACGCCGGTTACCGACTGGCTGGCGGCGGAGGCCGGACCGGCTATGGCACCCAGGATGCCGTTGGCGTCGGTATAGACCCGGTCCTTGCCGCTGCGCAGGGCGTTAACCCGGGCAAGGTAGGCGTCAAGTTCCGCGGCGGTGGGCTCGGGCTGTACGCCCGCTGACGGGCCGCCGTCGAGGAAGATCAGCCCCGCCAGGCCCTCCACCCCGCGCTTGCCGCCCGGGCCCCGCCGCGCCGCATAGTTGGACACGAAGCCACCGCCCTGGCTGTGCCCGGCGAGGAAGATGTTGCGGGCACCGGACCGCTCGCGGATCCGCCCGATCATGGCGTCGACATCCGCGGCGTAGGCCTCGAAGCCCCAGTCGGCCATGAAGGCCAGGTCGGCCTGGGTCAGGGGCTTCCAGGCCGCAGCGGCGGTGGCAGGCCCCACCTTGCCGTCGGGCCCGATAGCGTCCGCGCCCAGGTAGTGGTTCAGGGCGATCTGCGGGTCGCCCTTGCGCCGGGCCTCGGTCAGGGCCTCGGTCTCGGCTAGGTTGGCGCCCCGGCGCTGCAGGACCCAGACCTCCAGGCGGCACGGCTGGCCGTCGCAGATCTGCTTTGCCGCGCCGGAGACCATCTGGCTGGACAGGTAGAGCCAGTGGGGCGGGGTCGAGGAGAAGCCCGGCAGTCCGACGATCACGGCGTTGGCGGGCCGGGGCCGGTCGCCATCGGCGGAGGCCCGAAGGCGCAGGAAGCTGGCGGTATTCAGGGCGGCGGGGGTGCCGGGCACCTTGCCCCCGGGAACCTGGATATATTCGGCGACCACGTCGGGATAGCCTGGGACCCGGCTGCCGGCGTCTCCGGCCGGTGCGGGGCGCGCCATCGGCGCTGCCATTGCGGCGACGGGACCTGGGAGCAGGGCTGCGGACAGGCAGGCGGCGGCGATCCGGACTGCGGCGTGGGTCATGGCATCCTCCCTCATCCTGGGTTCAGCCCAGGGCGGAAGCCAAGTCTAGGGCCGCCCGGGGGAATGGGAAAGGCGGGCTTCAGCTCCCGGTGACGTCTTCCCAGAATCTCCGGGCCCGGTTCAGGAATCCGCTGGATTCCGGATGCTGCTGCTCGCTGGAGATCTCGGCGAACTCCTGCATCAGCGCCTTCTGACGGGCGTCGAGCCGGGTCGGCGTCTCCACGAAGAGTTCTACCAACAGGTCGCCACGCTCACGGCTGCGCAGGGAGGGCATGCCCCGACCCCGTATGCGCACGGTCCGGCCGGTCTGGGTGCCGTCCGGCACCTTGACGGTCACCCGGTCAGTCTGCTCGCCACCTGCGCCCGGTCCGCCTGAAAGGCACGGGGCTTCGATCTCACCGCCAAGGACCGCCGTGGTCATGGGGACAGGTACGGTGCAGTGCAGGTCGAGGCCTTCGCGCTCGAACAGGTCGTGAGGCCGTACCGAGACGAAGATATAGAGGTCGCCGCGGGGTCCGCCCCGGGCTCCGGAGTCGCCCTCGCCCGCCAGGCGGATCCGCGAGCCGTCGTCCACTCCGGCGGGGATGCGGACCTGGAGGGTCCGGTTGCGCCGTACCTGGCCGTGGCCGCGACACGAGGTGCAGGGATCGCTGATCGTCCGCCCCTCTCCACCGCATCGGGGGCAGGTGCGCTCGATGGCGAAGAAGCCCTGGGCGGCCCGGACCCGGCCGGCCCCGCCGCAGGTCGGGCAGGTGACGGGGCTGGTCCCCGGCTTGGCCCCGCCGCCCTCGCAGGCCTCGCAGCTTATGGTGGTGGCGGCGGTGATCTCGACCTCTGCCCCGGCATAGGCCTGCTCCAGGGTAATCTCGAGGTCGTAGCGGAGGTCCTGGCCCCGGGCCGGGCCGCTGCGCCTCTGCCCGCCGCCGAACATGTCGCCGAAGGCCGACCCGAAGACCTCCGAGAAGATGTCGTTGATGTCGGTGAAGCCTGCGCCGCCGCCGCCCTGGCCGCCGTTCACCCCGGCGTGGCCGAACTGGTCGTAGGCAGCCCGCTTCTTGGGATCCGACAGGACCGAATAGGCCTCGTTGATCTCCTTGAATCGTGTCGATGCCTCCTCAGAGCCGCCATTCCGGTCCGGGTGGTGCTCCATGGCCAGCTTGCGGAAGGCAGACTTGAGTGCGGCCTCGTCGCTGCCGCGGGCCACGCCCAGGATTTCGTAATAGTCGCGCATGAGGCGTCAGGCCTTCCGATGCATCTTTCCGAAAGGACGCCGGCCTCGCCTCAGGTCGAGGCGGGCCGGGTCCCGGACAGGTTCAGGCCTTCTTGCCGTCTTCGTTGACTTCTTCGAATTCGGCGTCGACGACGTCGTCAGGGCCAGAGCTTTCGCTGTCGCCCTCGCCACCCTGCTGGGCGGCGTACATGGCCTCGCCAAGCTTCATCGAGGCCTGGGCCAGGATCTGGGTCTTGGCCGAGATGGCCCCGGCGTCATCGCCATCCAGCACCGATTTCAGGTCCTCGATGGCCGAGGTGATGGCCGACTTCTCGGCCTCGCCAACCTTGTCGCCGTGCTCGGCCACAGCCTTTTCCGTGGAGTGGATCAGGGCTTCGCCGTGGTTCCGGGCCTCGACGATAGCCTTGCGCTTCCCGTCCTCGGCCTTGTTGGCCTCGGCCTCGCGCACCATGGCGTCGATGTCCGAATCCGACAGGCCTCCGTTGGCCTGGATCCGGATCGACTGTTCCTTGCTGGTCGCCTTGTCCCTCGCCGAGACGTTAACGATGCCGTTGGCGTCGATGTCGAAGGTGACCTCGACCTGAGGCACGCCCCGGGGCGCCGGCGGGATACCGACCAGGTCGAACTGGCCCAGCATCTTATTGTCCGCGGCCATGGGACGTTCGCCCTGGAAGACCCGGATGGTCACAGCCGACTGGTTGTCATCGGCCGTGGAGAAGGTCTGCGAGCGCTTGGTCGGGATGGTCGTGTTGCGCTCGATCAGGGGCGTGAAGACGCCGCCCAGGGTCTCGATGCCGAGGGTCAGGGGGGTCACGTCCAGCAGCAGGACGTCCTTGACGTCCCCCTGCAGCACGCCGGCCTGGATGGCCGCGCCCAGGGCCACCACCTCGTCGGGGTTGACGCCGGTATGGGGCTCGCGGCCGAAGAAGGCCTTCACCGTCTCGACGACCTTGGGCATGCGGGTCATGCCGCCGACCAGGATCACCTCGTCGATGTCCGCCTTCTTCAGGCCCGCATCCTTCAGGGCCTGCTCGCAGGGCCCGATGGTCTTGGCGACCAGGTCCTCGACCAGCGACTCGAGCTTGGCGCGCGAGAGCTTGATGTTCAGGTGCAGGGGCCCCGAGGCGTTCATGGAGATGAAGGGCAGGTTCACCTCGTACTGGGTGGTGAAGGACAGTTCCTTCTTGGCCTTCTCGCCCTCTTCCTTCAGGCGCTGCAGGGCCAGCTTGTCCTTCCGCAGGTCAACGCCGGTCTCCTTCCGGAAGTCCTCGGCCAGGAACTCGACTATGCGCAGGTCGAAGTCCTCGCCGCCCAGGAAGGTGTCGCCATTGGTGGCCTTCACCTCGAAGACGCCGTCGCCGATTTCCAGCACGGACACGTCGAAGGTGCCGCCACCGAGGTCGTAGACGACAATCTTCTTGCCGTCGTTCTTGTCCAGGCCATAGGCGAGGGCCGCAGCGGTGGGCTCGTTGATGATCCGCAGGACCTCAAGCCCGGCGATCTTGCCCGCGTCCTTGGTGGCCTGGCGCTGGGCGTCGTTGAAGTAGGCCGGGACGGTGATGACCGCCTTGTCGACCTTCTCGCCGAGGTGCTGTTCGGCGGCTTCCTTCATCTTCTGGAGGATGAAGGCCGAGACCTGTTGCGGGGAATAGTCCTTGCCCTGGGCCTCGACCCAAGCGTCGCCGGTCGGGCCCTTGACGATGTCGTAGGGCACCATGCCCTTGTCCTTCTCCACCAGCGGATCGTTGTAGTTCCGTCCGATCAGACGCTTGATGGCGAAGAGGGTGTTGGAGGGGTTGGTCACGGCCTGGCGCTTGGCGGGCTGGCCAACGAGGCGCTCACCGTCCTCGAGGAAGGCCACGACCGAGGGGGTGGTGCGAACACCCTCGGCGTTCTCGATCACCTTGGGCGTCTTGCCGTCCATGATCGCGACGCAGGAATTGGTCGTTCCAAGGTCGATGCCGATGATCTTGCTCATGATGGGTCTCAAACGCTCCTAATTGGCGGACCGCGCCCGAGGAGCCTCGTCACCAAGCACCCCCCGTTCCTGCGGTCCCCTTGAACAGTCCGGGGTCAACAGCAGGCTCTTTCGGAGCCATCCTGTCGCCGTGCGATATGGTGCGAATGCGCCGCTCTGCAAGTGCAAAGTCCCTAAACCGTAAAGGGCTTTGGCGCAGCCGCGAGGGGCGTTCCCGCCAGAAGGGCGGCATGGACCTCGGGGGCGAAGGGCGTTGAGGCCCCCCGGGAGGCCAGGAAGGCATGCTGAACGGCCATGGCCTGCTGCTCGATGTTGAGGTCCGAAAACCCCAGTCCAAAGCCCGGTTCATAGTGGTAGGCCTCGGGTCCGTCCCCGGCCCTCAGCTTGGCCAGGGCCAGGTTGACGCCCGTCTGGGCCTGCCAGACGTGGGTCAGCTCATGGATCAGGACGCCCTGCAGGGACAGGCGGGCCTGGCTGAAGTCCTGCAAGGCTGCGGAGGCCGGCCAGAAGACCAGGGCCGGGCCTGCGGCGAACGGACGGCGCCAGACCGGCAGGGCGAAGATCCGGACGCGCTCCAGGGCCAGGGCGGAGCCGAACATGGCCGCCGCCAGCGCCGTCTCCCCATCCGTCAGTCGGCGCAGGGCACCCGGCCTCATCCGTCTTCCGTCCATAGACGTCGATATGCTCCCTCCCGGTCCGCGCTGGAAGCCCCCGGAAGCGACCTTTCAGGCATCGCAGGCTTTGACACCGGCCGCACCTGTCGCCAAATGGGAAGGGGCTGGTGAAGACCGGCGAGGGAGACCCGAACCATGAAGACCCTGACGCGTCCGGAGGGTACCGAACCTGGGGACCTGACCGTCTCGCGGCGGAGACTGGCGCTGGCAGCCTTCGGCGGTTACGCCCTCTACGCCTTCTCCGCAGAGGCCCAGACTGTCGCCACCCCCGCGACAGGCCTCATCGCCGGCGAGGTCGAGGTGGATGTCGGCGACCGCATGGTGCCCGCCTATCTGGCCCGCCCCGACGCCCCGGGCCGGTTTCCCGTCGTCCTGGTGATTTCCGAGGTCTTCGGGGTCCACGAATACATCCGCGATGTCTGCCGCCGCCTGGCGAAGCTGGGCTACGTGGCCATCGCCCCGGACCTCTTCGTCCGGTCGGGTGATCCTTCCAAGACCAACGACTTCAACCAGATCCGCCGCATTGTGGGCGCGGCCTCGGACAAGCAGATCTTCAACGACCTGTCTGGGACCGTCCGGTTCCTAAAGGCCCAGTCCTTCGTGGACAAGTCCCGGATGGCAGTCACCGGCTTCTGCTGGGGTGGTGCCATCGCCTGGCTCATCTGCCAGCGCATGCCGGATTTCCGCGCCGGCGCGGCCTGGTATGGCCGGCTGACCGCGCCCAAGCCGGGGGAGTTCCTTGGCGAAACCAACCGCCCCTGGCCGCTCCCCGGCGTGGCTCAGCTGCGGGCCCCGGTGATCGGATTCTATGCCGGCAAGGACCAGGGCATCCCTCTTGCCGATGTCGAGGCCATGCGCAGTGCCCTGGTCGCCGCCCGCAAGACCGACAGCCAGATCATCGTCTATCCGGACAGCCAGCACGGGTTCCACGCGGACTACCGAACCAGCTACGATCCTGCCGCAGCCCGGGACGCCTGGACCCGGATGCTGGCCCACTTCGCCGCCAGAGGGGTAAAGCCCCGGCCGTTCTAGGTCCCGGCGCCCTCACCCGGCTTCGCCCTGAGCTCTCCATTGGGGGCGCAATTGGCTCTATAATTCCTCCCCCCAGTCCCTATCTTGGGGCCATCAGAGCTCCCGCCGACGGAACCCGCCGATGATCGACCTGCGTCCCTTCGATACCCTCGGCGGTGCCGACCATGGCTGGCTGCGGGCCCGGCATCACTTCTCCTTCTCGGGCTACCAGGACCCGGCGCGCATGAACTGGGGCGCTCTTCGGGTCTGGAACGACGACGCCATCCAGCCGAACGCGGGCTTTCCGGCCCATGCGCACCAGGACATGGAGATCATCACCTATGTCCTCGAGGGCGCAATCAGCCACCAGGACAGCCTGGGAAACCAGGGCCGAACCGCCGCCGGCGACGTCCAGGTGATGAGCGCCGGTTCGGGCATCCGGCACGCGGAGTACAACCTTGAGCCGGGCATCACCCGCCTCTTCCAGATCTGGATCCTGCCAGCCCAGGCCGGTGGCGCGCCGTCCTGGGGTGCCCGGCCCTTCCCGAGGGATGACCGTGCCGGGCGCTTCGTGACCCTCGCCTCCGGCCTTCCGGGAGATGACGAGGCCCTGCCCATCCGCACACCTGGCCGGGTGCTGGGCGCGACCCTGCTGGCCGGCGAACGCATCGACTATGAGCTCCCGCCTGAGCGCCGGGCCTATCTCGTACCGGCCCGCGGAGCGGTGGAGGTCAATGGCGTCCACGTCGGGACCCGGGACGGGGCCGCCATCTCTGGCGAACCTGTTCTGCGCATCACGGCCCTCTCGGACGCCGAACTGGTGATGGTGGATACGGTCTGAGCCGTCTGCCTACCAGGTCCAGTCCCGGGCCAGACGGTCCAGCAGCCGGACCCCGAAGCCCGAGGATCCGGCTGGCTTGACCGCATTCGCCGCGCCGTACGCCACGCCGGCGATGTCGATATGGGCCCAGGGAATGTCGCGGCTGATGAACTCGCCGATGAACCAGGCACCGGTCCCGGCTCCGGCACCGCCTTCCCCGCTGTTCTTGATGTCAGCGATGGTGGAGGCCGTGTCCTTGGCGTAGCTGGGATGGAGCGGCATCTTCCAGAGCTGTTCGCCGGTCTGCTCGCCAGCGGTCATCAGCCGGTCGGCCAGGGCGTCGCCCCGTGCGAATAGACCGGCATAGTCGTCCCCGAGAGCCGTACGGATTGCGCCGGTGAGGGTGGCGAGGTCCACGACCGCCGCAGGCTTCAGGTTGCGCTCGGCCCAGACCAGGGCGTCGGCGAGGACCAGCCGGCCTTCGGCGTCAGTGGAGATGATCTCGATGGTCTTCCCGTTCATGGCCGTCAGCACGTCGCCAGGCCGGATGGCGGCGCCGTCCGGCATGTTCTCGGCCAGGGCGGCGACGGCAGCTACGTTCACCGGTGCCCCGGACTTCGCCAGGGACAGGACCGCCCCGGTCACTGAGGCGGCGCCGGACATGTCCATCTTCATCTCGCCCATGCCGGCCCCAGCCTTGATGGACAGGCCGCCGCTATCGAAGGTGATGCCCTTGCCCGCCAGGACCAGGGGCTTGCCCTCTGGGACCCCGGCACCCCGGTAGCGCACGACCAGGAGGCGCGGGGGGCGTGCAGACCCCATGCCCACGCCAGAGAGGGCGCCCATGCCGAGTTGCCGGATGGCGACATCGTCGAGGACCTCGATTCTGACGCCCGGGATCCCGGCAAAGGCCGCCCGGGCGCTGTCCACGAAGGCCTGGGGATAGAGGAGGTTGGCGGGCAGGTTGGAGACGTCCCGGGTCCACTGGACCGCCTCGACCAGGGCGAGGCCCCGGTTTCGGTATATCGGCTCGGCGCCGGCTGCACCTGCACCCATGAAGACGACGCCCGCCGGTGCCACCTTCGACCGCTCCGAGGTCAGGAGGTCCGACCGGTACTCTCCGATGCCAAAGCCGGTGGCGAGCTCCGCCAGCCCGCCGGCCTCAAGCCTTCCCGTCGCCACGGTGACCGGTGCCGGGACCTTGGCAAGGGCACGGCCCAGGGCTTCGCCCGCCGCCTGAATGCGAGCCGGGGAGGCCCCCTCGCCCAGGCCGAGGAGGATCACCTGGTCGAGGCCCCCGAAGGCCCTGAGGGTCAGAATCTCGCCGTTGTCGAAGTCGAAGTCCTCGGCCTCCGCCGCCTTGCGGATGTCGGCACCCGCGTTGGGCGAGAGGACTTCGGACGCCCGCTCCGACGCCTGGGTGATGGAGTCTGCGGCGATCACCAGGACGCCCCCGGTCACCCGGGCCGTCCCGACGAAGGCTGCGGGCCGGCGTTGGGTGGCGGTGGTCCAGACGGTGGTCGCCGGAGCGATCTTGGTGCCGGTCTTCGGCGTCGCCGCAATCGAGGGATCCGGAGCGGCCAACAGCGAGGCCAGGACAAGGCCTGCCAGGGCGAAGGGACGGAGCGGAGGCATGACGGTTTCCTTGGGAGGGATAAGAACTAGTGCCGGAAGACCCGCACGCCCGTGAAGGCCATGGTCACGTCGGCGGCGTCGGCGGCGGCGATCACCTCCGCGTCGCGGATGGATCCGCCCGGCTGGATCACCGCCGTGGCGCCTGCCTCTGCTGCCTGGACCAGGCCGTCGGCGAAGGGGAAGAAGGCTTCAGAGGCGCAGGCTGAGCCCTGGGCCAGACTCTCCGGAAGGCCCGCCTGTTCGGCGGCCTCGCCGGCGCGGATCGCGGCGATCCGGGCGGAGTCCCGCCGGTTCATCTGGCCCGCGCCAATGCCTGCCGTCTGGCCGTCCCGGGCGAAGACAATGGCGTTGGACTTGACGTGCTTGGCCACGGTGAAGGCGAACAGCATGTCCTCGACCTCCTGCGGGGTCGGCTGCCTTTGCGTGACGATCTTCAGGTCCGCCGCCGTCACCCGGGCGGTGTCGCGGCCCTGGACCAGGAAGCCCCCGGCGACCGGCTTGAAGACCTCGCCCGGCGCCAGGGGATCGGGCATGCCGCCGATCAGCAGCAGGCGAAGGTCCTTCTTCTTCGCGAACAGGGCGATGGCCTCGTCGTCGGCCTCAGGCGCCACGACCACCTCGGTAAAGATCTTTAGGATCTCCTTCGCCGAGGCCGCATCCAGCCGGCGGTTCACCGCCACGATGCCGCCGAAGGCAGAGACCGGGTCGCACTGCAGAGCCCGGGCGTAGGCTGTCTTGAGGTCTGCGCCCAGGGCCACGCCGCAGGGGTTGGCGTGCTTGATGATGGCCACAGCCGCGGACCTGGCCGGATCAAACTCCGCCAATAGTTCGATTGCCGCGTCGGTGTCGGCGATGTTGTTGTAGCTCAGGGCCTTGCCCTGCATCTGCCGGGCCGTCGCCACACCAATGCGCGGTGATTCCGCGACATAGAAGGCCGCCGCCTGGTGGGGGTTCTCGCCATACCTCAGGGTCTGGGCCAGCCGGCCCGAGAAGGTGCGGCGCTTCGGGGCGGTCTCGCCCAGTTCCCGGGCGAACCAGGTGGAGATGGCTGCGTCATAGGCTGCCGTGCGGGCATAGGCCCGGCCCGCCAGGGTCCGGCGCAGGGACAGGCTCGTAGTCCCCTCAACCTCCAGTTCCGCCAAAACTGCCTGCAGGTCCTCCAGCTCGGTACAGACCGCCACATAGGCATGGTTCTTGGCTGCCGAGCGGATCATGGCCGGTCCGCCGATGTCGATGTTCTCGATGGCGTTGGCGGCGTCCGCCCCGCCGGCCACGGTCTTCTCGAAGGGGTAGAGGTTGACGTAGACGAGGTCGATTCCGCCAATGCCGTGCTCGGCCATGGCGGCGGCATGGGCCGGGGCGTCGCGCACGCCCAGCAGGCCGCCGTGCACCCCCGGGTGCAGGGTCTTGACCCGACCGTCCATCATTTCCGGGAAGCCGGTCAGGTCCGAGACGTCCTTCACCGCCAGGCCGGCCGCGGCAATGGCCGCCCGGGTGCCGCCGGTGGAGACCAGCTCGACCCCCAGCCGGGACAGGGCCTGGGCCGCCTCGACTAGGCCGGTCTTGTCCGACACCGAGATCAGGCCGCGGCGGACGTGGGCGCGGTCAGGGGCGGGCGGGAAGTGGGGTGCGGCAGGCATGGCGCTCTCCGTGGCGGTTCGGAAGGTCGGCCCAGGCGAGCGGCACTTTGACGTCCCTGCGCTCCCCGGTGGAGTTCCACCTGTTTCGCCAGTCACGCGGGACGAAAGGACTCTAGCCCAGCCGGCGATTCCCTGAAACCGCCCTCAGCCCGTCTCGGGGCGTCAGCCGCGCAGGGCGGCGATGTTGGCGGCGTAGGCGTCGGGCCCGCCCCGGAAGACCGCCGTACCCGCCACCAGGGCGGTGGCCCCGGCATCCACGCACAGGCGTGCGGTCTCGACGGTCACGCCGCCGTCAACCTCCAGCACGATATCCCGGCCGCTGGCGTCGATCATCCGCCTCAGGGTCTCGATCTTGGCCAACTGGGAATGCATGAAGCTCTGGCCGCCGAAGCCCGGGTTGATGGACATGACGAGGATCAGGTCGACCTCGTCCATCATCCATTCGATCACGGCTGGCGAGGTCGAGGGGTTGAAGACCACCCCGGCCCGGGCGCCCAGCTGGCGGATGCGCTTGAGGGTCCGGTTCAGGTGCGGCCCGCTCTCCGGGTGCACGCTGACAATGTCGGCCCCGGCCTCGACGAAGGCCTCGAGGAAGGGGTCCACGGGGTCGATCATCAGGTGCACGTCCATGGGGATGGACGCGTGCGGCTTCAGGGCCCGGACGATGTCGGGTCCCAGGGTGATGTTCGGCACGAAGTGGCCGTCCATGACGTCGATGTGCAGCCAGTCGGCACCGGCCGCCTGGACGGCGCGGACCTCCTCGCCCAGCCGGGCGAAGTCGGCGGCGAGGATCGAGGGGGCGATGATCGGACGCGGGCTCATGATCCGGATTTAACGGCCCCTGGGCCCTGCGCCAAGTCCCTGCGGGTGCGGCGGTTCGGCCGACGGGCGAAACGGGCGATGAAGAAGCCGTCTGTCCCGCCCGCCCGGTGGGTCGGCAGGATCCGAAGGGTCCCGTCCTCACGGCGGCTTTCCGGCGGCGCCCCGCCCTCTCCCGGGGCGATGGGATCGAGGGTAAAGTCGGCGCACCGCTTCAGGAAGCCGGCGACCTGGGCCTCGCCCTCTTCGGTCTCCAGGGAGCAGACGCAGTAGACAAGGCGCCCGCCCGGACGCACCCGCCGGGCGGCGGCGTCCAGAAGCCGGAC
This sequence comes from Phenylobacterium deserti, assembly GCA_945859865.1. Classification (GTDB taxonomy): domain Bacteria; phylum Pseudomonadota; class Alphaproteobacteria; order Caulobacterales; family Caulobacteraceae; genus Phenylobacterium; species Phenylobacterium deserti_B. The sequence goes on from CAMAOY010000001.1 coordinate 42,716, forward strand.
CTGGTCCGCGGCCAGGGAGGCGATGTCCCCGGGCTTCACCGCCCAGAGCACGTCCGGGTTACGGCGGAAGGTCCCGGTGGCGCTGCACGGCGCGTCGAGCAGGACAGCGTCGAAGGTCCGTCCGTCATCCCAGGTCCCGGAGTCGGCGGCGATAACCTCGGCGGTCAGGCCGGTCCTCTCCAGGTTCTCCCGCACCCGTCGCAGCCGCGCCGGAGAGCGGTCAAGGGCAGTGACCTCCGCGCCGGCGCCCGCCAGTTGCAGGGTCTTGCCGCCGGGCGCGGCGCACAGGTCCAGGGCGGTCAGGCCTGGCCTTGGGTTCAGCAGGCGGGCGGGGACGGCGGCGCTGGCGTCCTGGACCCACCAGCGACCCTCGGCAAAGCCATCCCAGGCCGCGACCTCGCCCCGCCGGTTGGTACGCCAGGTATCGGCGGCGATCCGGGTCAGATTTAGCGTCTCGGCCAGGTCGCCGGGGTCCTCCCTGAGCGTCAGGTCGGTGTCTGGCTCTCCGGCGATGACCGAGGCTACGGACAGGGCGGCCGGCCGGCCCCAGGCCGCGCTCCAGCGGGCCAGCAGCCAGTCCGGCGCCAGGGCCTCGGGGTCGGACAGGTCGGGTGGCTCGCGGATCAGGCCCCTCAGGACGGCGTTGACCAGGCCCTTGGAACGGCGGGCGTCGGGTAGCGACTCGGCCAGATCGACGCTGGCGCTGACGGCTGCATGGGGCGGGGCGCCCAGGACCAGGGCCTGGACCGCCCCCAGTCTCAGAATATTGCGAACGATCTCCGGCGGGGCGCGCGGGATGCGCGCGTCGAGGGCGCGGTCCAGCGGGCCCAGCCGCCGCAGGGCTGTCAGCACCAGCAGTCGGGCGAAGGCCCGGTCGCGGGGCTCCAGGTCGGCCAGGCCGGGCGCGGCGGACTCGTCCTCCAGTCCGGCGCGGCGGGAGAAGGCGGCGGCCAGCAGGTCGAGCGCGGCGCGGCGGGCGGGAAGTCCGATGGGAAGGCGGGGTTCGGTCACGCATAGCCGCCTGCCCGGTTCTGGCAGCCAAGGCAACTGGCGTTTCGCACAGCGGATGACTAGATGGGCTTCATGGAAGACGAAGCCCCGCCCAACGCCGCCCCCGGCAAGGCCCTGAGCCCCGCCGCCCGCCGCGCCCTCGAGGAAGCCGCCGCCCGCCGTCTTGCGGAGACCGAGGCTGCCGAGCGGCTGGCCGAACAGGGCGGCCCTGCCGGCCTCGAGCCGACCCGGTTCGGCGACTGGGAACGCAAGGGCATCGCCGTCGACTTCTAGGCGCCTCTGCGGGTGTGAGGGGCAACGGCCCCTCAGTTGACCCCCTCCGTCCCGGGGCCTCGGCCCCGGTCCACCTCCCCCTGGGGGGAGGAATTAGAGCCGCCCAATTGCTCCCCATCAGGGGGAGCTGTCGGCGAAGCCGACTGAGGGGGTCAACGGCCTCGCCGCAGTTCCCTCTCCATCTATGCCAGTCCGCTCAGGCCTAGACCTGGGCGGGAACCGCCGCCATCTCGGTAATGACCTTAAGGGCGGCCTCGGCCGGATCGTTCGCCGCCGTGATCGGCCGGCCGCATACCAGGTGCGAGGCGCCGGCCTGCAGGGCCTCGGCCGGGGTCGCGGCGCGGACCTGGTCGTTCTTGGCCGCCCAATCGGGTCGCACGCCCGGTGTCACCACCAGGAAGTCCTTGCCGCCTATGCTGCGCGCCAGTTCCGCCTCCTGGGGACTGGCCACCACGCCGGCGCAGCCGGCGGCCATGGCCTGGTGGATCCGGCGCTGGACGAGGCTGCGGGCGCCGGAGCCATAGCCGATCGCCCTGAGGTCCTCGTCCGACAGGCTGGTCAGGACCGTGACGGCCAGGACCTTCAGGCCCGATCGTCCCACCCCCCGGACTGCCGCCGCCATCACCTGGGGCTCGGCGTGTACGGTCAGCAGGTCGCAGCCAGAGTCGGCGAGGGCTGCCGCCGCGCGTTCGACCGTGGCGCCGATATCGTGCAGCTTCCAGTCGAGGAAGACCTGCTTGCCCTGGGCCTTTAGCTCCCGGGCCAGCTCCATGCCCCCCCGGGCGAACAGCTCCAGCCCGACCTTGTAGAAACCGACCCGGTCGCCCAGGGTCTCCACCAGGGCGCGCGCCTCGGCCAACCCCGGCTGGTCCAGGGGAACGATCAGTCGGGGGTCAGCGGCGGGCGGTGTCATCCTGCGGTCTCCGGGGTCGGCTGGGGCGGCGAATTGGAGTATAAGCCTCCCATGATCCCCGACAATTTCGCCGTCAACTTCTTCATCGCCCTGTTCGCCCTGATCGATCCGGTGGGCAATGTGCCCCTGTTCGCCGCGGCGACCCGGGGGGTCAAGAACAGCACGGCTCGGCTGATCGCGGTCTTCGTGGCCCTCTTTGTCATGGGCTTCCTGATCTTCTTCTACTTTACCGGCCTCAGCCTGTTGGCCTTCTTCGGGATCTCCCTGCCCGCCTTCCGGATCGCCGGCGGCATCCTGCTCCTGCTCCTTGGCCTCGATATGACGCGGAACGACTTCACCGCCGCAATGGCACCCGGGAGCGAGGAGGCCCTCGAGGGTGGCCAGACCGCCCAGGCCCGCAAGCGGTTCGAGGCCATGATCGTACCCTTCGCCATGCCCCTGCTGATTGGGCCTGGCGCCATCTCCACGGTGATCATCTACGCCAGTGAGGCCCGGGATTACGGCATGGTCGGCGTGTTTACCGGAGTCGGCGTGATCGCCCTGGTCGCCCTTTCGACCATGCTGTCCTTCTGGGCGACCCCGATCATCTCGCGCCTGCTGGGACGGATCGGCCTGGCCATCGTGGTCCGGGTCCTGGGGCTGATCCTGTGCGCCATGGCGGTCCAGTTCATCCTCTCGGGAATCGCAGACTCCACCCATGGCCTGATCCTCGACGCGGCCTCCAAGCCCTACCAGTCCTGAGGCCGTCAGGTCTTCCGGAACCGCCCGCCCTGGGACTCCATCAGGGCCAGGGCCCAGTCTTCCGGCATGAGCCTGGCCAGGGCGGCAATGGTCTTGTTCGGCGCGCCGGGCACACAGACCGGACGGTTGGCCTCCAGGGCCTCCAGGCCGGCCTCCGCCACTTCGTCGGCACCCATCCATAGCCAGTCCGGCGTCGATTTCCGGGTCGTCTCGCGGGTGCCGTTCACGTCGTGGAATTCCGACCAGGTGAACCCGGGGCACAGGGCGCTGACCTGGACCCCTGAGCCGGTGGTCTCCAGGTGAAGGCTCTGCGAGAAGCGGATAAGGTAGGCCTTGGTCGCCGCATAGAGGGTGTGCCCGCGGGCACCGGGCAGGAGGCCCGCCAGGGAGGCGACGTTCAGGATCCGCCCGAAGCGCCGCTCGGTCATGCCGGGCAGCAGCCGATGGGTGAGTTCGGTGGGGGCGTGCAGCATCACCTGCAGGAAGTCGGCCTGTTCCTGCCAGCCGGTCTCCACGAAGACGCCAGGCAGGCCGTAGCCAGCATTGTTGACCAGGACGTCAATGTCGCGTCCCGCCGCCTCCACGGCGGCCAGCAGGCGCGCTGGGGCGGCCGGGTCCGCCAGGTCCTCGGGAATGACCAGGGATGCAGCGCCGAACCTCAGGCGCAGTTCATCGGCCAGGGCGTCCAGGCGTTCCTGGCGTCGCGCCGTGAGGGCGAGGTCATAGCCGCGGGCGGCCAGGCTTCGGGCGAGGGCGGCGCCAATCCCGGCGGAGGCGCCGGTCACCAGGGCGAGTCGTCGGTGCATGCCGTCTCCTGTCAGCTTGCCCTCAGGGTGGCGAAGCCCAGCCGTAGGTTCAAGCCCCAAGCTCGGGGGAAGCGCCGCCTCGCCCCGCAGGCTGGGGTCGCGCCCCTGCGGCCACCCCCGCCCGGACCCGGCGGCGGACCTTGGACGTGACCGGCCGAGGCTGCAGGGCCAGGGTCTGCTTGACCGCCTCCATGAGGATCAGGCCCGAGGCCGGTCGCCAGAGCCGCGAGCCGACCAGCTCGAATCCCTCCGCCCACCCGGCTAGCCCGGGGATGGGGGGGACATAGAGGGCTCGGGTCCAGCCGGTGGGCGCCAGGCCCGCATCCTCGAGTCGCCGGGCCAGCTGCCGGCGGCTGTAGGGCCTGCCATGCCCAAAGGGTGTCGACTCGAACGGTGCCCAGGGCCCGTTCCGGGCGGCGGCCACGGCGATCAGGCGCCCGGCGGGGGCGAGCACCCGCACAGCCTCGCGCAGCAGGGCCTCCGGGTCAGGGCTCTCCTCCAGGGCATGCACCATAAGGATCCGGTCGAAGCGGGCGTTGGGGAAGGGCAGGGCGTCCTCCGCCGTCAGGACCGCACGGTTTCCGCGCCCGGGGGGCCAGGCGTCCACGCCCTGCCCGGAGGGCATGGCCGCCACCGCCCGGCCGGCGCCCTGGGAAAGGGCCTCAAGGTACGGAACGGCGTAGCCTGCCCCGAGCATCTCCAGGTCCCGGGTCTCGCCCCAGGTCTCACGGATCTTGCGCGTCGCCATATCCCGGGCCGCCTGGCCCAGGGGCGAGGCGTAGAAGGCCGCCAGATCAGAGATGTCTTGCCGCATGACGCGGATTTAGGCCTAGTCGCGTCCGACCGCGAGCCCCGGAAAGTCCGGAAGGCGCGGCGGAGGAAGGTCGCCATGACCCTGACCGTTCATCAGTTCCCCTGCCTGTCTGACAATTACGGCTATCTGATCCGCGATGAGGCCTCGGGCCGGACCGCCTGCATCGATACGCCGGACGCTACCGCCGTCCTGGCCGAGCTGGGTCGGCTGGGCTGGAAGCTGGACCTTGTCCTGAACACCCACTGGCACGCCGACCACGCCGGCGGGAACGCCGAGGTCAAGGCCGCCACCGGCTGTGAGCTCCTGGGTCCCGCCGAGGTTTCAGGGCGGTTCCCTGTCGACCGTGTCCTGTCTCCCGGCGAGACGGTGAGCCTGGGCGGGACGGTGTTCGAGGTCCTGGAGTCTGGCGGCCATACCCTGGGCCACATCGCCTTTCACGCACCGGAGGCGGGCGTGGCCTTCGTGGGCGACACCCTCTTCGCCCTGGGCTGCGGACGGATGTTCGAGGGCTCGCCCGCACAAATGTGGTCCAGCCTGCAGCGCCTCGCGGCCCTGCCCGACGCGACCCGCGTGTACTGCGCGCACGAGTACACGGCCTCGAACGCCCGGTTCGCCCTGTCGGTGGATATGGATCCGGCTGTGCGGGCCCGGGCCGACGCCGTCTTCGCCGCCCGCGAGCGGGGTGAGCCCACCGTGCCCAGCACCATAGGCGAGGAGAAGGCCACCAATCCCTTCCTGCGCGCGCCGCACCTGCGGCCGGGGCTGCCCCCGCATGACGCCTTTGCGGCCCTGCGCGCCGAGAAGGATAGCTTCCGGGGCTAGCGGATCCCCGCCGCCGCCAGGATGCGGTCGGAGGAGGGGCGGCCTGACATGCCCTGCCCGGGCGCCACGGTGATCTCGATCACGCCCCGCCGGAGCTCGGCCCGGGCCTGGCGGCCCTCGACCAGCCGCACCCGCTTCACCGTCATCAGGATTTCCCGGCCGTCCTGCAGCCGGGTCAGGCGGAGGATGGCCTCTGCGGCGACCATGGCCGCGTCCGCTGTCAGGGCCGAGGAGGCCGGCGAGGCGTCGGCCTCGAAGGGGATAAGCCGCTGGGCGGCCCGGGTCGCCCGGGTGCTGGCCTGGGCCAGGCGCTCTAGCAGCTGCTGTGGCCCCAGGGGCGTCATGCGCAGGGTCTGGCCAGTGCCGGAAAGGGCGACCAGCAGGCCTTCGGGCCGGTCAAATGTGAAGACGGTCAACCCGCCGGTCCGGTTTGCCCTCAGGATCGGCTCGCCCAGGTCGTTCAGGTAGAGGATGTCTCCCCGCGGCGCGGGCTGGGCCCTGAGCACCCAGACTTCGGGGCTGCGATCGAACTTCATCAGGGGTACGGGCTGGCTGCGGTCGAAGGTGAAGCGCACCCCCGTCTCGCTGATATAGCGGGCCACCACCGGCGCACCCGGCGTTCCGGCCTGGACGCCGCCCGGGCTGAACAGGACGCCGCGCCCGACGGTCACGGACTGGGCGCTGGCCGACGCCGCGCAGGCCGCCGACAGGGCGACCAGCAACAGGAGTCTCAGCCGCGTCCGCCTGTCTGGAAATTGGGATTTGTCCATCAGCACCGGTTAGTGCACGGCGACTGGGGCGGATTTTGGACGCTGCGACGCCCCCGCCCCCTGAATACGCCACTCATACCGGTCCCGCCCTCAGCCGGCCATGTACTGGCCGCCGTTCAGCGACAGGGTTGAGCCGGTGACGAAGCCAGCGTGTTCCCCCGTCAGGAAGGCCACCATGTCAGCGATCTCCTCGCCCCGGCCAAGCCGTCCCACGGGGATCTGGGCGATGATCGAGGCGAGCACCGCCTCGGGCACGGCCTGCACCATCTCGGTATCGATATAGCCCGGGCAGATGCAGTTCACCGTCACGCCCTTTCGCGCATTCTCAAGCGCCAGGGCCTTGGTGAAGCCGATCATCCCGGCCTTGGCCGCGGCGTAGTTGGTCTGGCCCGCCTGGCCCTTCTGGCCATTGATCGACGAGATGTTGACGATCCGGCCCCATTCGCGTTCCCGCATCCCACCGATGACCTGGCGGGTCATGTTGAAGACCGAGTCCATGTTCACCTGGATAACGTCCGACCACTGTGTTGGCGACATCTTGTGGAAGGCCCCGTCGCGGGTGATGCCGGCGTTGTTCACCAGGACGTCCACCGGCCCCAGCTCGGCCTCCACCGCGCGCACCGCGCGGTCGCAGTCCTCGAAGGCGCCCACATTGCCCTTCACCACCATCACGCCCAGTTCCCGGGCGCAGGCCTGGGCGGCCTCCTCGTTACCGGAATAGCCGGCGGCGACCTTCATGCCATCGGCCGTCAACCGCTCACAGATCGCGCGGCCTATGCCCCGCGTGCCTCCCGTCACGAACGCCACCCTCGCCATCGCCGCCTCCTGTTACCGCCCTTAAGCCTCAGACCTGTTCAACGCAGAGGGCGACGCCCATGCCGCCGCCGACGCAAAGGGTCGCCAGGCCGCGGGCCGCGCCTGACCGCTTCATCTGATATAGCAAGGTGGTCAGGATCCGCGCGCCGGAAGCGCCGATGGGATGCCCGATGGCGATGGCCCCGCCGTTCACGTTCACTTTTTCCGGGTCCAGGCCCAGCTCGCGCACGACGCACAGGGCCTGGGCCGCGAAGGCCTCGTTGGACTCTACCAGATCCAGGTCGGCAGTGCTCCATCCGGCCCGCTCGAGGGCCTTCCGGGTCGCGGGGATGGGCCCCGTCCCCATGATCTGCGGATCGACGCCCGCCTGCGCCCAGGAGGCGATCCGGGCCAGCGGCGCAAGGCCCCGCGCCTGGGCCTCCGCCGCCGACATCAGCACTAGGGCCGCAGCGCCGTCATTGATGCCCGAGGCATTGGCCGCAGTGACCGTCCCGTCCTTGGTGAAGGCCGGGCGCAGGCCGGAAATGGCGTCCAGGGTCACCCCGTGGCGGATGAATTCGTCCTGGTCGACGAGGGTATCGCCCTTGCGGCCCTTGATCGTCACCGGGGCGATCTCGTCGGCGAACCGGCCGGCCGTCTGCGCCGCCTCGGCCCGGTTCTGCGAGATCACGGCGAACCGGTCCTGGTCCTCGCGGGTGATCTGCCAGCGGGCGGCGATGTTCTCGGCGGTCTGGCCCATGTGATAGCCGTGGAAGGCGTCCCACAGGCCGTCCTTGATCATGGTGTCCACCAGGGCGAGGTCACCCATCTTCTGGCCGCCGCGCAGATGCTGGGCGTGGGGCGCCTGGCTCATGCTCTCCTGGCCCCCGGCCACCACCACCCGCGCCGCGCCATCGGCAATCTGCTGGGCGGCCAGGGCCACCGCGCGCAGGCCCGATCCGCAGAGCTGGTTGAGGCTCCAGGCCGGCGCCTCCACCGGAATCCCGGCCCCGATCGCGGCCTGCCGCGCCGGCCCTTGGCCCGCCCCTGCCTGCAGAACCTGGCCCAAGATGACCTCATCCACGTCGGTGGCGGCCACCCCGGCCCTGGCCAGGGCCCCGACGATGGCGATGCGTCCCAGTTCCTGGGCGGGCAGGCTGGAAAGGGCGCCGTTGAAGGACCCGACGGGGGTCCGCGCGGCGGAAACGATGACGATGTCGCTCATCGGGAGTCTCCTGGATGGGTCCGGCGGCGACCAGACCAGCGGCCGCTGGCTTCGCCGACAAGAAGATGCTCGCATCGGCTATACTGCAATGCAATAGTGGTTCCTCTGCCGCGGGTGCGCTCAGGAAGGAACCGGAATGGCCAACGCGAAGGGTGCCAGGACGGGCGATGGCCCGGTCATCATCAAGAAGTATGCTAACCGCCGACTCTACAACACGGCTTCGAGCGCCTACGTTACCCTCGAGCATCTCGCTGACATGGTGCGCAAGGGCGTCGACTTCGTCGTCTACGACGCGAAGACCAACGACGACATCACCCGGTCCGTACTCGCCCAGATCATCTTCGACGAGGAAGGCCGGTCCGAAAGTCTCCTGCCCATCCAGTTCCTGCGCCAGCTGATCGGCTTCTACGGCAACTCCATGCAGGCCTTCCTGCCCTCCTACCTGGAAATGTCCCTGGCCTCCTTCGCCGATCAGCAGGAGCGCCTGCGCCAGCAGATGACCGGCGCCACACCGGCGGCCGGGCTCGCCGTCTACGAGGAGCAGGTGAAGAAGAACATGGTCCTGTTCAACCAGGCCATGCAGATGTTCTCGCCCTTCGCCTACGGCAAGCCGGAGGCGCAGGCGGCGCCCGCCGCCGAGACTCCGCCCCCCGCGCCCCCCGCCTCCGAGGACGACATCGCCGACCTCAAGCGGCGGATGGAGGAGATGGCCGCTCAGATTGACAGACTTGCTTCTGGACGATGACGGGGCCGATTGATCCCATTCGCAGGTCGCGGCGGACCCCAGGCGCCCGAAACCCGTCTGTCGAGCCTGTCCTCGCGTTACCGAATCCCAATGCCGGCGCCGGCCGGACGGATCGCGTCAAGCCGCCCCCCGAGACTCCCCTCGCTGAAGGCGCTGCGGTGCTCAGCGCCCACCTCCTCGGGCAGGAAGGCGCCCGTCGGGGCCTGCGCGGCGGCGCCCCCGTCCTGGATGAAGCCCGCTCGGCCTATGAGACCGCCGAGTGGTCCGGCGGCGCGGATCGCCGCAAGAAGAAGGGACGCAAGGCGCGCATCAAGACCTGATCCGCTCCGGCGAAATCCGCCGACCGGTCAGGATTGCCGCTGCCAAGGCGGCCTGTGTCTGCGGAAAAGCCTTGGTTTCTGCAGGCACCCGGTTTGGCCCGGGCCTTGCAACAGGGTTGGCGAGATCCTCTCCGGAGCCCCGCCATGCCCGCCCTCGTCGCCCGTGTCCTGGATGTCGCCCTCGTCGTGGCCATTCTGACCGCATTTACCTGACGGCCCGGCCGTCCTACGGCGGCTTCAGAGTTCGATGACGATGCCCGGGCGACGGGCCCGGGACTGCAGCCACATCACGCCCCAAAGATCCGAGATCGAGGCCCAGAGCCGCCCGAGGTTGGTGTACTTCGACGATCCAGTCGTGCGCGGCCGGTGCCCAACAGGCAGGAAGGCCGTGGAGTAACCCTCTCGCAGCATCAGGGCCGGCAGGTAGCGGTGGATATGGTCGAAGTAGGGAAGCCTCAGGAAGGCCTCCCGCCGGAAGGCCTTCAAGCCGCAACCCGTATCGTTGGCTATATCCCGGAGCAGGCGCTTGCGCACGCCGTTGCCAATGCGTGAGGCGACCTTCTTGGCGGCGCTGTCCTGCCGGCGCACCCGCTCGCCTCCCACCAGGGCCAGTTCCGGCGGACCCGACTTCAGGGCCTCGACCAGCCTAGGCGCGTCTGCGGGATCGTTCTGCCCGTCGCCGTCCAGGGTGACGATGATATCGCCACGGGCCGCCAGCACGCCCGTCCGGACGGCCCGGCTCTGGCCGGCGTTGGCGCCGTGGCCTAGCACCCTCAGCGCCGGGATCTCGGCCTTCAGGGCCAGCAGGCGGGCGCGGGTGTCGTCCCGGCTGCAGTCGTCAACGAACAGGATTTCAAGGCTGTGCCCGGCGAAGGCGGCGGCGATCTCGCGGGCCAGGTCGGCGGCGGCGCCGGACTCATTGAACACCGGAACCACCACCGACACCTCGGGCCGCGTGCGCGTCTGGCGTCCTTCAGAGGCAGGCTTTGCGGGGGCCTTAGGCATATCCCATCCTACGAGCTTTCAGCCCTCAAGGGAAACGACGCCGCTTCCGTATCGTGCTAACCCACCCCGTATGTGGCTGGCGAACATCATCGACGCCTTCCGGCGGCCCGGCGGCTGGCGCGGTCCGGCGGTCGCGGCCATGTTCACCCTCCTGGCTGGCCTGCCCGGCTTCCTGGCCCTGCCGCCCCTCGACAGGGATGAGGCCCGATTCGCCCAGGCTACCGCCCAAATGCTCGAGCAGGACGACTATGTGGTCATCCGGTTCCAGGACCAGCCGCGCTTCAAGAAGCCGGTTGGCATCCACTGGATGCAGGCCCTGGCGGCGTCGGCCTTCGGCGACGCGGCGCTGAGGGACATCCGGCCCTACCGCCTGCCCTCCCTATTGGGTGCCATGCTGGCCGCCACCGCCTGCGTCTGGGGCGCCGCAGGCTTCTTCAGCCGGGGCGTGGCCCTGATGTCCGGGCTGATCCTGGGTAGCGGGCTTCTGCTGTCCACCGAGGCCTTCATCGCCAAGACCGACGCCATGCTGACGGGGCTTACAGTCCTCTGCCTTGCGGCCCTGGGGCGTCTCTATGCCGAGGCCCGGGGTGGCCCGCCCGCCGGTCACCTTGCCGTTCCCCTGTTCTGGCTGGCCCTCGCACTGGCCATCCTGGTCAAGGGCCCCATCACGCCGCTCATCGTCGGGCTCGCCGCCCTGACCCTGCGGTTGGTCGACCGTCGGCCCCTGACGTCCCGGCCCATCGGGTGGGCCTGGGGGCTGATCCTCCTGGCCCTGGTCATCGGCCCCTGGGCCTGGGCGGTCACGGTGGCAACGGACGGTGCCTTCTGGGCCGCGGCGATCGGCGGCGACCTCGCCCCCAAGCTGGCGGGTGGGCACGAGACCCACGGCGCCCCACCCGGCTTCCACGTCCTGGCCCTTCCCCTTCTGGCCTTTCCCGCCACCCTCCTGCTTCCGGCCGCTGCGGTGGTCGCCTGGCGGCGGCGACGCGAGCCCGGGGTCCGGTTCGCCCTGGCCTGGCTGGTTCCCGCCTGGATCCTCTTCGAGGCCACCCCGACCAAGCTTCCCCACTATGTCCTGCCCCTCTATGCCCCCCTGGCCTGGCTTTGCGCCGCGGGCCTAGCGGAGGCGGCGACGCCGTGGGTGCGGCGGATCGGGGCTGGCCTGCAGCTTCTGGCGGGAGGTCTCCTGGCGGCGGTCGCCCTTGGCCTTGCCCTCACCTATGGCGATGCCTGGGACCTGCCAGCCGCCATCCTGGCTGCGGTCCTCTTCGCCCTGGCCGCTGGCGGCGGTGCCCTGTTCCTCCTGCAGGGCCGGGTCTTCCGCGCCCTGGCCTGGGCCCTGCCTGCCGGGGTCCTGGCGCATGGCGCCCTGACCGGCCTTCTGGCGCCGGGTCTCCAGCCGCTCATGCTGTCCAGCCGGACGACGGAGGTCCTGGCCCGGGCGCGGCTCCTTCCCGCCCAGGGCGTACTCCCCGGCCCCGTGGCCATCGCCGGATATGCCGAGCCCAGCCTGGTCTTCCGGGTGGGAACCGATACCGGATTGGGTGACGCCGCCGATGCCGCCAGGGCCCTGGCCTCGGGCCGGGCGGCGGTGGTTGAGGGTCGCGAGCAGCCCGCCTTCCGCGCCGCCCTCGCCCGGAGCGGCGTCAACCCCATCGAGGTCGGCCGGGTGGCGGGCCTGAATTATTCCAATGGCGATGCGACCGAGCTTACGGTCTACGCCCCGCCCCCGGAGGTCCGCCCATGAGCCGCTTCATCGAGGTCGTCGAGGTGGGGCCGCGTGACGGCCTGCAGAACGAGAAGGTCGCCCTGACCCCCGCCCAGAGGGTCGAATTCATCCACCGCCTGGAGGGCGCGGGGGCCCGTCGCATCGAGACCGTCTCCTTCGTCAATCCTGCCCGGGTCCCGCAGATGGCCGGCGCCGAGGAGGTCTGCGCCGCCCTTCCGGCCGAGCCGCAGAGGTCGCGGATCGGCCTGGTCCTCAACATGCGCGGCTGGGACCGGGCGGTCTCCACGGGCTGTGACGAGGCCAATGTGGTGGTCTGCGCCACCGACGCCTTCGGGATCCGTAACCAGGGTGCGGACACCCGGACCCAGATGGACACCCTGGCCGCCATCGCCGGCCGGCGGGCGACCGAGGGCGGGCCCCGCCTGTCGGTGACCTTTTCCGTCGCCTTCGGCTGTCCCTTCGAGGGCGAGGTCGATCCGGCGCGGGTGGTCGACCTGGTCCGCGAGGCGGCGGGCCTGCCCCTCGAAGAGATCGCCCTGGCCGACACCATCGGGGTCGCCGATCCCTGGGCCGTCCGGCGCCTGGTGGAGTCCTGCCGGGCCGTCCTGGGACAACAGAAGCTGCGCCTGCACTTCCACGATACCCGCAATACCGGCCTGGCCAACGCCTTCGCCGGGGTGGAGGCGGGTGTGGACGTCCTGGACGCCAGCTGCGGTGGCCTCGGCGGCTGTCCCTTCGCACCCAACGCCACGGGCAATATCGGGACCGAGGACCTGGTCTACATGCTCGAGCGGGCAGGCTTTTCGACGGGCTACGACCTGCCAGCCCTGATCGCGACCACCGGGTGGATCTGCGGCCTCCTGGGCAAGACCCCGACCGCCGCGGTCACCCGCGCGGGCCTCTTCCCCCTGCCTGCCTGAGGGGAGTCCCCGTCAGACGGCGGGGCGGCCGAGACGCCAGAAGACCGGGCGGACCACAGCAGCGGCAACGATGAAGGGGGCCAGCCCCAAGGCCGCAAGGGTCTCGAAGGGGGTGCTCGCGCGCTTGCAGAAGAACCGGGCCAGGCCGCGACCCTTGGCGTACTCGACCCTGAGGGGGTTGGCCCGGCTGGTATGCCCGACATGGACCACCTCCGCCTCGGGCTGGAAGACCACCTGGCCGCCAGCCTGGCGGATGCGCCAGCACAGGTCGATGTCCTCGACGTGCAGGAAGTAGCCCTCGTCGAACCCGCCGATCGCCGCGAAATCGTCCCGGCGGATGGCGAAGCAGGCGCCCGAGATGGTCGGCGCCTCGATCACCGCAAGCGGTGCCGGCTCATCCTCCAGATGCACCTCAAAGCGCTTCAGGCCAGGGATCCGGCTGGCCAGGGTGGACAGGCTCAGGAAGGTCGAGAGCGGGGTGATCTCACCCCGTCGCCCGCCCCTCTGTTCTGAGCCGTCGGGGTTCAGGATCCGGGCGCCGACCAGGCTGGGCGAGGGCCGGCCCTCGAGGGCGCGGGCGAGGGCCGCCACCCCGCCGGGGCCAAGGAAGGCATCCGGGTTGAGGAAGACCAGCAGGTCGCCCCGGGCGGCGTGAGCGCCCAGGTTTGCGCCCCTGGCAAAGCCCACATTTCCCTGGCCCGACACCAGCTGCACCCTCGGGTTCGTCGCGGCCAGGCCAGCCAGGCGTTCAGCGTCCCCGGACGTGGAGCCATTGTCGACGATGACCACTTCAGCCACCTCCGGCTGCGACAGGGCGCTCTCGATCGAGGGGAAGAGGGACTCCCCGGTCATGTAGGCCACGAGCACGACGGAGGCCCCCGCGTTCAACGCAGGGGCCGCCAGCTTCGGGTCTGGACCGGAACGGGTGAGCATCAGCCTCTCGGGGTGCCGCGGGCCAGGTCAGGCGGGACCGCTTCCGCGGCCAGGGCGGCGACCGCTTCGTCCAGGGGCAGAACAGTCTGGCCTTCGCTGCCCAGCCTGCGGATGGCCAGGGCGCGGGTCTCGGCCTCCCGGCGACCGACCGCGGCGATCACCGGGGTCTTGGCCAGGCTATGCTCGCGGACCTTGTAGTTGATCTTCTCGTTACGCAGGTCGAGCTCGACCCTCAGTCCAGCCGCCGTCAGGGTTGCAGCGACCTCCCGGGCATAGTCGTCGGCGTCCGAGGTGATCGAGGCCACCACCGCCTGGGTGGGCGCCAGCCACAGGGGGAAGGCCCCCGCATAGTTCTCGATGGTCACGCCCAGGAAGCGCTCCATGGACCCGCAGATCGCCCGGTGCAGCATGACCGGCCTCTGCTTGGAGCCGTCCTCGGCCACATACTCGGC
>CAMAOY010000002.1 GCA_945859865.1 Phenylobacterium deserti
AGGAAGGTGTTGGCCATGCCCCCGCCGATGGCCAGCTTGTCCAGCCGGGTGACGAGGTTGGACAACAGGTCCAGCTTGGTCGAGACCTTGGAGCCGCCGACAATGCCCATCACCGGGCGCTCGGGCCGGCCCAGGGCGCGGTCCAGGGCGTTCAGCTCCAGCCGCATCTGCTCACCGGCGCAGGCGGGCAGGATGTGGGCCAGGCCTTCGGTGGAGGCGTGGGCCCGGTGGGCGGCTGAGAAGGCGTCGTTGACATAGAGGTCGCCATTGGCGGCCAGGGCGCGAGCGAAGGCCGGGTCGTTGGCCTCTTCGCCCGGATAGAAGCGGACATTCTCCAGCAGGATCACGTCGCCGGGGGCCATGGCGGCAACGGCGGCTTCCACATCCCTGCCGGCGCAGTCCGCCACAAAGGCCACGGGGCACCCCAGCACCGCCGACAGGGCCGGGGCGATGGGGGCGAGGCTCATCCCCTTGACCCACTTGCTCTTGGGCCGGTCGAAGTGGGCCAGGAGGATCACCTTCGCCCCGCCGGAGCGCAGCTTCTCGATGGTCGGAGCCGCCGCCCTCAGGCGGGTGTCGTCGGTGACAACGCCGTCGGCCATGGGGACATTGAAATCTACCCGCACCAGGGCCCTGACGCCAGCCAGGGAAACGTCGTCAAGGGTCTGGAAGGCCATCAGCTCAGATCAGGCGGGCCATGGCCACGGCGGTGTCGCTCATCCGTGAGGAGAAGCCCCACTCGTTGTCGTACCAGGACAGGATGCGGCCGAGGTGACCATCAATCACCTGGGTCTGGGCCAGGGCCACGGTCGAGGACGCGGCCACGTGGTTGAAGTCGGTGGAGACCAGGGCCTCGTCGGTGACCGCCAGCACCCCCTTAAGGGGCCCTTCGGCGGCGGCGCGCAGGGCGTCGTTGATTTCCTTGACGGTCAGTGGCCGCCCCGGGGTCCAGACCAGGTCGATCACCGAGACGTTCGGCGTCGGCACACGGATGGACGAGCCGTCCAGCTTGCCCTGCAGTTCCGGGATGACCAGGCCCAGGGCCTTGGCCGCCCCGGTGGAGGTCGGGATCATGGACATGGCCGCAGCGCGGGCGCGGTAGAGGTCCTTGTGCATGGTGTCCAGCGTCGGCTGGTCGCCCGTGTAGGAATGGACGGTGGTCATGTAGCCGCGCTCTATGCCGGCCAGGTCCTGCAGCACCTTGGCCACCGGGGCCAGGCAGTTGGTGGTGCACGAGGCGTTGGACACCACCAGGTCGGCGGCGGTCAGGGTCTCGTGGTTCACCCCGTAGACGATGGTCTTGTCGGCGTTGTCGCAGGGCGCGCTGACCAGGACCCGCTTGGCGCCGGCCGCAAGGTGGGCGCTGGCCTTGTCCCTGGAGGTGAAGATGCCGGTGCACTCGAAGGCGATGTCGACGCCCAGGTCGCGGTGCGGCAGCTCGGCCGGGTCGCGCACGGCGGTAACCTTGATCCTGCCACGGCCAACATCGATCGTGTCGCCGTCGACCTTCACTTCGCCGGCGAAGCGGCCATGGACGCTGTCATAGCGAAACAGGTGGGCGTTGGTCTCAACCGGGCCCAGGTCGTTGATCGCGACGACCTCAATGTCGGTGCGGCCATGCTCGACCAGGGAGCGCAGGATATTGCGGCCGATCCGGCCGAATCCGTTGATGGCGACACGCACGGTCATGAATCGTTCTCCGAACCTTTAAGCGGGCTATTTCATTGCGGTTTTTTAGGTCCGCGAGGGGGAAGTCAACCCTGACCGGGGCGGTTTCGGCGACTGCTCCCTCCGGTGGGTGGATCGCGGCGTTCAGTCGTGGACCACCCGCACCCGGGAGGCGGCCTCACGGGCCCGCTCGCGGGCGGTCTCGACGTCCTCCGCCCGGGCCAGGGCCACCCCCATACGCCGGCGCTCGAAGGCCTCGGGCTTGCCGAACAGGCGCAGGTCCGCGCCTGGCACGGAAAGGGCTTCGGCGACCCCTTCGAAGGCGACACCCCGGGCCTCCATGCCGCCGTAGATCACCGCGCTTGCGCCGGTCTCGCGCAGGCTGGCGTCTACCGGCAGGCCGAGGATGGCCCGGGCGTGCAGGGCGAACTCGCTCTGGGCCTGGGTGGCCAGGGTGACCAGGCCCGTGTCGTGCGGCCGGGGGCTGACTTCTGAGAACCAGACCACGTCGCCCTTCACGAAGAGCTCGACCCCGAAGAGCCCCAGGCCGCCCAGCTCGTCGGTGACCGCCCCGGCGATCCAGCGGGCGCGATCCAGGGCGAGGTCGGACATGGGCTGGGGCTGCCAGCTTTCGACATAGTCGCCCTTGACCTGACGGTGGCCGATGGGCGCGCAGAAGTCGGTGCGGACGGTGCCGTCAGAGCCCAGGCTGCGGACCGTCAACTGGGTGATCTCGTAGTCGAAGGCGACCCGGCCCTCGACGATGACCCGGGCCTGCTCCACCCGGCCGGCCTCCAGGGCGTAGCGCCAGGCGTCGGTGATGCCCTCGGGGTCCTCGACAAAGGACTGGCCCTTGCCCGACGAGCTCATCACTGGCTTGACGAAGCAGGGGAAGCCCGTGATCCGGGCCGCGGCATCGGCCAGTTCGGCCTCCGAACTGGCGAAGGCATAGGGCGAGGTCAGCAGGCCCAGGGTCTCGGCGGCCAGGCGTCGGATGCCCTCGCGGTTCATGGTCAGCTGGGCGGCGCGAGCCGTGGGGATGACGGTCGCCAGGCCCTCGGCCTCGATCCGCACCAGTTCATCGGTGGCGATGGCCTCGATCTCCGGCACGATCAGGTGCGGCCGCTCGGCCTCGACCAGGGCCCTCAGGGCCACGGCGTCGGTCATGGCCAGGACATGGCTGCGGTGAGCGACCTGCATGGCCGGGGCGTTGGCGTAGCGGTCCGCGGCGATGACCTCGCAGCCCAGGCGCTGCAGCTCGATCGCCACCTCCTTGCCCAGTTCGCCCGAGCCCAGGAGGAGCACCCTCACGGCGGAGGGCGACAGGGGGGTGCCCAGGCGGGAGGGCGCGGCCACGGCTCAGCCCAGCTTCTGGTGGACGGCGTCGGCCACCGCCCGCGCAGTGATGCCGAAGGCCTCGTAGAGGCGCTCGGCCGGCGCCGAGGCGCCGAAGCCCGCCATGCCCACGAAGATGCCGTCCGGGCCGATGAAGCGGTCCCAGCCCATGCGCACGCCCGCCTCGACCGCGGCCTTGACCTCGGTCTCGCCGATGACCGCCGCCTTGTAGCGGTCGGTCTGGGCTTCGAAGAGCTCCCAGCAGGGGGTGGAGACCACACGGGTCCCGATCCCTTCGGCCTCGAGCAGGTCGCGGGCCGCCAGGGCCACGGCGACTTCCGTGCCGGAGGCGAACAAGGTGACCCGGGCCGGCGAGCCGGCGGCGGCCAGCTGGTAGGCGCCGTGGGCCGAGAGGTTTTCCCCCGAGGCGGTCGTACGCACGGCGGGGGTCTTCTGGCGGGACAGGGCCATGACCGAAGAGGTGGTGCGGGCCGAGACGGCCAGCTTCCAGCACTCGGCGGTCTCCACGGCGTCGGCCGGGCGGAAGACCAGGAGGTTGGGCATGGCCCGGAGCGAGGCCACGTGCTCCACCGGCTGGTGGGTCGGCCCGTCCTCTCCCACCCCGATGGAGTCATGGGTCATGACGTGGACGACCCTGGCCCCCATCAGGGCGCCCAGGCGGATGGCGGGCCGGGAATAGTCCGAGAAGACCAGGAAGGTGCCCGAGAAGGGGATCACCCCGCCGTGCAGGGCCATGCCGTTCATGGCCGCAGCCATGCCGTGCTCGCGCACGCCCCAGTGGACATAGCGGCCGGCATAGTCCGGGACGTCGAAGGCGGTCGTGCCCTTGACGAAGGTATTGTTCGAGCCCGTCAGGTCGGCGGAGCCGCCGATCATTTCCGGGATGGCCGAGAACAGGTGGTCCAGGGCCGCGCCGGAATGCTGGCGGGTGGCGGCGGCGGGCCGGGCCTCCACCGTGGCGGCGATATGGGCGTCGAGGGCGGCGAAGGCATCGGCGGGCAGGTCGCCAGCGACGGCGCGCTGGAAGTCCGATCCCTTTGCAGAGCCAGCCAGTCGCGCCTGCCAGGCCTTGCGACCCCGCACGCCCCGGCGGCCCGCACGGCGCCAGGTCCTGACCAGGTCGTCCGGCAGATCAAACGGGGGCAGGTCCCAGCCCATAGCCTTGCGGGCCTCGGCGATCTCGGCGTCGAACAGGGTGTAGCCGTGGCTGTGGGGATCGGCCTCCTTGGGGCCCGCGCCCTTGGAGATGCGCGTGCGGCAGGCGATCAGGGTCGGACGATCCTGCTTCACTGCCCAGCGCAGGGCGGCGGCGATCCTGCCGTGGTCATGGCCATCCACGGCCTTCACGGCCCAGCCATAGGCCTTGAACCGGGCCAGTTGGTCGCCCGTCTCGGCGATAGTCGCCACGCCGTCGATGGTGGTGTTGTTGTCGTCGAAGAGAACAGTCAGCCGGTTCAGGCCGAAGCGCCCGGCGATGGAGGCGGCCTCGTGGCTCACGCCCTCCATCAGGCAGCCGTCCCCGGCGATGACCCAGGTGCGGTGATCCACCAGGTCCCCGCCGAACCGGGCGGCAAGGTGGCGTTCGGCCATGGCCATGCCCACGGCATTGGCAAGGCCCTGGCCGAGGGGACCGGTGGTGGTCTCCACCCCCGGCGTATGGCCGAACTCCGGGTGGCCGGGAGTCTTGGAGCCCCACTGCCGGAAGTCCCGGATCTGGTCCATCGTGACGGCCTTGTAGCCGGTCAGGTGCAGCAGGGCGTAGAGCAGCATGGAGCCGTGCCCCGCCGACAGGACAAAGCGATCCCGGTCCGCCCAGTCAGGCCGGGAGGCGTCGAACTTCAGGAACTTGGTCCAGAGCACGGTGGCGACATCCGCCATACCCATAGGCATGCCCTGGTGGCCGGATTTCGCCCTGTGCACCGCATCCATGGAAAGGACGCGGATGGCATCGGCCATTTTGACGGGCGAGACAGGCATGGCGGGAATCCGGTTGGCGGCGGAAAGGAAGTTGGGCCTCGCACAGGGGATCGGAAGGGTCAAGAAACGTAAGTGGTTCCGGCGGCGCGCCGGATGGCGCTATACAGTCTGGGCAACCTCCGGAGTCCCCGATGGCCCAGGACGAATCCCCCCTCGAACAGGCGGCGCGCCGCCTGGACCGCGCCCTCGCCCTGCTTGAGCAGGAGTTGGCGGGGCGGTCCTCCGCAGGCGCCGGCGAGCTCTTTGATCCCGCCCGGAACGGTCTGGCGGCAGAGCTCGAGCGCAGCCGCGAGCGCGAAGGCGCCCTGGTAGCGGCGGGGGCCGACGCGTCCCGGGCCCTCGGCAAGGCGATCGCCGAGATCGAGGCCCTGCTCGACGCCGGACGGGGAGGCTGAGCCATGGCACAGGTGACCCTCAGCGTGAACGGCCGGCCCTATGTGGTCGGCTGCGAGGACGGCCAGGAAGCCCACCTGACCGAGCTGGCCCAGCTCTTCGACACCCAGGTGCGGCAGGTATCCCAGGATGTCGGCCAGCTGGCCGAGACCCGGCTCTTCCTGATGGCCGCCCTGCTGCTGGCCGACGAACTGTCGGATCTCCGCGGACGTGTCTCCGGGCTGGAGGCCGACCACGCCCGGCTTCAGGCCGAGGCCGGCTCGGCGGAAGGCCGGGCCACTGCGGCCCTGGAGGCCGCTGCGCGAAGAATCGAGAGGCTGGCAGGGGCCTGATCGGCCAGGCGCCTTGCCGCAGCCCCCCCCGTGGCCTAAGTTGATAGATGGCGGGTCTTGCTGCGGCTCGCGTCGAAGGCGAATTATCCCAGCGACCTTAATTCACTCAAAGGGAGCTGTCCCTGGCCGGGTCCGTGGACCCGGGCACACGGTGCCCACCTGGTTATCCAGGTCGAGGGGATTAAACAGTCCTTCACGGTTCCCGCGGCGCCGCCACCTTATCTTCCGGACCTCCCTTGTCGCCCCGCCCCGCCGAACGGAACCCACGCCAGGACCTGCGCACACAGCTCAGGCGGTTGAGGCGTGAACTGGCGGCAGCACGGCCGGACGCCGGTGAAGAGGCTGCCCGGTGCCTTCAGGACGCAGCCCTACCCCCGCTTCGCGCCTTCGCGGCCTACCTCCCGGCCGGCGGCGAGATCGACTCCGGCCCCTTGGCCCTGCGCCTGATGGTCCTGGGCGCAGAAAGGCTTCTGCCGCACGTCTCGGGTGAAGGTCGGATGCGGTTCCTCTCAGCGCCGCCTGGAGGCCCGCTCGAACCCGACGCCTCAGGCCTACCAGCGCCACCGGAGCACGCCGAAGAGAAGAGACCTGACCTGGTGATCGCCCCCCTCCTGGCCTTCGACCGCTTCGGCGGACGGCTGGGCCAGGGCGGCGGACACTACGACAGGGCCCTTGCCGAACTGCGCCGGACGGGCCCGATCTTTGTGCTCGGCCTCGCCTTTGCCGGCCAGGAGGTGGACAGGCTTGACCTTGAGCCCCACGATCAGCCTCTTGACGCCGTCCTCACCGAGGCCGGATACCGCCGCCTCCCACAGGCCTGAAGGAACAGAATGCGCTTCGCCTTTTTCGGAGACGTGGTCGGGAAATCCGGCCGGGACGGTCTCGCCGACCACCTGCCAGGCCTGCGCCGGCGACTCGACCTGGAGTTCGTCATCATCAACGCAGAGAACGCGGCTGCGGGCTTCGGCATTACCGAGCGGACCGCCCGGGACCTGTTCGACGCCGGTGCCGACTGCCTGACCCTGGGCAACCACGCCTGGGACCAGAAGGAAGCCCTGACCTACATCGTCCGCGAGCCGCGACTGATCCGGCCGCTGAACTATCCTGTCCTGGCCGACGCTCCGGGCCTGGGCGCCAACCTCTTCGAGACCCGCCGAGGCCAACGGATCCTGGTGATCAACCTCCTGGGCCGCATCCACATGGACAGCCTGGACGATCCCTTCGCCGCCGTGGACCGGGAACTGGAGAAGTCGCCCCTGGGCATGGTGGCCGACGCCATCGTGGTCGACATGCACGCCGAGGTCACCTCGGAGAAGATGGCCATGGGCCACTTCTGCGATGGACGGGCCAGCCTGGTGGTCGGGACCCATACCCACGTCCCCACCGCCGACGCCCAGATCCTGCCAGGGGGCACTGCATACCAGACCGATGCCGGCGCCTGCGCCGACTATGACAGCGTCATCGGTAACATGAAGGAAGAACCGCTCCGGCGATTCACAACCCGGATTTCCGGTGGTCGCTTCCGCCCGGCGGAGGGGCCCGCGACGGTCTGCGGCGTCTTCGTTGAAACCGACGACGCCACGGGCCTGGCCCGCCGCATCGCGCCTATCCGGATCGGCGGGCGCCTGGCCGAGACGGTCCCCGACCTCAGTCCGGCCGCCGCCTGAAAAAGCGCCCGAAGCTGTTCGGCGGCACCTGGCGGGCGGTCATCCGGGACTGCAGGGCCGGCAGGACGAGTTCGCCGTTTGCTTCCGGATCGAGGATCGCGAACCTGCGGGCTGCGGCCTTGGCCTGTTCGGCGGCGGTGATCTTGCCGTCATAGTTCAGGTCAGCGCCTCGGACGGGCTGGGGTTCGCCCAGCAGGCCGAAGGTCGAGGCGCCCTCCAGGCCGCGGGCTCGGGGCGCCGGGGCCCCCGCCCCGTCGTCATCCTCTCGGCCCGGCCGGAAGGCCGCGGACTGGGGCAGGATCTCCGGCGCGACCTCATTTTCGTATGTCGTATTCTCGAAACCGTCGACCCGGCCGTCCTTGTCGGTATCCAGCACGGTCAGGAAGCGCAGGCCGTCAGCGGTGAACTCCTTGAGGGTCAGGACGCCGTTTTGGTCGCCATCCGCACCGGCGAACCAGTCCGCAAGTCCGTGGGAAGACCGAAAGGGCTCGCCGAAGGGGCTGACGAACAGGCCTGACGCAGAGTCCGGCACCTTCGCCTGTGGCCCCTGGGCGGCCAAAGGCGCGGCAGAGACCAGCCCCGCCGAGGCGAGGGCCAGTCCCAGCCCGAGGCCCAGGCCAAGCCCGTTGAGGACCCCCGGACAGTGTGATGGGAAACGACTCATGATGCGGACTCCCGATTCGGTGGAAAGACAGAACGGTCTGGAGGCGGCGTCAATGTGGCACCGACCCTAAGGGGCCATCCGGGGGTTGCCTTTGCAGGTCCGGTGGCGGAATCCTTGCCCATGGCGTCGCTGAACGGAACGCCCGGAGAACCGATATGCTGCACTTCCTGCTTCGCGCGGTCTTCGCCGCCTTTGGACTGGCCATCGCTTCCCGGCTTGTTCCCGGCGTCACCTACGATGCGCCCATGACCCTCTTCCTGGCCGCATTGCTGCTCGGGGTGGTTAACGCCCTGCTGAGGCCCCTGCTGGTCATCCTGACCCTGCCCATTACCGTCCTGACCTTCGGATTGTTCCTGCTGGTGATCAATGCGGCCATGATCCTGCTGGTCTCGAAAATCCTTCCCGGCTTCCAGGTCGCGGGCTTCATCCCGGGATTGCTGGTGGCGATCATCACCGGGCTCACCAGCTGGGCGGGCACCCTGCTGCTGGGCGACCTGAAGCGCCTGAACACCCGGGCCAGCTGACGTCCGGACACGAAAAAGGGGGCGGAGCCTGAAGCTCCGCCCCCGGGTCTTTCGGGAAACGACCTGGATCAGAAGTCCATGTCGCCCATGCCGCCCATACCGCCGGGCATGCCCTGGCCGCCGCCGCCGCCCTTCTTGGGGGACTCGACGATCGCGGCTTCCGTGGTGATCATCAGGCCAGCCACCGAGGCGGCGTCCTGAAGGGCGATGCGGACCACCTTGGCCGGGTCGATGACGCCGGCCTTCACCATGTCCACATACTCCTCGGTCTGGGCGTTGAAGCCGAAGGTGGGCGAGGTATTCTCGAGCACCTTGCCGACCACGATCGAGCCTTCGACGCCGGCGTTCTCGGCAATCTGCCGGATCGGGGCCTGGAGGGCACGGCGCACGATGGCGACGCCGGCTTCCTGGTCGTCATTGTCGCCCTTCAGGCCTTCGAGGGCCTTGGAGGCCTTCAGCAGGGCCACGCCGCCGCCGGGGACGATGCCTTCTTCCACGGCCGCGCGGGTCGCGTTGAGGGCGTCATCGACGCGGTCCTTCTTTTCCTTGACCTCGACCTCGGTCGAGCCGCCGACGCGGATCACGGCGACGCCGCCAGCCAGCTTGGCCAGCCGCTCCTGCAGCTTTTCCTTGTCGTAGTCCGAGGTGGTGTCCTCGATCTGGCGCTTGATCTGGCCAATGCGGGCCGCGATGCCGTCCTTGGCACCGGCACCGTCGACGATGGTGGTGTCGTCCTTGGTGATCGACACCTTCTTCGCGCGGCCCAGCATTTCGAGGGTCACGTTCTCAAGCTTGATGCCGAGGTCCTCGGAGATCAGCTCACCACCGGTCAGGATGGCAATGTCCTCGAGCATGGCCTTGCGGCGGTCGCCGAAGCCCGGGGCCTTGACCGCCGCGACCCGCAGGCCGCCGCGAAGCTTGTTGACCACCAGGGTGGCCAGGGCCTCGCCCTCGACATCCTCGGCGATGATCACCAGGGGACGGCCGGACTGCACGACAGCCTCGAGGACCGGTAGCAGGGGCTGGAGAGAGGTCAGCTTCTTCTCGAAGAGCAGGATCAGAGGCTCTTCAAGTTCGGCCTCCATCTTGTCGGCGTTGGTGATGAAGTAGGGCGACAGGTAGCCACGGTCGAACTGCATGCCCTCGACGACGTCGAGTTCAGTCTCGGCGGTCTTGGCTTCCTCGACCGTGATGACGCCCTCATTGCCGACCTTGTCCATGGCCCGGGCGATCATCTCGCCAACCTCGGTGTCGCCGTTGGCGGAGATGGTACCGACCTGGGCGATCTCGGCGTTGGTGGTGACCTTGCGCGAGGACTCCCGGATGGACTCCACGACCTTGGCCACGGCCTTGTCGACGCCACGCTTCAGGTCCATCGGGTTCATGCCCGCGGCGACAGACTTCATGCCCTCGACCACGATGGCCTGGGCCAGGACGGTGGCGGTGGTGGTACCGTCGCCGGCCTTGTCATTGGTCTTGGAGGCAACTTCCCGGATCATCTGGGCGCCGAGGTTCTCGAAGCGGTCTGCCAGCTCGATTTCCTTGGCGACGGACACGCCGTCCTTGGTCGAGCGCGGGGCGCCGAAGGACTTCTCGATGACGACGTTCCGGCCCTTGGGGCCGAGGGTCACCCTTACGGCATTGGCGAGGGTGTTGACGCCGCGCAGCATCTTGTCGCGGGCGTCAGTACCAAAATAGACGTCTTTAGCGGCCATTGGCTTACTCTTTTCGAATGGGATTGGTGGGTCTGGAAGGCGGTCGGAGGCTCTATTTGATCACGCCCAGGACGTCGCTTTCCTTCATGATCAGGAGGTCGGCACCGTCGATCTTGACTTCGGTGCCGGACCACTTGCCGAACAGGATGCGGTCGCCCTTCTTCAGGTCGAGGGGCTGGATCTTGCCGGTCTCGTCACGGGCGCCGGGGCCGACGGCGATCACTTGGCCTTCCTGCGGCTTTTCCTTGGCGGTGTCGGGGATGATGATCCCGCCCTTGGTCTTCTGTTCTTCTTCGACGCGCTTCACGAGGACGCGGTCACCGAGGGGACGAAACGCCATGTTTTGGTCTCTCCGTTTAGGACGAGGGTTATTGAAATCCGCAGCTGCGGAGCCGACTTTGGCAGCCGCCGCGCACGAGTGCTAACGCGTCCGGGAATTAGGTGCACGGTCCGGCAGAGTCAAGCGGCGCGCCGGTCAATTCGTCTTTGTCGGTTCCGGTTGCGCGCCCTCCGCCCCCGCCGCTAAGGTCCGCCCGAGCTTTGACGCCTGAACAAGGAAATGCCCATGCGCCGCGCCTTTGCGATCACCGCCCTGTCGGTTCTCGCCCTCGCCCTTCCCGCCGCCGCCGAGACCTGGACGGCCTACACGACGCCGAACGACAAGGGACTGCAGTGGTCCCTTGACTCCGATTACAGCTACCGGGATGCCGGGACGGGACGGGTGGTCGTCATGACCGCCGTCGGCAAGGTCGGTGCCAGCCCGCGGATGGGACCCTCGGGACCCGGGGCCGCGGACGGAGTGGGTTTCGTCTACGCCCTCGACTGCAAGTCGAAGACCTTCGTGTCCATAGGCGGCTACTCGCCGAAGAAGCCGCTGGAGATCAGCGGCACCTGGCGCCGCGCGGTGCCGAAGACGTCTGACGCGGCGGACGATGCGGCCCTGATGCGCCAGGCCTGCGCCAACTCCGCGGCCCTGCCCACGAAGTAGGCCGAGCTCCAACCGAAGAGGGGGCGGCTCTCGGGGCCGCCCCTTTTCCTGGGATGCAACGCCTCTCAAGGCCTGTCGACCCGTGCCTGCTCGGCGTCGCGCTCGACGCGGATCTTCACCTGCGGGTCGCCGCACCTGGCCAGCTCCGGGCGGGCTTGGCTGGCGCAACCCCGGCTGGAAATTCCGTTCCCGGCGCGCCAGGATGGGGCATGATCACCGACTTCCCCCACCGCCCCCTGGCCAACACCTTCGTGACCCTGGAACCGCTGTCGGAGGTCCACCGCGAACCCCTCCGCGCCGCCTGTGCCGCGGATCCCGACGTCTGGCGCAAGCTTTATTCCCTGTCCCTTGTGGGCGAGCCTTTCGACCAGTTCTGGACGGAAAAGCGCATCGCCGATCGCGACTCCGGCGCGGCGCACCATTTCGCTGTGCTTCAGGAAGGCCGCTGCGTCGGCATCACCGCCTTCCTGAAGATCGACCGGGCCAATGCGAGCCTTGAGATCGGCCTGACCTACTACGCCCCCGAGGCCAGGGGCGGACCGGTCAATCCCTCGGCCAAGCGCCTGCTGATGGGGGAGGCCTTCGACGCCGGTTTCTGCCGGGTCCAGTTCCACGTCGATGAGATCAACGCCCGGTCCCGCGCGGCAGTGCTCAAGCTGGGCGCGACCTTCGAGGGCATCCAGAGGTGGGAACGCATCGTCTGGACCGGCCGCCGGCGCAGCACGGCGGTCTACTCGGTCATCGCTCCCGAATGGCCCGGCGTCCGAGAGGTGCTGGACCAAAGGCTCGCCGCCTTCGGGCCAGACGCCTGAGCGATCCGGCCTGAAGGCCGCGGCGGGGCGTCAGCTCACGGGCACCGTGCGGGTCTGGCTTTCGGCGAAGAAGACCTGACCGGCGTGCTCGGCCACCTCCTGGGCGGTGTAGGGCCGGCCCGGCTGGAAACCCTCGGTCTCCAGCATCTTGAGCTCGCGGACGCCGCGGGAAGAGACGCCCAGCACCTTGCCGGTATGGTCGGCGGCCAGGTCCGAGACCATGTAGAGCACGCCGGGTGCCACGTTCTCGGGCAGGCTCAGCGGATCCGGGTCGCTGCCGACCCGACCGGGCAGGTCGGAGGTCATGCGCGTGAAGGCGCCGGGCGACAGGCCCATGACCCGGATGCCGTACTTGCGGCCCTCGATGGCCAGCACCCGCATAAAGCCGTAGATGCCCGCCTTAGCCGCCCCGTAGTTCGACTGGCCGAAATTGCCGTAGAGACCCGAGGTGGAGCTGGTCATGACGACGACCCCCTGCCGGCCATTGTCCTTCAGCCACTTCCAGACCGGCATGGTGCAGCAGTAGGTGCCCTTCAGGTGCACCTTGACCACCAGGTCCCAGTCCGCCTCCGACGTGTTGGCGAAGGACTTGTCGCGCAGGATGCCCGCGTTACAGACCAGAATGTCGACCTGGCCGAAGGCGTCGAGGGCCGATTTCAGGATGTTCTCGCCCCCCGCCATAGTGGACACGTCGTCGGCGTTGGCAACGGCCCGCCCTCCCTCGGCGAGGATGTCGTTGACCACCTTCTGGGCCGCACTGACGGAGCCATCGCCCGAGCCGTCCCGGGCGCCGCCCAGGTCATTGACCACCACCGCCGCGCCCTCGCGGGCAAACAGCCGCGCATAGGCCTCGCCAAGCCCGCCGCCTGCGCCCGTGATGATCGCCACCTTGCCGTCGAGAAGTCCCATCTGCGTTTCCCCGCTGTCTTGTCTGTGGGGGCATCTTCCAACCGGTCCGCCGGCGAGTCGAGTCCAAGAGACCAGCGGACGGCCGAGACCCTTTCCGACTCCACAAGCCGGTCCGTTGGGGTAGGGTCGATGCGGAGCCGGCGCGTCAGACGCCGGATTGAGGGGGAAGCGGCGTGTCTGAGACCATTCCTACGGGCGAGGCCCACGGTCCGGGGGCTGTTGTGGATCCCCCCATGGCGTCAGAGCTGGCTGGCGACGGCAGGATGAACCGGGGTGCCGTCTCCTGGTCCGTCTTCGAAGGCGCGCGCAACCCCTACATCATCCTCGTCACCATCTATATTTTTGCGCCCTATGTGGCCTCCGTCATGGTTGGCGACCCGGTCCGGGGCCAGGCGGTCATCTCCCAGTGGAGCCAGTATTCCGGCTGGATCGTGATGGCCACGGCGCCCTTCCTCGGGGCCTCCATCGACCAGCTCGGGCCCCGCAAGGGCTGGCTGGCCCTGGTGGTGGCGGCCATGGTCCCCATGATGATCGCCCTCTGGTGGGCCAAGCCCGACGGCAGCGGGCTTTCCGTCGCCCTGACCATGCTGCTTATCACCCTGATCGGCCTGGGCTTCGCCTTCTCCGAGGTGCTGCACAACTCCCTGTTGATACGGGCTGCGGGCATGAAGGCCGCCCACAAGGCCTCGGGACTGGCCCTCGCCCTGGGTAACGGCTTCTCGGTGCTGGCCCTCGGCTTCACGGCCTGGGCCTTCGCGCTTCCGGGAAAGGTCGACTGGGCCTGGGTGCCCAAGACCCCGCTGTTCGGCCTGGACACGGCCGCCCATGAGCATGAGCGGATCGTGGCCGTGATGGCGGCGGCCATATTCGCCGTCGGCGCCATCCCCCTGTTTCTCTTCACACCGGACGCCCCATCCACCGGGGTGCCGGTCCTCAAGGCCTTCCGGAACGGTGCCCGCCAGCTTTGGGAAATGCTGTCGACCGTAGGGCGCTACCGCGATGCGGCCATCTACCTGCTCAGCCGGATGGCCTTCGTCGATGGCATGAACGCCGTCCTGATCTATGCCGGCATCTACGCCGTGGGGGTGATGAAGTGGCAAGCCCTTGAAATGCTGGGCTACGGTATCCTCCTGTCCATCCTCGCGGTCCTGGGCGGTTTCGTCGGTCGCTGGATGGATGAGGCCCTGGGGCCCAAGAACTCGCTGCGGATCGCGATCCTGATGTCGATCCTGGGTATTGTGTGCATGCTGGGCATGTCGCCGACCCGTATCCTCTACTTCTGGTCGTTTGATCCCTCAGCCCAGCCGCCGGTCTGGGACGGGCCGGTCTTCCGGACCCTGCCCGAGGTGGTCTTCCTGCTGATCGGCTTTGTGAATGCGGTCTTCATCACCGCCCAGTACGCGTCCGCCCGCACCATGCTGACCCGCCTGACGCCCCCGGAGAAGACCGGCGCCTTCTTCGGAGTCTATGCCCTGTCCGGGGTGGCGACCGGATGGCTGGGCCCCATGATGGTCAATCTCGGCACCAACCTGACCCAAACCCAGCAGGGGGGCTTCGCTACGGTTACGATCCTCCTGGCTGTTGGCCTGGTCGGCCTTAGCTTTGTCCGGGGCGGCGGCAAGTCGATTGAGTCCTGAGGCATTGCGATCGCCTCGTTTACTGTTAACTATATTTCTTCATAAAGATTAACTAACGGATCTGCGCGAAGTGTCCGTCGAGTTTACTTGTCGTTAACTTCATTGCGACAAGGTTGCCCTGAGTGCACGGGGAAGCCGAAAGGCTCAGCCGGGGCGTGGGGACTCCCGCCCTCCCGTGACACGGGAGAACAGAATGTCCAGGTTACTCGCAAGGGTTCTCCGTGAGGAGGCCTCCGCGCCGGTGGTTGAGTACGGGGTCGTCGCGGCCCTCATCACCGCCGTGCTTCTCACCGCCGCCAGCCTTGGCGTCGGCCACCAGCCCCCACCCGTCTCCGCCCCGGACCTCCGCGCGGCACCGCGCTGAAGCCGCCCGTTGCGGCGTCAGTCACTTTGGCCCAAATGACCTGAGGCGTCCCGTCGGACGCCGGTCCAGGGACGTGCGCCATGTCAGAGTTCCCCTCCCCCGCGGAAGGCCCCTCGGTTCCCGTGATCGCCCTCTGCGAGGGCGAGTCCCAAGCCTGGCTAGCGACGGCCCCGCCCCTGGAACGTGGACTCGCTGGCCCGGACTTCAGGGGGCGGACCGGCCAGGTGGTCGTCGTTCCCGGCCCCGATGGCGCCCCCGCCCGGGTCCTGCTGGGCCTGGGCCTTGCCCCCGGGGACCCCGCCGCCTTCCGGACCCTGGCAGGCCGGCTTCCCGCCGGGCGCTTCCGGCTTGAGGGCGCGCCCGGCGGTCTCGCGCCCCTGGACGCCGCCATTGCCTTCGCCCTCGGCCTCTACCGCTTCGAGCGCTACCGCAGGCGTGAAACCGCCCCTCCGACCCTGGAGATCCAAGGCGCCGACCCGGCCGCGGTCGCCGGGATCGCAGACGCCTGCGCCCTCGCCAGGGACCTGATCAACACCCCCGCCAACGACCTCGGTCCCGCTGAACTCGAGGCCGCCGCCCGCGACCTTGCCGGGCGCTTCGGGGCCGACATCTCGGTGGTCTGCGGCGACGACCTTCTGACCGCGGGCTATCCCGCCGTCCATGCGGTCGGCCGGGCAGCGGCGCCGGGGCGCGAGCCCCGGATGATCGAGATCACCTGGGGTGCAGCCGGTCGCCCCCATGTCGTCCTCGTCGGCAAGGGCGTGGTGTTCGACACCGGCGGCCTGGACCTCAAGCCGTCCGCAGGCATGCGGCTGATGAAGAAGGATATGGGCGGTGCGGCCCACGTCCTGGCCCTGGGCGCCATGATCCTGCAGGCGGACCTGCCCATTCGCCTGTCCATCCTCATTCCGGCGGTTGAGAACGCCGTCAGCGGCGGGGCCATGCGTCCGGGCGATGTCCTGGCGACCCGCAAGGGGCTGACCGTCGAGGTGGGCAATACGGACGCCGAGGGCCGGCTGATCCTCGCCGACGCCCTGACCCGCGCCGGGGAACTCTCACCCGACATCACCCTGGACCTCGCCACCCTGACCGGCGCCGCCCGGGTCGCCCTGGGCCCGCAGCTGCCACCCTTCTTCACCGACGACGAGGACCTCGCGGCGGCCATCGAGGCGGGTGCCCGCCGAGCCTTCGATCCGGTCTGGCGGCTCCCGCTGTGGAAGGGCTACACCCCGTCGCTCGAGTCCGACATCGCTGACCTGAAGAACGATCCAGACGCCTGGGCCCAGGCGGGCGCCATGACGGCAGCCCTCTTCCTGCAGAAGTTCGCCCCTCCCGGCCCCTGGGCGCACTTCGACATCTATGCCTGGAACCCCAGGGGCCAGCCCGGCTCACCCGCCGGCGGAGAGGTCCACGCCATCCGCGGCCTCTTCGCCATGCTGCAGGACCGCTACGGGTGAGGACCGACCCGCGCCTGACCCCGGCGAGGGACGACCTCGCCGCCACCGACCTCGAGGGCCTGGTGCCCGCCGGCCGCTATGTGCGCCCGAAGCGGATGCAGGTCGCGGTCCCGGCGACCGCGGTCCGCGCCGGTCCCCAGGCCGGGGCCGAGCAGTGGGACCAGTTGCTCCTGGGAGAGCGGTTTGATGTCCTGGAGATCCGGGACGGCTTTGCCTGGGGACAGGCGGTCCGGGACGGCTATGTCGGCCATGTGGCCCTAAACGCCCTGGCGCCGGAAGGACCTGCGCCCACCCACCGGGTCCGGGTCCGGCTGACATATGGATTCAGGGGGCCCAGCATCAGGTCGGAGCCTGTCGGGCCCATCTCCCTGAACAGCCTGGTCGCTGTTACCAGCCGGGAGGGAAAGCTGGCCCTCTGCGACGCCGGCTTCTGGCTGCCAGAGACCCACCTGGCACCAGTCGGTGTCTTCGAGGCCGATCCCGCGGCCGTGGCCGAGTCGCACCTGGGCGCAGCCTACCTGTGGGGCGGGCGTGAGGGCTGCGGCCTGGACTGCTCGGGACTGGTCCAGCAGGCCCTCCTGGCCTGCGGGCGGGCCTGTCCCCGGGATTCCGACCTCCAGCAGGGCCTGGGCGTCGCGGCTTCCCCGGACGCGCTAAGCCGGGGTGACCTGGTCTTCTGGAAGGGCCACGTGGCCATGATGGTGGACGCCGCGCGGATAGTGCACGCCAATGCCCATCACATGGCCGTGGCTATCGAGCCCCTCGCAGAGGCGATCCAGCGGATTTCTGGGACGGGTGGCGGTGAACCCACGGCCTTCAGGCGCCCCCTCGACAGGCAGCGCCCGGAAGCGTCCTGAAGGGCCTCAGGCGGCGGGCTTGGCCGCAGGCGCCTCGGCGGGCGCTGCAGGCGCAGCACCGGCGGCCGGGGCTGCATCGGCCGGAGCAGCTCCAGCCGGCGCAGCCGCAGGTGCCGCAGCAGCCGGGTTCGGGGCGGGCATGGCCAGGGTCGCGCCCTGGGCGCGCAGATAGGCGATCACGTTGACCCGGTCCTCGGACTTCTTCAGCCCGACGAAGGACATCTTGGTGCCCGAAATGTACTTCTGGGGTGCCTTGAGGAACTCGTATATTTGCGTGTCGTTCCAGACCGCCTGCTTGGTGCCGAAATCGGTCATGGCGGCGGAATAGGCGAACCCGGCGTGGGCACCGGGCTTTTTGCCGATCACGCCCCAGAGGTTGGGTCCGGTGCCGTTGGCACCCCCATTGGCGACGTTGTGGCAGGACTGGCACTTGGCGAAGACAGCCTCGCCAGCCTTGAGGTCGGCGACAGGAATGACAGTTCCGAAATCGGGGATGACATCGACGACCGCTGCGGCTTCGCCGCCTTCGACCGTAGCCTCGATGAGGTATCCCGGTTTGGCGGGTGCCTCGGAGCTGAACAGCCCCGTGGTCACTTCCCGAAGCCCGACGATGGCGAGGGCCGTCGCAAGCCCGGCGCCTGCGATCTTGTTGAAAGTAAGATTGCTCATCGCACCGAAACCCAAAACCTGGCAGGCCCGAGAGAAGGCCCGTCCTGCGGCGGATTCCCGCCCCTTATTGCGTTCGCGTCTCTTACACGCTACCGGCGCTGGCGCAACCGGACAGTTGGCCCGGAGCCTAGGTTCATGACACCGATCCTCCTCATCCCCGCGCGACTGGCCGCGACGCGGCTGCCCGGCAAGCCGCTCGCCGACATCGGCGGCCTTCCCATGATTGTCCGCGTGGTCCGCCAGGCCGAGGCGTCAGGCGTCGGGCCGGTGGCCGTGGCGGCGGGCGACCCCGAGATCGTCGCGGCCGTCGAGGCCGCCGGGGGCCGGGCCGTCCTCACCGATCCCGACCTGCCGTCCGGCTCCGACAGGATCCTGGCCGCCCTCCGGATGCTGGATCCCGACGGCCGCCATGACGTGGTCATCAACCTGCAG
The DNA here is from genome assembly GCA_945859865.1 of Phenylobacterium deserti. GTDB lineage: Bacteria > Pseudomonadota > Alphaproteobacteria > Caulobacterales > Caulobacteraceae > Phenylobacterium > Phenylobacterium deserti_B. The sequence goes on from CAMAOY010000002.1 coordinate 18,422, forward strand.
GGCGACATCCCCTTCATTGCCCCCGAAGCGATCCGGGCCTGCGCGGGCCTGCTGTCCGAACGTCCGGAGGCCGACATCTCGACCGTCATGGTCGCCGAATCGGATCCTGGGGACCGGATGAACCCGGACATGCCCAAGGTGGTCGCCGCCATGGCACCGGATGGCGGCTCCGCCCGCGCCCTCTACTTCACCCGCTCGGTCCTCTACGGCGAGGGTCCGGTCTGGATCCACCACGGCATTTACGGATTTCGGCGCCAGGCCCTGGAACGATTCACGGCCGCACCCCCTTCGCCCCTCGAGCGGCGCGAGCGGCTGGAGCAGCTGCGCGCCCTGGAGCTGGGGATGACCATCTGGTCCGCCGTACTGGACGAAGCGCCGATCTCGGTGGACAACCCCGCTGACCTCGAGCGCGCTCGCGCCCACGCCCGCCGAATGGGAGACCCGGCATGAACCCCAACCGGATCGCCTTCCAGGGAGAGCTTGGGGCCAACAGCCACGAAGCCTGCCAGGCCGCCTTCCCCGACATGGAGCCTGCGCCCTGCGCAACCTTCGAGGAGGCCTTCGAGGCCGTGCGGTCCGGTGCTTGCCGTCTGGGCATGATCCCGGTGGAGAATTCCATCGCGGGTCGGGTTGCGGACGTCCATCACCTGCTGCCGTCCTCGGGCCTGCGGATCATCGGCGAGCACTTCAAACCCATCCATTTCCAGCTGATGGCCAATCCGGGCGTCCGGCTTGAGGACCTGAAGACCGTGGTCTCCATGCCCATCGCCTTCGCCCAGTGCCGGGAGGTGATCGCAAGTCTTGGCCTGTCCCGGGATCCGGTCAGCGACACCGCCCTGGCAGCCCGGCAGCTCTCGGAGCATCCGGACCCGACCCGGGCCGCCATCGCCCCGGCCCTGGCGGCGCGGCTCTATGGCCTTGAGATCCTGCAGGTGGACATCGAGGACACCCACGACAATACCACGCGCTTTCTGGTCATGACCGCCGACCATGACGCCCCGGCGCCGGCGCCCGGCGTCCGCTGCGTGACCAGCTTTGTCTTCCGGGTCCGGAACCTGCCGGCGGCCCTCTACAAGGCCCTCGGTGGCTTCGCTACCAACGGCGTCAACATGACCAAGGTGGAAAGCTACATGGAGAACGCCGCCTTCACGGCGACCTTCTTCTATTCTGAGATCGACGGGCGTCCCGAAGACCCCGCCGTCGCCCGGGCCTTCGAGGAGCTGCAGTTCTTCTCGGAGCGGTTCGAAATCCTCGGCGTCTACACCGCCGATCCCTACCGCGACCACATCTAGGACGGTCAGTACGCCGCGGCCCACGCCTTGATGAGCTGGTGGGCAATGGCCATGGCGGGCGGGGCGAAGCTGCCCCGGATCTCGCCGGCCAGCAGGGCCCGGGCCTCCTGGCGCGTGTACCAGCGCACCTCGGACAGCTCGGTCTGGTCCGGCTGGGCTTCGTCGCTGTCCACCTCGGCGATGAGGCCGATCATCAGCGAATTGGGGAAGGGCCAGGGCTGGGAGGAATGGTAGCGGACCGAGGTGGCCCGAAGGGCCGCCTCCTCGAAGAGCTCGCGGGCGCAGGCCTCCTCGATGGACTCTCCGGGCTCAAGAAACCCTGCGAGGGCCGAGAACATGCCGGCGGGCCAGGCCGCCTGGCGTCCCAGCATGCAGCGGTCACCGTGCACGGCCAGCATGATGACCACCGGGTCCGTCCTCGGGAAGTGATCGGCGCTGCAGGCGGGACACTCCCGTTTCCAGCCGCCCTCCCCAGCCCGGGTCGGTTCGCCGCAGACGGAACAGGCGCGATGTTTGCGGCGCCATTCGAAGACGCCCTTGGCCGTGCCGACGATGGCGATCTCGCCCGGCGTAAGGCTCGAGGCCAGGGCCCGGGCGTCCTCGAACCGGCCCATGCCCTGCAGCGGGCCTTCGGTGGGATCGGCTGGGCCATCGAGGTCGACGGCGAACACCGCGGTCTCCTGCCAAAGGCCCATGAACAGGAGCCGTTCGGGCCCGCCGGACAGGTCCTCAACGAGGCGCGAGGGCAGGTAGGCGATCTGGGTCCCGCCCGAGGAGGACCGCTCGACAAGGGCCTTCCCGTTCCAGAGCACGAGGCCCAGGGACTGGTCGGAAGCGAGGCGCTCAGCGAGCCAGGCGGCGTCCTTGCGGTGCTCGCTGACGCGGTCGAGGGGATTGCCGGCGAAGGTGTTCTGGAAGGCGTTCAAGGACATGAGTCGGATATTAGCCCACAGGCGGTGTTCTGCACACGCTTGCGTCGAGGCTCCGGGATCGCGATATAGGGGATGGAGATCGGCGACGGGCGGACGCCTCGCCAACTCGGTCAGGTCCGGAAGGAAGCAGCCGTAACGAGTCACGTTCCGGGTCGTTGTCCGGTCTCCACCCAGCCCGCATGGCGACCATGGCCGACGAAGATTTCACGCCCGAACCTGATGCGCCGGAGCGGGATCCCGATACCGCCGACATGTTCGGCGACCCCGGGCCAACTGCGACGCCAGAGCCAATGCCTGCCCGGGCACCCGTGACCGGTGGCTCTGCGGCCTATACCGTCATCGCCCGCAAGTACCGCCCGCGGACCTTCGAGGACCTCTATGGCCAGGAGGCCATGGTCCGGACCCTGCGCAACGCCTTCGCGGCCGGTCGCATCGCCCATGCCTTCATGCTCACCGGCGTGCGGGGGGTGGGCAAGACCACCACGGCCCGGCTCCTCGCCCGGGCACTAAATTTCCAGACGGACGCCATCGACGCCCCCAGCCTGGACCTGTCCGTAGAGGGGCGGCACTGCCGCGCCATCATCGAGGGCCGGCACATGGACGTCCTGGAGCTGGACGCCGCCAGCCGGACCGGCGTCGCCGACATGCGCGACCTGCTGGACGGGGTGCGCTACGCCCCGGTGGAGGCGCGCTACAAGGTCTACATCATCGATGAAGTGCACATGCTCTCGACAGGAGCCTTCAATGCGCTCCTGAAGACCCTCGAGGAGCCGCCGCCGCACGCCAAGTTCATCTTCGCCACCACCGAGATCCGCAAGGTGCCGGTCACCATCCTCTCCCGCTGCCAGAGGTTTGACCTGCGCCGGGTGGAGCCCGACAACATCATCCGCAACCTGCAGATGATCCTCGAGGCCGAGGGGGTGCGGGTCGAGGCCGAGGGCCTGACCCTGATCGCCAGGGCCGCCGAGGGCTCGGTGCGGGACGCCCAGTCCCTGCTGGACCAGGCCATCGTCCAGGCCGAGCCCGGGCAGACCGTGCCCGCCGCCCTGATCCGCGACATGCTGGGCCTCGCCGACCGGGCTGGGACCCTGGACCTCTTCGAGTCTGTCCTGAAGGGCGATCCCGGTGGCGCCGTCAGCGCCTTCCGCCAGCTCTACGCCCTCGGCGCTGATCCGGCCCAGGTCGTGCTCGACCTGCTGGAGCACGCGCATGGGGCCTCGGTGGCCCGCGCCGTTGGCCCCCAGGCCCTGACCCTTCCGAAGGATCAGACCGCCCGCCTGGCCGCCGCCGGTGCCGCCGTCTCCGCACCCATACTCGCCCGCCTCTGGCAGATGCTGCTCAAGGCCCACGACGAGGTCGGGCGCGCGCCGGACCCCGCGGCGGCGACAGACATGGCCCTGATCCGCCTGGCACACGCCGCCGACCTGCCTGGGCCTGAGGAGGCCCTGAAACTGCTGAGGAACGGCGATATGCCGGCCGGCGGCGGCGGATCGATGGGTGGCGGATCAACAGGCGGTGGCTCAACGGGCGGTGGAGCGGCCCAGGGTGGGGCGGCGAGAGCCCTGGCCCCCCAGAGCGCGCCCCAGTCCGCGCCCCAGGGTGCCCCCCAGGCCGAGGCCCGGCAGATGCCGGTCCTGCAGACCTTCGAGGACCTGATCGCCCTCATCGACGCCGAGCGGGACATCGCCCTCAAGCTCGACGTCGAGCGCTTCGTCCGCCCGGTCAGCTTCCGGCCCGGGGTCCTGGAATTCGAGCCCGCGCCAGGCGCGCCCACCAACCTGGCCCAGCGCCTGGTGGGCCGCCTGAAGGCCTGGACCGGCCAGCCCTGGCTGGTGGCCGCCCAGGGCGGCGGGGGTGCCGAGAGTCTCTGGGAGCGCCAGACCCGGGAGGGCCGCGAGACCCGGGCCGAGATCAGCCAGGATCCCTTCGTCCTTTCCGTGCTCGAGGCCTTTCCCGGCGCAGAGGTCGTCCAGATCCGCCACCTGCCCCCGCCAGAGCCGGCCCTTGTCGACGACCTGGGGGAAGACGCGGCGGAGGACTAGCGCCCCGCCCCGCCCGACGGACAATCGGCGAACTCGGGATCAAGGCGAAACCGCACCCCGCCCACCAATACATCCTGGACCTTGTCCCTGGGCGGCGCGACGCGGACGTCGGCGGCAAGGAAGGGCTTGGAGTCCACCGGGCAAGGCGTGCGGAGGTCGCCCAGCTTGCGCCAGCCCGTCGCATCCGGCGTCCAGGCCTCAAGATGAAAACTGCGCTGCAACAGGATCTCGGCCGTGCCGTCATCGGTGATATCCAAGCTCATCGCACCGCAGGGCTGCTCCCTGTCGCAGTAGATCGTGGCCGTGCTGGAGATGAAATCGGCCGGAATGGGTGCGGCACCCACGGGGATGACCACGGGCGGGGCGAAGCGCACGGCCATGCGCCCCTTGCTCTCCAGGGCCTCGCTGGCCGCACGCCGGATCTCCGCGTCGCGGGGTGCGTCCCCGGGACGGGCGGCCAGTTCGCGCAGGGCCGTCAGGCCAAGCTCGCCCGTGTCGAACCGCAGAAGGTCGAAGTCGAAGCGGTCCAGCGCGACCTGGCCGGTGGTCAGCCGCCGCATCTGGTCCATCACTGAAAGGCGGTCAGGGTCCCCGACCGGGCTGAGGGTAAACAGTATGGCGACAAGGGCCGCCAGAACCCCAGTCAGGTTCGCCTTGCCGAAGGCCTCGAGCCAGGAGCGCCGGGACAGGGCTGCAAGGGCGTGTCCCCCGGCGAAGACGGCAAGGGTCAGGAGGCAGGCCAGGGCGCGGACCCGGTCAGGCGACAAGCCATGCTGGTCGATGCGCAGGAAGATCCCCACCGCGGCGATCACCACCAGGGGCGCCATCAGGAGGCCACCGAGCCGGGCGGCGTACCTGAGGATCCGCGGGATCTTCGCAGGGTTGGTCTCGTCCTGGACGGCGGCGTTGACCAGGATGATCAGCCCGATGCAGGCGGCGATGAGAAGGGCTGCCGCCGAACCGGTGTCCCAGAGGGGCTTGAGGCCGGTGAAGGGCAGGGTCCCCAGGAAGGTAGCCGCCAGGAAGACCATCACGGGCAGGAGCCAGGCCAGCAGCCCCATGCCGAGGGCCCGGGCGCCCGCCGCCAGTTCCGCCCGCCCGGCCGTGAAATGGACCCCGAGTGCGAAGGCCAGGCCCATCAGCGGCCAGAGGACGCCGGGCCGGGAGAGGAACCCGCCTACGGCCTTGAAGCCGATCAGCTCGAACAGGTTGGAAGCCAGGACGACCAGCCCGAACAGGGCACCGACCAGGGCCACGGACAGGGCGGCGCGGACACCATCGGTCCAGGCGATGGCGAAGTGGCGGGGCCAGGGGTTCCCCCGTCCGGCGCCTTCCCGGGCCAGGACGAGGACATGCCCGATGATCAGTGCCAGGCAGGCCAGGACCAGGGCGCCTGCGGCAGGGACCGGCGGCGCGTCAGCGTTTAGCGGTGCACCCATGCGACCGATTCCTCCAAGGACCGACACCCCCGCAACTGCCAGTGTCCACAGGGCCAGGGTGCGCGGGCGCAGGGCCCCGTAGGCACCGAGCAGCACGACAGGCAGCGTGAGCGAGGCCAGCGCCAGGATCCCGCGCACGACCTTCAGGCCCTCAGTCTCTGGCGTCCAGCGGATCACCGCCCAGACCGCAACACCCCCGGCAAGGCCCAGGAGGGCCCGGACTGCGAGGTCCCTTGCAGTGGATCGTGGAACCGATCGGGACGGTCGCGCCATGTCCTCATCCTTCTCCGGCGGGCGGGCTTGGACAGAATCACCCCTCGGGGTGCACCCTGCAAGTCGTTTCCGACCCATAGGAGGCAGGGGCCTTGGCCGCATCTGCGGGACCCGAGATCGAAAGGCTGATCAGCCTCCTGTCCCGCCTACCGGGGCTGGGGCCCCGTTCAGCGCGCCGGGCAGCCCTCACCCTGCTCAAGCGCCGGGAGCAACTGATGACCCCCCTGGCCGAGGCCCTGGCCGACGCCGCAGCCAAGGTCCGGGCCTGCACCGCCTGCGGCGCCCTCGACACCCGGGATCCCTGCACGGTCTGCTCGGACGGGACCCGGGACGCGGGCCTGGTCTGTGTGGTGGAAGAGGCCGGCTCTCTCTGGGCCCTGGAGCGGGGCGGGACCTTCCGCGGGCGCTACCACGTCCTAGGCGGCCTGCTCTCGGCCCTCGACGGGGTCGGTCCCGACGACCTCAGGATCGCTGCCCTGGTCGCCAGGGTCGCCGCCGGCGGTGTGCGGGAGGTCATACTGGCCCTGCCCGCCACCGTGGACGGCCAGACCACCGCCCACTACCTGGCCGAGCGGCTGTCGGGGTCGGGCGTCGAGGTCACCCTGCTGGCCCGGGGCGTTCCCGTGGGCGGCGAACTCGACTGGCTGGACGACGGCACCCTGGCCCAGGCCCTGCGCGCCCGCCGTCCAGCCTGACCGCACCCGGTGACACGCCGGCGATTCCGGACTAGGAACACTTCATGAACTCCGAACTCCTGATCGCCCTCCTGGGTTTCGCCCTGGCCCTCGTCGCCGTGGTCTGGGCCATGCTCGAGCGGGGCCGGGCCGATCGCGCCGAGGCCCGGGTCTTCGACCTCCAGGGCACCGCCGCCCGGGTCCAGGTTATCGAGGACATGGCTGCCCGCAACGCCGAGCTGCTGCAGGCCGAGGCGGCCGGGGCCATCGCCGACCAGCTCCTCGCCCGCGCCAACGAGAGCTTCGAGCTGCGCGAGAAGCTGGCCGAGGAGAAGCTGGCCGGGCAGCTGAAGCCCGTGACCGACACCCTCGCGAAGTTCCAGAAGCAGGTCACCGACATGGAGCAGGCCCGGGCCCAGGAGACCGGTGGCCTGCGCGAGCAGATCGGCGCCCTCCTCCAGGCCTCCACCGCCGCCCGGGACGAGACCCAGAAGCTCACCGCCGCCCTGCGCCGGGGCGTCGGCGTACAGGGGCGCTGGGGCGAGCAGACCCTGCGTAACGTCCTGGAGATGGCGGGTCTGCAAAACCGGTTCGACTTCCTCGAGCAGGTCACGATCACCTCAGGCGAGCGTCGCCAGCGGCCCGACGTGGTGGTCCGCATGCCCGGTGGCGGCGAGCTTGTGATCGACGCCAAGGTCTCCATCAGCGCCTTCCTCGACGCCCAGGAAGCCCCGGACGAGGCCCAGCGCGACGCCGCTCTGGCCCGCCATGCCGACAGCGTCCGCAATCACATCCGCACCCTGGCTTCCCGGGGCTACCAGGACGAGCTGGGCGGCAGCGCTGACTTCGTGGCCATGTTCATCCCCGGCGACAGCTTCCTGGTCGCCGCCCTCGACCGCCAGCCCGACCTCCTGACCGAGGCCATGGGGCAGAAGGTGGTCGTGGTTACGCCCACCACCCTCTTCGCCCTGTGCAAGGCCGTCTCCTACGGCTGGCGGGTCGAGGACCAGGCCCGGGGCGCTGCTGAGATCGCCCGGGTCGCCCGGGAACTCTACAAGCGCCTCTCCGACATGGGTGGCCACGTGGCCGGGGTCGGCAAGGCCCTGACCCAGGCCGTGGAGCGCTACAACCAGGTCGTCGGCTCCCTGGAGAGCCGGGTCCTGCCCCAGGCCCGGCGCTTCGAGGCCCTGGGCGTGGACCACGAGGGCAAGCCCATGCCCGAGATCCCCCACATTGAGGCAGGCGTCCGTCCCCTGGCCCGCCCAGAACCCAGCGCCGACGACAGCGCGGCTTGACGCTGCCCGGACCCGTCCCTAACTGGCGAAGGCATGGCCCTGCGCGAGATCCTCACCGTCCCCAATCCTGTGCTGAAACAGGTCTCCTCCCCCGTCGAGCGGGTGGATGATGACCTGCGCCGGCTGATGGATGACATGCTAGAGACCATGTACGCCGCACCGGGCATAGGCCTGGCGGCCATCCAGGTGGGGGTGCCCCAGCAGGTCATTGTCATGGACCTGGCCCGGCAGGAGGATCCCCCCGAGCCCCGCTTCTTCGTCAATCCCGAGATCCTCTGGGCCTCGGATGAGACCGCCCTTTATGAGGAGGGCTGCCTGTCGGTGCCCGAGATCTACGACGAGGTGGCCCGAGCGACCCAGGTCCGGCTGCGCTATCTCGACTACAATGGCCAGGAAGTGGTCGCGGAGGCCGAGGGCCTCTTCGCCGTCTGCATCCAGCACGAGATGGACCACCTCAAGGGCGTCCTCTTCATCGACCACCTGTCCCGGCTCAAACGCGATCGGGCGGTAGCCCGGGTGCGCAAGCTGGCCCGCACGGGCTGATCCCGCCCGTTCTGGTTTCCTCGCCGCCGCCGGAGGGGTAAACCCGCCCCATGCGCCTCGCCTTCCTCGGAACCCCCGACATCGCCGCCGCCTGTCTCGCCGCCGTGGCGCAGGCCGGGCACGAGATCGTCGCTGTCTACGCCCAACCCCCGGCGCCCCGGGGCCGGGGCCAGGCGCTTCGCCCCTCGCCGGTCCAGGCCCTGGCGGAGTCCCTCGGCCTGGCGGTCTGCGCCCCCGCCTCCATGCGTGACCCGGCCGAGGTCGAGGCCTTCCGCGCCCTCGAACTCGACGCCGCCCTGGTGGTGGCCTACGGCCAGATCCTGCCCCGGGAGGTGCTGGAGACGCCGCGCCTGGGTGCCGTCAACCTGCACGCCTCCCTCCTGCCCCGCTGGCGGGGCGCGGCCCCCATCCAGCGCGCCATACTGGCCGGCGACACAGAGACAGGCGTCCAGGTCATGCGCATGACGGAAGGGCTGGACGAGGGACCCATCCTCGCCACCGCCCGGCTCGACATCCGGCCCGACGAGACCGCCGGGACCCTTCACGACCGGATGGCGCAGGCCGGCGCCGATCTGCTGGTCGCCACCCTGGCCGACATTGCCGCCGGCAACGCTGTCGAGACCCCCCAGGCCGTCGAGGGCGCCACCTACGCGAAGAAGATCAGCGCCCGCACCGCCCGTCTGCGCTGGACCCGCCCCGCCGTCGAGCTGGACGGCAAGGTCCGCGGCCTCTCGCCCTTCCCGGGCGCCTGGTTCGAGGCCCCCGGGCCCCGCGGCCCGGTGCGTGTGAAGGCCCTGCTCAGCCGGGCCGAGGTGGGGTCGGGCGCACCCGGGACGATCCTGGACGCGGCCCTCCTGGTGGCAACGGGCGAGGGCGCGGTGCGCCTGCTCCGCCTCCAGCGCGAGGGCCGGGGGCCGCAGGATGCCGCCGACTTCCTGCGCGGCCTGCCCCTGCCCGCCGGGACGCAGCTGGCCTGATGCCCCGCTACCGCCTGACCCTCGAGTACGATGGTGGACCCTACAAGGGCTTCCAAGCCCAGGGCGACCTGCCCACGGTGCAGGGTGCGGTGGAGCGCGCGGTCCTGGCCTTCACCGGCGAGACCTTGCGCCTGCAGGCCGCGGGTCGCACCGACACCGGGGTCCACGCCTCCGGCCAGGTGGTGCACGTGGACCTTTCGAAAGACTGGCCCGCACTGACCGTGCGCAACGCCCTCAACGCCCACCTGGTCGACGAGGCGGTGGTGGTGCTTGAGGCTGAGGTCGCTCCAGAAGGCTGGCACGCCCGCTTCTCGGCCACCGAGCGGCGCTATCTCTACCGCATCCTCAACCGGCCGACGCCCCCCGCCCTCGACCGCGGCCAGGTCTGGCACGTCAGGACGCCCCTGGACGCCGGGGCCATGCACGCCGCCGCCCAGACCCTGGTGGGCCACCACGACTTCACCACCTTCCGCGACCTGGCCTGCCAGGCCAAGTCGCCGGTCAAGACCCTGGATGTCGTCGAGGTCAGTCGCCGGGGCGAGGAGGTCTGGCTCCGCTTCGCCTCGCGATCCTTCCTGCACCGGCAGGTGCGGTCCATGACGGGCACCCTGACCGAGGTCGGTGTTGGGCGGTGGACGGCGCAGGACGTGAAGGCCGCCCTGGACGCGCGCGACCGCCAGGCCTGCGGCCCTGTCGCGCCAGCGGCGGGCCTCAGCCTGACGGGCGTCTCCTACGCCGAAGGCGGCGCGGCGAAGTAGCGGCGGATCAGGGTCTCGTAGACCGATTGGAGGCGGCGGATCTCCTCCACCGGCGCCCGCTCGTCTACGGCGTGCATGGTGCGGCCCACAAGGCCCAGCTCGACCACCGGGCAGAGGTCGCGGATGAACCGGGCGTCCGAGGTCCCCCCCGTGGTCGACAGGTCCGGCCGCCGTCCCGATACCGCTTCGACGGCACCCGCCACCAGCTCAGTAAACAGGCCCTGTTCGGTCAGGAAGGCCTCGCCGCTGATCGCCGGAGTCAGGGTGATCGTCCCCGGGAAGCCCTCCGCCGCCCGGTTGGCCTCGGCCTGGACCCAGGCGGCCAGGTCCGCGCCCCGGTGGGCGGGGTTGAAGCGGATGTTCAGCCGCGCCGTGGCGACGGCGGGGATCAGGTTGGTGGTCGGATTGCCCACGTCCACCGTGGTGACCTCCAGGTTCGAGGGCTGGAAGTCGGCATAGCCCGCGTCCAGCACCCGCGCCTCAAGCGCCGCCAGCAGGCGGATCAGGACCGCCACGGGATTGGCCGCCCGGTGCGGGTAGGCCACGTGCCCCTGGATCCCCTCGACCCGGACGCCGACATTGATCGAGCCCCGGCGGCCGATCTTGACCATGTCGCCAAAGCTCTCGGCGCTGGTCGGCTCGCCGACGATGCAGTGGTCGAGGATCTCGCCCTCGGCCCTCAGGGTCTCGACCACCCGCTTGGTGCCGTCGAGGGCCACGCCCTCCTCGTCGCCAGTGATCAGGAAGGACAGGGAGCCGGTCACCGCACCCTCTGCCAGGGCCGAGGCGGCGGCGGCGGCGAAGGCGGCGATGGCGCTCTTCATGTCCACGGCCCCACGGCCGATCAGCACGCCATCAACGATGTCGGCGGCGAAGGCCTCGCGGCTCCAGGCAGCCACATCGCCCACCGGCACCACGTCGGTGTGGCCGGCGAAGCAGAGGTTGGGCCGGGCCGTCCCGATCCGGGCGTAAAGGTTCTCGATCTCGCCAAACCGCATCCGGCGGCAGGTAAAGCCGAGGCCCGCAAGGACCTGCTCGACCAGGTCCATGGCCCCGGCGTCGGCAGGGGTCACAGACGGGCGCCGGATCAGCTCCCGGGTCAGTTCGACGGCGTCGATCCCGGCCATGGGCCTAGTCCCTCAGAAGCTCGTTGATGGAGGTCTTGGCCCGGGTCCGGGCGTCCACGGTCTTCATGATCACCGCGCAGTAGGTTCCCGGCAGGCCCTCGTGGGGGCTGGGCCGGGACCCGGACATAACCACCGAATAGGGCGGCACCTCGCCGGTGAAGACCTCGCCGGTCCGCCGGTCGATGATGGGGGTGGTCGAGGTCAGGTAGACGCCCATGGACAGGACGCTGCCTTCGCGCACGATCACGCCCTCGGCCACCTCGGAACGGGCGCCGATGAAGCAGTTGTCCTCGATGATGGTCGGGTTGGCCTGCAGGGGCTCCAGCACGCCGCCGATCCCCGCCCCACCGGACAGGTGCACGTTCTTGCCGATCTGGGCGCAGGACCCCACCGTCGCCCAGCTGTCGACCATGGTCCCCTCGTCCACGAAGGCGCCGATGTTCACGAAGGAGGGCATCAGCACCACGTTGCGGGCGATGAAGGCGCCCTTGCGCACCACGCAGCCGGGCACAGCGCGGAAGCCGGCGGCTTCGAAGCGGGCAGCCTCCCAGCCCTCGAACTTGGTGTCCACCTTGTCCCAGTAGGGGCCGGGGCCAGGGGCGGAGTGCACCCGGTTCGGGTTCAGGCGGAAGGACAGGAGGATGGCCTGCTTGGCCCACTGGTGGGTCGTCCAGGCACCGTCCTCGCCCCGGGTCGCCACCCTCAGGTCGCCGCTGTCCAGCTGGCGCAGGGTCTCGTCCACGGCGGTCCGCACCGGGCCGGTGGTGGCGGTGGAGACCTGGTCCCGGGCCTCCCAGGCGGCTTCGATCTCAGCGCGGAGGTCGGCGTAGGTCAGGCTCATCTGGCGGTCTCCCGGAGGCGGGCGTGATTGAGGAAGGGGGTCAGGTGCGCGGTGCGGTGGTGCACGAAGGCGGCTTCCGATGCCGGGGCGCGGGGGCCGACCAGGACCGTGGTCATGCCCAGGTCGAAGGCTGGTTTCAGGTTGCGCTCGGAGTCCTCGAAGAAGGCGGTAGCGGCGGGGTCCAGGCCATGGCCGTCAATCATCCGCGTGAAGCCCAGGGGGTCGGGCTTGGGCGCGAAGCCGAAGGAGTGGATGTGGAAGACCTCGTCGAACAGGTGGGCCAGCCCGAGGTGATTCAGTACCCGCTCGGCGTGGAAGTCGTCGGCGTTGGTGAAGATCAGCCGGCGCCCGGGAAGGCGGGCCAGGGCCACGAGCAGCTCCGGGTCGTGCGCCAGGGCGTCCAGGCTGAGGTCGTGGAACAGGGCGTGGAAGTCCGCCGGGTCGACCCCATGGTGAAGCCTCAGCCCGCCCAGGGTCAGGCCGTGCTCGGCCAGGTACTTCTTCTGCAGGGCGAAGGCGGCGTCCCGCTCCAGCCCCGTCACCTTCATGACGAAGGCGGTCATGCGGCCCTCCACCTGCCGCATGAAGCCGGACTCCTCCGGGTAGAGGGTGTTGTCCAGGTCAAACAGCCAGGTGTCGATGTGGCTGAGGTCCGGGATCATCGGGTGATCAGGGTTCCCGACCCGTGTTCGGTGAACAGCTCGACCAGCATGGCGTGGGCGCGCCGGCCGTCCAGGATGACCACCGCCTCGACCCCGGCCTCGACTGTGGCGATAGCGGTCTCCAGCTTGGGGATCATGCCGCCAGAGGCCACACCCGAGGTGATGGCCGCCCGGGCCTCGCCCACCGACATCTGGCGGATGAGCTCGCCGTCGGCCCCCAGGACGCCCGCCACGTCGGTCAGCAGCAGCATCCGCTTCGCCTTCAAGGCACTAGCCAGGGCGCCGGCCACCGTATCGGCGTTGATGTTGTAGGTCTGTCCGTCCTCGGATACGCCGATCGGGGCGATCACCGGGATGTAGTCGTGGTCGGCCGAGATCAGGCCCTGGATCAGCTGGGGGTCGATCCGGGTGGGCTCGCCGACGAAGCCCAGGTCCACCGCCTGCTCGATCTGGCTGTCGGGGTCCTTGCGGGTCCGGGTCGCCTTCTCGACGGTGATCAGCCGGGCATCCTTGCCCGACAGGCCCACCCCTCGAACGTCCGCCTCGGCGCCGGCCAGGTTGATCCAGTTGGCGATCTCCTTGTTGATCGCTCCGGACAGGACCATCTCGGCCACCTCCATGGTGGCCTCGTCCGTAACGCGCAGGCCGTCCACGAAGGTCGACTTCACGCCTGCCTTGTCCAGCATGCGCGAGATCTGCGGACCGCCGCCATGCACCACCACCGGATGCAGGCCCAGGAGCTTCAGCAGGACGGCGTCGGCCGCGAACAGGCGCGCCGATTCCTCTTGGCCCATGGCGTGGCCGCCGTACTTGATGACCACGGTCTCGCGGTCGTACTGCTGGATGAAGGGCAGGGCCTCGGCCAGGGTCCTGGCGGTCGCCCAGCCCTGCTCCTCGGCCGCAGAGTTCGTCGATGACGTCTCGCTCAAGTCCCGGGCCTCCTGCACGCGTGGGGCTGCGATACCGGACCTGTGCCCCTCTGTCACCCGCTGGCCGCGTCACAGGGTGGGTGCGGGACCCCGCCGTGGTAGGAAGAACGCCCCCTTTTCGCCGGAGCCGCATATGCGCCTGACCGCCCGCCTCGCCGCCGTAGCCGCCCTCGTCGGCCTCGCCGCCCTTCCCGCCCGGGCCGCAACGGTCGCGGTCACCGCCGATCGGCTGATCGACGTGGCCACCGGCGCCCGCGTCGAGCGCCCCCAGGTGGTCATCACCGACGGCCGGATCACCCGGGTGGGCCGCCAGGGGGATGCCCTTCCCGAGGGCGTCGAGCGAGTCGATCTGCCGGGCGTCACCCTCGTGCCGGGCCTGATCGACATGCACGTGCACATCACCTCCTCGCCCCTCTACAGCGGCTACAACAGCCTGCTCTTCACGGACTCCTTCTGGCCGGTGATCGGCGTCGCACATGCAAAGGCCACCCTGGAGGCGGGGTTCACCACAATCCGGAACGTCGGCTCCGAGGGCTATGCCGACGTGGGTCTCAAGCAGGCCATCGACGCCGGCTTCGTGCCGGGTCCACGCATCGTGCCAGCGGCCTACGCCCTGGGCGCCACGGGCGGCCACTGCGATTCCACCTTCTTTCCCCCGTCCATGAACGAGCAGAGCCCCGCCGTCGTCGACAGTCCCGACGAGGCCCGGCGGATGGTTCGGAAGATGCGCAAGTACGGTGCCGAGGTGATCAAGATCTGCGCCACGGGCGGCGTCTTCTCCCGCGGCTCTTCCCCCGGCGCCCAGCAGATGACCCTGGAGGAGATGCGCGCCGTGGTGGACGAGGCCCGCGCCGCCGGGATGAAGGTGGCGGCCCACGCCCACGGTGCCTCCGGCATCCGCCAGGCCCTCGAGGCCGGGGTCGACACCATCGAGCATGTCAGCCTGGTCGACGACGAGGGCAACCGACTGGCGATCCGCAAGGGTGCCTGGTTCGGCATGGACATCTACAACACCGACTACACCCAGGCCGAGGGCGCGAAGAACGGGGTGCTCGAGGACAACCTCCAGAAGGACCGGGACATTGGCCTCATCCAGCGCCAGAACTTCCAGAAGGCCATGAAAGCCGGCGTGAAGATGGTCTACGCCACCGACGCCGGGGTCTATCCTCACGGCGACAACGCCCGGCAGTTCGCGGTCATGGTGCAGTGGGGCGCCAGTCCCCTCCAGGCCCTGCAGTCGGCCACCCTCAACGCCGCCGAGGCCCTGGGTCAGGCCGGCCAGGTCGGCCAGATCAGGGCCGGTGCCTGGGGCGACCTCGTGGGGGTCAAGGGCGACCCCCTCTCGGACGTGAAGGTGCTGGAAACCCCGATCTTCGTGATGAAGGGCGGCGAGACAGTCCGTCGGCCCTAGGGTATTCCCTCCTGGGAGGGCGCGCGCACCAGGACGTAGGGGCCTTTTCAAGCGCCGTTGACCCCCTCACCGCGCTTCGCGCGGAGCTCCCCCTTGGGGGAGCAATTGGCGCTGTAGTTCCTCCCCCAAGGGGGAGGTGGACCGGGACGTCAGTCCCGGGACGCAGCGGGTCAGCTGAGGCACCATTGCCCCCCTCAATCGGCTTCGCTGACAGCTGAGCCTTTTGGCTCCAGTACCATCCCCCCGGGGGGCAGCGGGCCGCCCCCTGAAGACGGTCAGAGCGAGCGGGCCACGACCTCCTTCATGATTTCGGAAGTCCCGCCATAGATGCGCTGCACCCGGGCGTCGCGCCACAGCCGAGCGATGGGATATTCGTTCATGTAGCCGGCACCGCCATGCAGCTGCAGGGCCGCATCGCAGACCTCCCACTGCAGCTCGGTGTGAAACAGCTTGGCGGCTGAGGCCTCGGCCGCGGTGAGCTCGCCCTTGAGGTGGCGGGCTGTGCACCAGTCCAGGTGCGCCCATCCGGCCTGCAGCTTGGCCTTCAGGGTGGCCAGGGTGAAGCGGGTGTTCTGGAAGTCGAACACGGTCTGCCGGAAGGCCTTGCGCGCCTTGGTGAACTTCACCGCCTCGTCGAAGGCCCTCTGGGCGCCCGCCTGGCCGGAAATGGCGATCTGCAGTCGCTCCTGAGGCAGCTGGGTCATCAGGTGGACGAAGCCCTGGTTCTCCTGGCCCAGCAGGTTGCCGGCAGGAACCCGGATGTCGTCAAAAAAGAGCTCGGAGGTATCGGCCGAGTTCTGGCCGATCTTGTCCAGGTTGCGCCCGCGCCGGAAGCCCTCACGGGTCGCCTCCACCAGGATCAGGGAGATGCCCTTGGAGCCCTTGTCAGGGTCGGTCTTGGCCACGACGACGACGATGTCGGCGGTCTGGCCGTTGGTGATGTAGGTCTTGGACCCCGAGATCACATAGTCGTCGCCGTCCCGGCGGGCGGTGGTCCGCACCCCCTGCAGGTCCGAGCCCGCGCCGGGCTCGGTCATGGCAATGGCGGCGATGGCCTCGCCCGACACCATCTTCGGTAGCCAAGCCTGCTTCAGCGCCTCGCTTGCATAGTGGATGACGTAGGGGACCACGATGTCCGACTGCAGGGTGATGCCCGCAGTCGACCCGGCATAGGTCAGCTCCTCGCCGATCACGGCGTTGTAGCGGTAGTCCAGGTCCAGGCCGCCATAGGCCTGCGGGACCTGGGGGCAGAGCAGGCCTGCATCGCCACAGGCCAGCCAGAAAGCCCGGCCGATGACCCCCTCTTCCTCCCACCGGTCCAGGTGGGGCGTCAGGTGCTGAGCGAAGACCTTGCGGACCTGCCCCCGGAAGATCGCCAGGTCCTCGTCGAAAAGGGTGCGTCCTGAAGTGTCGAGCATGGGGGTCTCCCGTCGTCCTCTGCGTACGAGAAGAGACTCTATGCCGCCTCACGCGGCGTCAGGCGAGTCCCCGAGCCCGCAGGCCTTTGCAATGGCAGCGCGCAGTTCCGGCAGGCCGGTCCCCTTTTCCGAGGAGGTGGCGATGACCCCGGGAAAGGCTGCGGGCCGCTTGGCGATCCGGGCCTCGGTCTGGGCGCGGACGGCCTCGACCTCTGCGGGCTTGAGCTTGTCGGCCTTGGTCAGGATCACCTGGTAGGAGACCGCCGCCCGGTCGAAGGTGGCCATGGGCTCCTCGTCCACGTCCTTCAGGCCATGACGAGCGTCGATCAGCAGGTAGGCCCGGCGAAGGTTGGGCCGGCCGCGCAGGTAGTCGCGCCCCAGGGCCTGGAACTTCTTCACCTCGCCCTTGCCCGCCCTGGCCCAGCCATAGCCCGGCAGGTCCACCAGCCGCACCCGGTCATCGACCACGAAGAAGTTCACCTCCCGGGTGCGCCCCGGCTCGTTGGATGCCCGGGCCAGGTGCTTCTGGCCGACCAGGCCGTTGATCAGGGACGACTTGCCCACGTTGGAGCGACCGGCAAAGGCCACCTCGGGAAGGTCGGGTTCCGGCAGGCCGTCCACCGAGACTGCGCCCATGAGGAAGACGGCGGGGCGGGCGAACAGCACGCGTGCGGTCTCGATCGCCTCGTCCGAAAAGGCCTCCTCATCCAGCGTTGGCGCGCCCTCCAGGCTCACCCTGCGGCCTTCCGCGCCTTTATCCGGGCAAGGAAGTCGTCGATGGGGTTCTCCACCTGGTACTTCCGCATGATGACGTACTGCTGGAGGATCGTGAGGACGTTACTCCACGTGTAGTAGATCATCAGGCCGACGGCGAACGGGGCCATGACGAAGGTGAAGATTACCGGCATCAGCTCCATCAACTTCTGCTGCATGGGATCCGGCGCAGGGGGGCTCAGCTTCATGGAAAGCCACTGGGTGAAGCCATAGGCGAGGGGCCAGACGCCGATGTGCAGGGGCCCGTTCAGCAGGCCGCCAATGTAGGGCAGGGTCGCCGGATCCCAGGGGATCAGGCCGAACATGTTGAAGATTGTCGTGGGATCCCGGGCCGAGAGGTCACGGATCCAGCCGTAGAAGGGGGCGTGTCGCATCTCGATGGACACCGACAGGACCTTGAACAGGGCCAGGAAGACCGGGATGGTCGCCAGCATGGGCAGGCAGCCCATCAGCGGGTTGATCTTCTCCGACTTATAGAGACCCATCAGCTCCTGCTGCTGGCGCTGGGGGTCGTCCTTCAGGCGCGCCCTCAGGTCCTCAACCTGGGGCTGGATCTTCTTCATCTTGGTCAGCGACTCGTAGGACAGGTTCGCCGGATAGAAGAGCAGCAGGCGGATGACGACGGTCAGGGCCAGGATGGCCAGACCGAAGTTGTTGAGGAAGCCGAAGAAGATTTCCAGCAGCCAGAAGATCGGCTTGGTCAGGAAGTAGAGCCGGCCCCAGTCCACCGCATCCTGTAGCCGCGGGATACCCAGCGAGGTCTCGTAGGCCCGCAGGACCGGAAGGGTCTTGGCGCCGGCGAACAGGCGGCTGACGTGGGTATAGGTGCCGCCAGGCTGGACGACCCGGGGGTTGGCGACGAAATTGGCTTCGTAGATGTCCAGGCCTGAGACCGACGTGGCGCGGTAGGCGGCGTTCACCGCCTCCTTCTGCTCGGGGACCACAGCCGCCAGCCAGTACTTGTCGGTCACCCCCAGCCAGCCACCGGTCGCCTTGAAGACCTTCTCGCCGTCCTTCTTGAGTTGCTTGTACTTCAGCATCTCCAGGACACCGTCCATCACGCCCACGGTGCCCTCATGGGCATTGGCGGCGGGGACGGCCGGCGCGCCGCGGCGCTGGACCGAGGCGTAGGGGGCGATGGTGACAGGGCCGGGAAGGCTGTTGGCCACCGTGTCGGTCACGGTGAACATGAAGCGGTCGTCGACCTCGATCCGGCGGGTGAAGACCAGGCCCTGGCCGGCGTCATAGCGCAGCACCACGGGACGACCGGGGGACAGACGGTCGCCCTGGACCTGGGTCCACAGGGCGCTGGCGCCGGGCAGGCCCGGCAGGTTGGAGCCTGTCCATCCGAAATCCGCGAACCAGGCGTCCTTGACGCCTTCAGGGCGCAGGAGCTCCACGGGCGGCGACTTCGGGTCCACGTCCACCCGGTAGTCGCGCAGGAAGAGGTCATCGATGCGCCCACCGCGGAGGGAGACCGAACCCTGCAGGGCCGGGGTGTCCACGACGATCCGTGGCGTCCCGGCCATGGCGGCCTCCCGGGTCACGAAGACCGGCGCGGCCGGGCCGGCCAGGGCGGGAGCCCCGGTGCCAGCGCCCGGTGAGACCTGCGCAGCCGCAGGGGTCTCGCGGGCCTTGAGTTCGGCATCGCGCTGCCGGTTCTGGGGACCGAGGACCAGGGCCTGGTAGCCAAACAGCAGGACCATCGACAGGACCACGAAGATCACGGTGTTGCGGTTCGTATTGTCGGGCATTCGGGCGCGCGCTCAGTCTGTTGGAGAGGGGGCGCTGTCAGGCGCGCGGGCGGGGGGGCCGCCTTCGGTCGCGAGGCTTATCAGCGCGCTTTTCACATCGTCAAGCAGGCGGTCCCACGGACGGGTCGGCGCACCGCCCCTGGCGATCAGAACATAGTCGCAGCCGGGACGTCCAAAGTCGGGGACGAGCCGCCGCGCAGCCTCCCGCAGCCGTCGCTTGGCCCGGTTGCGGACGACCGCCCCGCCGATCCGGCGGGTGGCGGTAAAGCCCACCCGGATCCGGGCGTCACCATCCTTGCGCTCGCGCACCTGCAGGAGCACGGCGCCGCGCGCACAGGCGCGGCCCTTGGCGGCCGCGAGAAAGCCCGGCCGGGTCTTGAGACGTTCCATGGGGGGGGAGGGTTCCTCCATCCGGAGGGGCCCTGGGGGTTGCAGGTTTCGCGCCGTCAGGCGGTCAGACGCTTGCGACCCTTGGCCCGGCGGCGGGCGACGACCTTGCGGCCGTTCTTGGTGGCCATCCGGGCGCGCCAGCCGTGACGGCGCGCACGCACGAGACGGGAGGGCTGAAAGGTGCGCTTCACGGGACCAGCTCCGAGAGAAAACGAGGCGCGGGGAATAGGGGATGCCCCGCCCCCTGTCAATGGCGCCCAGGGCAGAAGGGTCGGAAACCGGCCTCAAAGGTCGGGACGGATGATGGTCTTTCCCACCACGGTGCGCTCGGCCAGGGTGTCGAAGGCCTCGCGCCAGCCGTCCAGGGGGAACTCCCGGTCGACCCGTGGGCGCATGGCGCCCTCGGCGGCCAGCTTCCAGATCGCCTCGCTGTTCTCGCGGCCCCTGTCGGGGAACTGTCGGCCGTATTCGCCCGCCCGGACCCCCATGACCGAGAAGCCCTTGATCAGGGCGTAGTTGACCGGCAGCACCGGTAGCCGGCCCGAGGTGAAGCCAATCGACAGGATCCGGCCATCGAAGGCGATGCAGCGCACGCTCTCGTCGAAGACATCGCCGCCGACGGGGTCATAGATTACGTCGGCGCCGCGACCGCCGGTGATCTCCTTGACCCGGTCCTTGAAGCCCTTCGAGACGTTCACCACGGCATCGGGGGCATATTCCTTTTCGATCACGGCCAGCTTGGCGTCCGAAGCCGAGGCGGCGATGACCCGGCAGCCCAGGTGGCGGGCCAGGTCCACGGCGGCAAGACCGGTGCCCCCGGCCGCTCCGTGCACCAGGACCCACTCGCCCGGCTGGACCTGGGCCCGGCGGACCAGGGCGACCCAGGCGGTGAGGTAGCAGACCTGGTAGCCGGCGGCCTGGCCATAGGTCAGGGTCTCGGGCTTGCGGTGCAGGGCGGCGGCCTGGCTGATGGCGTATTCGGCGAAGGCCCCCGTCCGCGAGCCGCCGACCACGGCGTCGCCGAGCTTCCAGGCGCTGACGCCCTCGCCCACGGCCACCACGTCGCCGGCCAGCTCCATGCCCGGGGTGAAGGGAACCTTTGGCTTGTGCTGGTGCTCGCCCCGGGTCTGCATCAGGTCAGGGAAGTTCACCGCCCCGGCGCGGACCTTGATGAGCACCTCTCCTGGACCGGGGGTCGGGTCCGGCAGGTCCTTAACCCTGCAGCCAGCGTATTCTGCAGCCAGTTCCTCGACGACGAGCGCACGCATGGGTCAGTCCTTTCAGGTATCTCGGGAGAGGCGGGCGGCAGCCAGGGCGCAGATCTCGGCACAGGCCGTCCGCGCCGCCGGGATCACGCCGCCAAAGGCGGTGAAGCCGTGGACCAGGCTGTCATAGCGCCGGTAGTCCACAGGCACCCCGGCCGCGGCCAGCCGGCGGGCGTAGGCCTCGCCCTGGTCGACCAGGGGATCGAAACCGGCGGTGGCGATGACCGCCGGGGGCAGGCCCGTCAGGTCCTCCGTCCGCCCGGGCGCCAGCCGCGGGTCAGCGGGGTCCGCGCCGGCGGCGAGGTAGTGGCCCAAAAACCAGTCCAGGGTCGCCCGGTCCAGGGGAAAGGCGTTGGCGAAGGTGGTCAGGGAGGGGGTCTCGCTGGCCATGTCCACGGCCGGATAGACCAGCAGCTGGAGGACGGGGCCGGGCTCGCCCGTACGGCGCATCTCCTGGGCCAGGGCGGCGGCGAAGAGGCCGCCCATGGAGTCCCCGCCAATCGCCACCCGGCCCGGCGCGGCCCCGAAGCGCTCGCCCGCCTCCCGCGCCCATCGGAAGGCCGCCAGCACGTCCTCGTAGCCGGCCGGGAACCGGTGCTCTGGCGCCAGCCGGTAGTCCACCGAGAGCACGGGCGCCTGAAGGGCCTCGGCCAGGCGTCCGCAGAAGCCGTCCGTGGTGTTAATGTCGCCGATCACCCCGCCGCCCATGTGGGCGAAGACGAGGATGGGGGCGTCCGGGGCGGTGCGGGCAGTGCGGTAAAGCCGCGCGGGCCGGTCGCCGTCGCCGCCGGGGACCTGCAGGGACTCCGTGCGAACGCCCGGAGGCGGGGCCTCCCCGGTCAGGGCGAAGGCGGTGGCGCTGGCCTGGCGGGCCTCTTCGGGGGACATGGCGCTCATCGGCCGGCCGCGGCGGGCGCCCGAGGCCAGGAACTGCAGGCGGGGATCGAGGGTACGGCCTGCGCGGTGGACGGCTCCGCCCCCCGACAGCAGGCGCAGGACCGGCGCCGGCAGGGATAGGACCCAGGCCAGGAGGGCCGTCTGCGAGGTCTGGCGGCTCATGGCGCGGCTCCGGACAGCCCGGCCGTCCCGCCCAGGATCAGGGCGACGGCGAAGTCGGTGGCCGCAGCAGTGTCGATAGGCCGGCGAGCCAGCATCTTCTGCCCGACCTCCCGCGCCACGCCGATGCAGGCGGCTGCCAGGAAGTCGGCGTCGACGCCCCGGGCCCCGCCCCGCTCGGCCTCGTCGACGATGGACCGGCGGACCTCCTCATAGACCGCCGCCATCTCGGGGGTCTCGCCCATCAGGGTCAGGCCCGCCTCCTCGGCCGGACGGCGGGCCAGCCAGTTGTCGTGTTCGCTGACCAGGAAACTGTAGTAGGCGCTGATCGCCCCGCGCACGAAGGCCTCCCAGGTCTGGGCCCGCTCGCGCTGGGCCTTCAGCACCGGCGAGAATCTGCGGGCGCCGTCCCGGAAGAGGGCCGCGGCCACCTCCTCCTTCGAGCGGAAGTAGTTGTAGAAGGTCCCCGAGGCCAGGCCGGTCCGCCGGATGATGTCGCGCACCGTCACCGCCTCGAAGCCGGAATCGCCGAACACCTCCCGGGCCGCGTCCAGTATGGCCTGGCGGTTCTGGGCCTTGGTGGTCTCGCGCTTCCCGGCTGGGGCGAGGGCGGTGTCGGACATGGGCTCGCTCAAAAGTTGACGCGC
Source organism: Phenylobacterium deserti (assembly GCA_945859865.1). GTDB lineage: Bacteria > Pseudomonadota > Alphaproteobacteria > Caulobacterales > Caulobacteraceae > Phenylobacterium > Phenylobacterium deserti_B. The sequence goes on from CAMAOY010000002.1 coordinate 40,921, forward strand.
GTCACCATACGGCATCGTGCGGGCCCGTCGAGCCCCCCTCCCCGCCTACTTCCGCTGGTCGGCCGAGCTGGAGCGGACCCCCCGGAACTCCGAGCCCGCCTTCCAGTCGGGCCAGCGGCGGGAATTGGCCAGCTCCCGACCAAGGTCGTAGAGCAGACCGCCGTCCTGGGCCGCGCCGGCCAGGTTCCAGCTGGGCGACCATTCGTCGGCAGGCTGATGGTAGCGGTTGGTCGTGTAGTCCCGGGCCAGGGCCTCGCCCCGGGTCCGGCCGCCGTCGATGAGGTCCTGTCCGGAGCCGAAGGAGATGGCCGGCACGCCGCGCTTGGCGAAGGGGAAGTGGTCCGAGCGGAAGAAGCTGCCGGCGCCCGGACGCGGGTCGGGCGAATAAGTCCTGCCGCGCTTGGCGGCCAGCGCCACCAGGTCGTCCTGCAGGGTCAGGGGCGCATCGCCCGAGGTCGTGAAGTCCCGGGCCGGGCCGGCGGTCGCGCCCCCGTCCATGTTGATCACCCCCGCCGTGGTCGCCAGGGGATAGACCGGGTTGGCTGCATAGTATTCCGAGCCCAGCAGGCCCTTCTCCTCGGCCGTGACCGCCAGGAAGACCACCGAGCGGTCCGTGGCCGGCGCGGCGGCGTACTGGCGGGATATCTCCAGCAGGGAGGCCGTGCCCAGGGAATTGTCCAGGGCACCATTGTAGATCTTGTCGCCCCGGGCATCCGGCAGGCCGACGCCCAGGTGGTCCCAGTGCGCCGAGTAGATCACGGTCTCGTCCGGATGCTTGCGGCCCAGGGTCCGGGCGACGACGTTCTTCGAGACGATCTTCTGCGCCCGGACGGCATAGTCGGTGGAGAAGGTGACGCCGGTCAGCTCCACGGGGCGGAAGTCCCGGGTCTGCGCCTTGGCCTTCAGCGCCTCGAAGTCGAGGCCAGCGGCCTTGAACAGCCCGACGGTCGCATCGCGCTGGACCCAGCCCTCCAGGGGCGCATGGGCCTCGGCGGGATTGGCCCGGATGATGTCGAAGATGGTGTTGGTGTTGGAGTTCTTCACCGTCGCCCAGCCGTAGGAGGCCGGATCGGTCTCATGGACCACCAGGAAGCCGATAGCACCCCGGCGCGCGGCCTCCTCGAACTTGTAGGTCCAGCGGCCATAATAGGTCATGGCCTTGCCGCCGAAGTCGCCCTTGCCGGTCTCGAAGTCGGGGTCGTTGATCAGGACCAGGCCGATCTTGCCCTTCATGTCGACGCCCTTGAAGTCGTCCCAGTTGCGCTCGGGCGCGGTCACGCCATAGCCGAGGAAGACGATGGGCGCGTCCTTCACGGTCAGGCGGCTGATCCCCGTCTGGGCTGCGCGGATGGCGATCTGCTCGCCCTGGGCCCAGGCCTGGGTCTTTCCGCCGGCGGCCACGCTCACGGCGACCGGGCCCTCGGTGTCGAACCGGGCCAGGGGCACGTCCTGGGTCCAGGCCCGGGTCCCGTCCTTCTGCAGGTCGCCGCCCGGCTGGAGGCCGAAGCTTTTGAACTGCTCGATCAGGTAGGCCACGGTCTTGCGCTCGCCCTCGGTATCGGGGCCCCGGCCCTGATAGGCGTCGGAGGAGAGGGTCTTGACGTGCCCGGTCAGCCGGGCCGGGTCCAGGTCGGCGGCCCGGGCGGGCGCCGTCAGGGCGGGGGCGGACAGGAGTAGGGCCGACAGGCCGGCCAGGAGGGTGCGCTTGAGGGTCATTCGGGTCCCCGGAGAGGAAAGGCTGAACCTTTGATTACCGCCTGGTGCCACCTTCCGCCATCGGCGCCGGATCAGAACTCGCCGCGCAGCACCCGGGCGAACAGGTCCGGGTCCACATTGCCCCCCGACAGGACCAGGCCCACGCAGGCGCCGGGCGTCGCCTCAGGGACCTTGCCGGCCAGCAGGGCCGCCAGGCCCACCGCACCCCCTGGCTCGACCACCAGCTTCAGGGTGGAGAAGGACAGCCGCAGGGCCGCGGCCACCTCGGCGTCGCTCACCGTCACGATGGCCGAGAGCCGGGCCAGCAGGATCGGAAAGGTCAGTTCCCCCGTCGACGGGGTCTCCAGGGAATCGCAGAGGGTCCGCACGCTGGGCACCGCCGTCTCGCGCCGGCCGCTGGCGAGGGACCGGCGGGCGTCGTCATAGAGCTCGGGCTCGACCCCCACGACCCGGGTCCGGGGCGACAGGGTCTGGACCGCCAGGGCCACCCCCGCCATCAGGCCGCCGCCGCCCACCGGGCCGATGACGAGGTCCATCTCCGCCCCCAGGTCCTGTGCCTGCCGGGCCAGCTCCAGCCCCGCCGTGCCCTGCCCGGCGATGATGTCGGCATCGTCATAGGCCGGCACGATGACCGCCCCCCTCTCCCCCGCCAGCCGGGCCGCGATCGCCTCCCGGCTCTCGGTCATGCGGTCGTAGAAGACCACCTCGGCGCCATAGCCCCGGGTCGCCTCGACCTTCACCGCCGGGGCGTCGGCGGGCATGACGATCACCGCCGGCATGTCCAGCAGCCGGGCCGCCAGGGCCACCCCCTGCGCGTGGTTGCCGGAGGAGAAGGCCACCACCCCGCGCGGACGGTCGCCCAGGGCGATCCGCGACAGGCGGTTGAAGGCACCCCGGAACTTGAAGGCCCCCACCCTCTGCAGGGTCTCCGGCTTGATCAGCACCCTCAGGCCCAGCCGCGCGTTCAGGGCCGGGCTCTCGATCAGGGGCGTGATCACGGCCTGGCCGGCCAGCCGCCCGGCGGCGGCCTCGATATCGGCGAAGGTGACGGTGCTCACTGGGCGAACACGCTGGCGTCGTCGGCAAAGGCCTTGAACTCCAGGGCATTGCCGGAGGGGTCGAGGAAGAACAGCGTCGCCTGCTCGCCCGGCTGGCCCTGGAAGCGAACCTGAGGCGGGATGATGAAGTCGACCCCCGCCGCCTCCAGCCGGTCGGCCAGGGTCCGCCAGGCGGCCAGGTCTAGGATCACGCCGAAGTGCCGGACGGGCACGGTCTCGCCGTCCACGGGATTGGTCGCCACGCTCTCCGGCGCCGGCGCCAGGTGGGCGACGATCTGATGGCCGTGGAAGTCGAAGTCCACCCATTCGGGACTCGACCGCCCCTCGGCGCAGCCCAGCAGGCCGCCGTAGAAGGCGCGCGCCTCGGCGAGGTCGTGGACGGGGAAGGCGAGGTGGAAGCGCGGTCTGTCCATGCGCCCGTTTCTAGCGCCGCGCGGACACCGGCTCCAGACCGAAAACCCTTGACGACGGCGCGGCGCGATTGTCTATCCCCATCGGACTGGAAATCAGGCGCCGCTGCGTCCTTCCGGGCCGCGACAATCCAGAACCTCCCCCCGCCGAGCGTCTGTCGAAGGGCGGGGACGGAGCCGCCGGCAGGCTGCGGACGCATACCTGACAGGATCACATCATGGGCAACGTCACCGTCATCGGCGGCCAGTGGGGCGACGAGGGCAAGGGCAAGGTCATCGACTGGCTGGCCGACCGGGCCGACGTCGTCGTCCGCTTCCAGGGCGGCAACAATGCCGGCCATACCATCGTGGTGGGCGACAAGACCTACAAGCTGTCCCTGCTGCCCTCCGGGGTGGTGCAGGGCAAGCTCAGCATCATCGGCAATGGCGTAGTGGTGGACCCCTGGTCCCTCATGGACGAGATCGGCCGGGCCCGCGCCCAGGGTCTCACCATCACCCCGGACGTCCTGGTCCTGGCCGACAACGCCACCGTCATCCTGCCCCTGCACCGCGATCTCGACCAGGCCCGGGAGGCCCGCGCCGGCGCCGGCAAGATCGGCACCACGGGACGGGGCATCGGCCCGGCCTACGAGGACAAGGTCGGCCGCCGGGCCATCCGCTTCGCCGACCTCGCCGACCGGGAGGCCCTGGAGACCAAGATCGAGCGGCTCCTGGCCCACCATGGCGCCCTGCGCGCCGGTCTCGGCCTGACCCCCGTCACCCCCGATGACATCCTCGCCCAGCTGACGGAGATCACCCCCCAGGTCGCCCCCTTCGTGAAGCCGGCCTGGCGCATACTGGGCGACCAGATCCGCGCCGGACGCCGGGTCCTGTTCGAGGGCGCCCAGGCGACCCTGCTGGACGTCGACCACGGCACCTATCCCTACGTGACCAGCTCCAACACCGTGGCTGGCCAGGTGGCGGCGGGCTCGGGTGTCGGGCCCCAGGCCGGGGGCTACGTCCTGGGCATCGTCAAGGCCTACACCACAAGGGTGGGCGAGGGTCCCTTCCCCACCGAGCTGCACGACGAGATCGGCGCCCGGCTGGGCGACCGCGGGCACGAGTTCGGCACGGTCACCGGCCGGCCCCGCCGCTGCGGCTGGTTCGACGCGGCCCTGGTCCGCCAGTCCATCCGGGTGGGCGGCGTCGAGGGCATCGTCCTGACCAAGCTGGACGTCCTCGACGGGATCGAGACCCTGAAGATCTGCACCGGCTACACCCTCGACGGCCGGCCCTTCGACTACTTGCCCGCCGGCTTGCGGGACCAGGCCCGCCTGGTCCCGGTCTACGAGGAGATCGAGGGCTGGACCGACAGCACGGAGGGCGCCCGCTCCTGGAAGGACCTGCCCGGTGCGGCGGTGAAGTACGTCCGCCGGATCGAGGAGCTGGTCGGCGCCCCCGTGGCCCTCTTGTCCACCAGTCCCCAGAGGGACGACATCATCATGATGCGGGACCCGTTCCTGGACTGAGGCGGGCGCT
>CAMAOY010000003.1 GCA_945859865.1 Phenylobacterium deserti
CAGGCGGGTGAGAAGGTCTACCAGGACTTCACCCTGCGGATCACCAACCCGGGCGGCCACTCCTCCCGGCCGGTCAAGGACAACGCCATCGTCCGCCTGTCCCAGGGTCTTGCCCGGATCGGCGCCCATGACTTCCCGATCGCCCTGAACGAGGCCACCCGCAACCACTACGCCCGGATGGCCGATATCGAAGGCGGCGAGACCGGGGCGGCGATGAAGGCCATGGCGGCGGACCCCTCGGATGCGGCCGCTGCGGCCTCCCTGGCGCGTTCGCCCGGCCGCAATTCCATGATGCGGACCACCTGCGTTCCCACCCAGGTCAAGGCCGGTCATGCGCCCAACGCCCTGCCCCAGAGGGCCGAGGCCAATGTGAACTGCCGCATCCTGCCGGGCGAGAAGGTCGAGGATGTCCGCAAGACCCTGGCCTCCGTCATCAACGATCCGGGGATCGCCGTGGAGACCGTCGGCAAGCCCAGCCCGGTCTCGCCCCCGCCGCCGCTCAACGCCCGCATCATGGGGCCCGCGACCACGGTGGCGTCGGCCATGTGGCCTGGTGTCCCCATCGTCCCGGCCATGTCGACGGGGGCGACCGACGGGCGCTTCCTGCTGGCCGCGGGCACCCCCACCTACGGCCTGTCAGGCATGTTCAGTCCGCCGGGCGACAGCGGGGCCCACGGTCTCAATGAGCGCATCAGCGTCCAGGCGCTCTATGAGGGGCGGGACTTCCTCTACGAGGTGGTCAAGCTCTACGCCCGGAACTGATCGCGGTCCCAGGGCCTCTTGTGTGGCGGAAGCGCCACACTACATCCCCCGGTAGGCGGTTGCGCTTGATCAAGGCGACCGTCTGTCATCCGCCTTACGAGGGGAAATATGAACATCGACCAGTACACCGACCGCGCCAAGCAGGCGGTCCAGTCGGCCCAGAGCCTCGCCCTGGCCCGTCGGCACCAGCAATTTACGCCTGAGCACCTGCTCAAGGTCCTCCTTGAGGAGAAGGACGGGCTCTCCCGGGCCCTGATCCAGAGCGCCGGCGGGCGGCCCGACGCCGTTGACCAGGCGGTGGACGCCCTGTTGTCGCGCCGGCCGCGCGTCGAGGGCGGGTCGGGACAGATCTATCTGGCCCCGGAATCCGCCAGCGTCTTCGCTGCAGCCGAGGCCGGTGCCAAGGCCGCGGGCGACGCCTTCGTCACCACGGAACGCCTGCTGATCTCCATCTCGAAGGAAGGCGGAGAGGCGGCCCGGGTGCTGCGGGAGGCCGGCGTCACCGAGGCGGCCCTTGAGACGGCGGCCCAGTCCCTGCGCAAGGGCAAGACTGCCGACAGCGCCTCCGCCGAGGAAGGCTACGACGCCCTTAACCGCTATGCCCGCGACCTGACCCAGGCCGCACGGGACGGCAAGCTCGACCCCGTCATCGGGCGTGACGAGGAGATCCGCCGGACTATCCAGGTGCTGTCGCGGCGGACCAAGAACAATCCTGTCCTGATCGGCGAGCCTGGGGTCGGCAAGACCGCCATCGTCGAGGGCCTGGCCCAGCGGATCGTCAACGGCGACGTTCCCGAGAGCCTCAGGGACAAGAAGCTCCTTGCCCTCGACATGGGTGCCCTGATCGCCGGCGCGAAGTATCGCGGCGAGTTCGAGGAACGCCTCAAGGCGGTGCTGAACGAGGTGACCGCCGCCGAGGGCTCGGTCATCCTGTTCATCGACGAGATGCACACCCTGGTCGGTGCCGGCAAGACCGAGGGCGCCATGGACGCCGCCAACCTGCTCAAGCCCGCCCTGGCCCGGGGCGAGTTACACTGCGTGGGTGCCACGACCCTCGACGAGTTCCGCAAGCACGTGGAGAAGGACGCCGCCCTGGCGCGCCGGTTCCAGCCCGTCTTCGTCTCCGAGCCCACGGTGGAAGATACAGTCTCCATCCTGCGCGGCCTGAAGGAGAAGTACGAGGTCCACCACGGGGTCCGGATCACCGACAGCGCCATCGTGGCGGCGGCGACGCTTTCCAACCGCTACATCACCGACCGCTTCCTGCCCGACAAGGCCATCGACCTGGTGGACGAGGCCGGTAGCCGGGTGCGCATGGCTGTGGACTCCAAGCCTGAGGCACTGGACGAGATCGACCGCCGGGTGGTCCAGCTGAAGATCGAGCGCGAGGCCCTGACCCGGGAGAGCGATGACGCCTCCCGCCAGCGGCTGGAGAAGCTCGAGGATGAGCTCGACGACCTCGAGGGCCAGTCCGAGGACATGACCGCCCGCTGGCGCGCGGAAAAGGAAAAGGTCTCCTCTGCAGCTCAGATCCGCGAGGCCCTGGACCGGCTGCGGGCCGAACTCGTCGCCACCCAGCGGCGCGGTGACCTCCAGAGGGCCTCGGAGATCGCCTACGGCGAGATCCCGCCCCTGGAGAAGCAGTTGGCCGAGGCCGAGCAGATGGCCGCCGGCGACGCGGTCAGCCCAGAGGTGGTGGATGCCGCCCAGATCGCCGCCGTCGTTTCGCGCTGGACCGGCATTCCCGTCGACAGGATGCTCGAGGGCGAGCGCGAGAAGCTTTTGCGGATGGAGGATTCCCTGCGCGGCCGGGTGGTCGGGCAGGAGGAGGCCCTGGAGGCCGTCTCCGACGCCGTCCGCCGGGCCCGGGCCGGCCTGCAGGACCCCGCGCGCCCGATCGGCTCCTTCCTCTTTCTGGGCCCGACGGGCGTGGGAAAGACCGAGCTGACCAAGGCCTTGGCCGAGTTCCTGTTCGACGACGAGTCCGCCATCACCCGCCTCGACATGAGCGAGTACATGGAGAAGCACTCGGTCAGCCGAATGATTGGCGCGCCTCCCGGCTATGTCGGCTACGACGAGGGCGGGGCCCTGACCGAGGCGGTCCGTCGCCGTCCCTATCAGGTCGTGCTGTTCGATGAGGTCGAGAAGGCCCATCCAGATGTCTTCAACGTGCTCCTCCAGGTACTGGACGACGGTCGCCTGACCGATGGCCAGGGCCGGACGGTCGACTTCCGGAATACCCTTCTGATCATGACGTCCAACCTGGGCTCCGAGTTTCTTGCGACCCAGAAGGCGGGTGAGGATGTCGAGGCGGTGCGGGGCGAGGTCATGGGCGTGGTCCGCGGCCATTTCCGGCCCGAGTTCCTGAACCGGGTGGACGAGATCATCCTCTTTCGGCGCCTGGGCCGGGCGGAGATGGACAATATCGTCCGCATTCAGCTGGGCCGCCTTGAGAAGCTGCTCGCCGATCGCCGGATGAGCCTGTCCCTCGATGGCGCCGCCATGACCTGGCTGGCAGACAAGGGCTACGACCCGGTCTACGGCGCCCGGCCACTCAAGCGGGTGATCCAGAAGGACCTGGTCGATCCCGTGGCGCGCAAGCTGCTGCAGGGTGACCTGACGGACGGATCCGTAATCGCCGTGACGACGGGCGCCGAAGGCCTGGTGATCGGCCGGCCCCAGGTCCACTGACCGCAGAAGCGGGGCGGGGCTCAGTCCTCGCCCCGCACCTTTCCCCGAAGGGACTTCACGCCCCCCCGCCGCACCTTGCCCTCCACCCGCCGGACCTTCGAGGCCAGGGTCGGGCGGGTACGCTTGCGGGGCGGCGGCGGCGGCTCGGCCGCCTTGCGAATGAGGTCCACCAGGCGCTGCAGGGCTTCGGCCCGGTTCCGCTCCTGGCTGCGGTGGGTCATGACGCTGAGCACCAGCACGCCGTCCAGGGTCAGGCGCCGACCGGCCAGCTTCATCATCCGCAGGGCGACGTCGTTGGGAAGGGAAGGGGACCTGCGGACGTCGAACCTCAGCTCGACCGCGGTCGAGACCTTGTTGACGTTCTGGCCGCCGGGCCCCGCCGCGCGGATGAACTTCTCGATGATCTCATCCTCCGGGATGAGGATCTGTGGGGTGACCTCGATCATGGCCAGCCCCCGGAATCAGGCGTCGCGGCAGGTGGGGCAGAGGCCGCGGGCCTCGAGGGTCAGGCCGCGGATGGAGTACCCTGCCAGCCCGGCTGCCGCCAGGACCGGGGCGAAGTCCGGCTCGACCTCCTGGGCCGATCCGCAGCAGTCGCAGATCAGGAAGGCCGCCCTGTGCTCGGCGTCCCGGATCCGGCAGGGAACATAGGCGTTCAGGCTTTCGATCCGGTGGGCGAAGCCCTGCTTCTCCAGGAAATCCAGGGCCCGGTAGACCGTCGGCGGCTTGGCCGGCGGGCCGCCTGAGGCATAGGCCGCGATCATGTCGTAGGCCTTCAGGGGCGCTTCGGCCTCCAGAAGCAGCTCAAGCACCCTTCGCCTTGGCGGCGTCAGGCGCTCGCGGGAGACGCTGCACAGGCGTTCGGCTTCCAGCAGGGCCTCCGCCAGTCCCGGACCGCTAAGGCCCTGTCTGGGGCTATCATCGTGTCTGCAATCCTGCGCCATGCAAAAGGGCTAGACCCGAAGTCGATGGGGCGCAACCGCTGGGCTCAGCCCTCGCTATCCTGGCCTTCGCCGCCTTCGAAGCTCCGGGGCGCGCGCCGGCGACGCGCGGGGCGCGGTTCTTCAACCTCAGCCTCGACGCGGGGGCGCCGGGGACGCAGGAAGTCCGGGGCGTGGCTCTCGGCTCCGTCCTCGCTGCGAAGGGTCGGCGAAGGCTCGCGGTCCTCGCCGCCAGTGATGGCGCCGCCACTCGGTTCGATCACTGCCATGGGATCCCGCTCCGGCCGGTCTTCCTTCGGGCGTTCCGGCCGGTCGTCACGGTCGCGCCAGCGTTCCCGTCGTCCGCCTTCTGTGCGGTCAGGTCTTGGCCGGTCATCCCTCGGTCTTTCATCCCGGGGTCTCTCATCCCGGGGCCTGTCATCCCGGGGCCTGTCATCCCTGGGCCGCTCATCCCTCGGTCGATCCTCACGCGGGCGCTCGTCCCGGGGACGCTCGTCCCGATATCGATCTTCCCTCGGTCTCTCGTCCCGGGGCCGGTCATCCCGGTCTCGGGGTCGGTCGCGCCATCCGCCCCGGTCACGGGATTCGGCCTCGGTTTCGAACGTCTCGACCTCAAGGCCCTCGCCCGACTCGTCCTCGAAATCGACGTCAAAGCCGGAGTTGAGCTGGTCGCGGCCGATGATCTCGGAGGCGGGTCGATTGGGCTGCATGGCCCGGATCAGGCGGAAATAGTGCTCGGCGTGCTGCAGGAAGTTCTCGGCTAGGACGCGGTCACCGGCGGTGCCTGCGTCCCGCGCGAGTTGCTGGTACTTTTCGTAGACGATTTGGGCGCTTCCGCGAACCTTGACGCCCTCAGGCCCATTGGACTCTACGGCCCGGTTGGCATTGTGCTGCTGAGGCTTGCCTACTGGGCCGCGATTGCGACCGCGCTGACGCTTTATGCCCTTGAAATCTCTCATGTCCCGCCATTCCGATATCCCGTGTCCTCGTAGACCGGGCTTGGCCTGTTCTTCTGGCCTGTGCGCCGGGGCGTCCCGGCGAAAGTGATCCGAAGCTGAAATATCCCCGTCGTTCCACCCGGAGCCTGGCGTTTCGTTTTTCACGGAACGCCCTGCCGGCGAGGCACCCGGTCTGATCCCGAGGGTCAGGCGGTCCTGTTCGTCGGCGGTTTGGATGGAGACAGGTAATCCGTCTAACGGCTCAGTCGTTCGTTTCCAAGGGGTTTTTCATGCCGGTCACCACGCGGTCATGGGTGGACAGGTCCGGCAGGGTCTCAACTTCCATGGCCCCCGCCGCCCTGAAGAGGGGCTCTGCAGCGGCCTTCTGGTCGTACCCGATCTCGACCAGGAACCGCCCGCCGGGCCGCAGCATCCGAAGGATCTCGGGAGCCAGCTGCCGGTAGGCGTCCAGACCATCGGGGCCGCCATCCAGGGCGATGCGAGGTTCATAGTCCCGAACTTCAGGATCCAGGGTCTCGATAACCGGGCTGGCAATGTAGGGCGGATTGGAAACCACCAGGTCGAATTCCGAACCGGCCAGGCTGCCGCTCCAGTCCCCCCGGAGCAGGGCGATTCGATCGGCGAGGCCAAGGCGCGCCGCATTGTCCCTGGCCACGGCCAGGGCCTCTTCGGAGACGTCGATCCCCAGGCCCCGCGCTGCCGGACGCTCGGCCAGGATTGCCAGGAGGATGGCACCGGACCCGACCCCCAGGTCCAGGATCCTGAAGGGACGCCCTTCCGGGAACAGACGAAGGGCGTAGTCGACGATGACCTCGGTCTCGGGCCGCGGCGTCAGGACGTCGGCGGTCACCCCGAGCATGATGTTCCAGAACCCCTTCCGCCCGAGGATGTGGCTGACAGGCTCCCGGCGAATGCGTCGCTCAAGGTAGGCGTCCAGCCGCTCGACCTGCGCTGCGGAGAGCTCCCGATGGGGGTCGCCGACGATGTCCGCCCGGGTTACGCCGCAGGCGGCCTCGACCAGGACACGAGCGTCGATGACCGGTCCTGGCACGCCCGCGGCCTCAAGCCGGGACCGCGCGCCCTGCCAGGCCTGCAGGAGATTGCGGCTCACCCAGGTTCGCCTGGCGTGCTGCAGGCGTCGCCGACCCGAACCGTCCCGCCGTGGGAGACCTGGACATAGATCCCGCAGTCCCGGTGGCCGTACTGGTTGAAGAGGTGCTCCACCAGGGGCATGTCCTTCTCGGCGGTCTGCGGGTCCACCTCGGTCGCGGCGCAGCGGACGATGGGGGCGAAGACTGTGGTGCGGGCGAAGCCGACCAGCAGGCTGCGGCCCTTCCAGCCGTTCTCGACCCAGGGGGGCCAGCCCTCGACATAAAGGTTAGCGCGGAACCGCATGGGGTCCACCGGCTGCCCGATCCGGGCCTCCAGGTCCCGGACGCTGGCCAGGTTGACGATGGAGATGTGGCCAGCGGGGTGATCAAGGAACTGGTAGTCCGGCGCCTCGAGCACGCGGACACCCTCTTGGGCGTCCTCGCCCAGCAGTCCCCCGACCCAGCCGGCGAAGCCGTTGCGCCCCGCCTCGGCCCCGAGGTCCCCCCGAAAGTCCGGATGCCCGGGCGCCGAGGCGGAGAGATCCGTTCCCTCGACCCGGGTACGGGCCGAGGCGACGACCGGGTGGGCGGCCAGGACCGCGAACTTCATCTTCGGGACATAGCGGGGGGCGGCCGGATCGAAACCGGAGGGCCCGTTCTCCACCACCCAGCGCCGATCCTGGGCGATGGCCCGGCCCGGGACCAGGTCGGCCTGGGAGAGGGGTTCGGCCGAGAAGCCCTTGATCGGATAGCGGAACATTCCAGTGATGAGAGCTTCCATCAGGCGAACTCCGCTTCGAGGCTGGCCAGCCGCTCGGCCTGGTCCTCGGCAATCAGGGGGTTGATGATGTCGTCCAGGGCCTCGCCCTCGAGCACCCTGGCCAGGTTGTAGAGGGTCAGGTTGATCCGGTGGTCGGTCACTCGCCCCTGGGGGAAGTTGTAGGTGCGGATGCGCTCGGACCGGTCGCCCGAGCCCACCTGGCTCCGGCGGGAGTCGGCCCGGGCGGTATCCAGGGCCTCGCGCTTCATGTCGTAGAGGCGGGCCTGCAGGACCTTCATCGCCCGCGCCCGGTTCTGGTGCTGCGACTTCTCGGACGAGGTCACGACGATGCCGGTGGGCAGGTGGGTGATGCGTACGGCCGAGTCGGTCTTGTTGACGTGCTGTCCGCCGGCCCCCGAGGACCGGTAGGTGTCGATGCGCAGGTCCGCCTCGCGGATCTCGATATCGACGTCCTCGACCTCGGGCAGGACGGCGACGGTGGCTGCGGAGGTGTGGATTCGCCCGCCGGCCTCGGTCTCGGGAACCCTTTGCACCCGGTGTACGCCGCTCTCGAACTTGAGCCTGCCAAACACGCCTTCGCCTGTGATCGCGGCGATGACTTCCTTGTAGCCGCCGAATTCGCCCTCCGAGACGGAGTCGATCTCGATCCGCCAGCCGTGCACGGCGGCGTAGCGCTGGTACATGCGGAAGAGGTCGCCGGCGAAGAGTGCGGCCTCATCGCCGCCGGTGCCAGCCCGGACCTCGAGGATGGCTGAGGCGTTCTCGTCACGGTCCCTGGGTGCGAGCAGCAAGGCGACCTGCCGCTCCAGTTCAGGCAGGCGGGCCTTCAGGTCCTCCAGCTCATCCCGGGCCAGGGTCGACATGTCGGGATCGCCGGAGGCGGCCATCTCCTCGAGTTCAGGGGCCTCGGACCGGACCTTGTCCAGCGCGTGGACAGCCTCGACCACCGGCCTCAGCTCGGCATGTTCCCGGGAAAGGCGCACGATCTCTGCGCCGTCCGAGGCGGCGGACATCCGGGCCTCGATCTCGTGGAAGCGGCCGAGGACCTGGTCGAGACGGGCTTGGGGCAGTCGCACGGTGCGGGATCTTCAGGGAGGGGCGAGACGCAGGGTTCTAGCCCGCTGCGTCCGGCTTGCCAAATCCCCGGGGCGCTCCGGCGGAAGTCGGGGCGGCCCGGGGACGGGCCACCCCGGATCCGGATGGGATCAGACGCGCACGCCGTTCATGGTCGCGTTGCCGAAGGCGCCGAGCTTGACGTTGCCCGAAAGGCTGTCGCCGCTGACGGTGGCTTCGAACTCCAGGGTCATCGGCATGGGGCTGGTGATGGCCGAGGACCAGATCAGCTTGTCGCCATCCACCTTGCCGGTGATGTCCTGGTCGCCCATGCGGCCGGTGGTCTTGCCGGTGAAGGTGTCACCGCTGGTGGTGATTTCGGCGTTCACTTCCTGAGCGCCCATCGGGGTATTGATCGTGATCTTCCAGTTACCGTCTGCAGACATGGCTCTCTCCTCTTTGCGAAGCGGCACCTAATCAAGCCCGGCGGGGCCTTGCAAGCGGCGCTTCGATTCGCCGCCGGCGGGTTCGCCGGGGACGCCCCTAGGTGGGGGCTACTCCGGCGCTTTCAAGTTCGGCCGCCCGGCGTTCCACAAGCTCGACGATGTGTTCGACCATGTGGTCGTTGTCCATCTTGTGGGCTGCCTTGCCGGCCAGGTAGACCATGCCCGCTCCCTTGCCGCCGCCCGTAAAGCCGACGTCGGTCATCAGGGCCTCGCCAGGGCCGTTCACCACGCAGCCGATGATGGACAGGCTCATGGGCGTGGCGATGTGGGCCAGCCGGGCCTCGAGGGTCTCTACGGTGCGGATGACGTCGAATCCCTGCCGGGCGCAGGAAGGGCAGGCGATGATGTTCACGCCCCGGTGGCGCAGGCCCAGGGACTTCAGCAGGTCGAAGCCGACCTTGACCTCTTCGACGGGGTCCGCCGCCAAGGAGACCCGCAGGGTATCGCCGATCCCGGCCCAGAGCAGGGCGCCCATGCCGATGGACGACTTGACCGTCCCGACGCGCTGTCCCCCCGCCTCGGTGACGCCGATGTGGAGCGGGCAGTCGATGGCCTCGGCTAGCATCTGGTAGGCGGCCACGGTCATGAACAGGTCCGAGGCCTTCACGCTGATCTTGAACTCGTGGAAGTCGTGGTCCTGCAGGATCCGGGCGTGATCAAGGGCGCTCTCGACCATGGCGTCCGGGCAGGGCTCGCCGTACTTCTCCAGAAGGTGGCTCTCCAGGCTACCGGCGTTCACGCCGATGCGGATCGAGCAGCCGTAGTCCCGGGCCGCCTGTATGACCTCGCGCACGCGGTCCGGGCTGCCGATGTTTCCCGGATTGATCCGCAGGCAGGCGGCGCCGCCTTTTGCCGCCTCGATCGCGCGGCGGTAGTGGAAGTGGATATCCGCGACGATCGGGACCTTCGCCGCCTTCACGATCTGTGGCAGGGCAGCAGTCGAGGCCTCGTCCGGGCAGGAGACGCGCACGATGTCGACCCCGGCGTCTTCCAGCTGGCGCACCTGGGCGATGGTCGCAGCGGCGTCCGCCGTCAGGGTGTTGGTCATTGACTGGACGCTGATAGGGGCGTCTCCGCCGACCTCAAGGGTCCCGACCCGGATCTTGCGACTCTTGCGGCGGACGATGGTGCGCCAGGGGCGCAGGGCAGAATGTTCAGACATGGGTCAAGAATAGTGGGCAGCTGGGGAAATCCCAAGGCCTGACCGTGGGAACGGGAATCAAGGTTTGGGGCCTGAGGCTGGGCCTGAGGCTGGGGCTGGGGCTGACCGGGCCGGCAACGGCGGGGCGATGGCCAGGGCGGAGGCTGGTGTCCGGCCCGAGGGCAGGACGCCCCGGGCCTGCCCCTCGACGAACACCGCCATCACGCCCGCTTCGACCGTCTCGAAGACCACGGCGGCGCCGGAGGGTGCGCGATAGGCGTCTCCGGCGGCAACCTTCCGGGCGAACCAGGCGGCGCCGTCCGGGCCCCAGACGATAAGGGTGGTTGGGCGCCGCGCCTGCACCACGATGCGGCCTGATCCTGCTGGTGCGCCGTAAATCTCGCCCTGGGGAACGAAGGTCTCGCCCATATCGAGCAGGGTCGGGTCTTCCCGGGCGGTCAGGGTTTCCGGGAGGGCCGCCGACAGGACAGACTCCAGGCCGGGCGTCAGGTAGGCGGGCGGGGCATTGGATTCGACGGGCGCGGGCAGGGGCGCGCCCAGGGTCATGGGTCCGGTGGGCGTCTGCAGCGGCGGGGCTTCTGAAACGGGGGTCGCGGACCTCTGCGAAGCTTCATGCAGGCTGCCCCGTCGGATCAGGTTCCAGGCGAAAATCGCCGACAGGATGAGAAGGCCGGCGAGGAGCATGAGCCTGAGGCGCGGGTCGGCCATGCGCCGGACCCCGACAGGGGGTCGCAGGGCGTCGTTCCAGTCCGGATCCTCAGCCTTGAAGCGGGCAATCGCGGCGTCTCCGGGCAGGCCCAGGGCCTGGGCATAGGCCCGCAGGTACCCGATGATGAAGGGGCGGCTGGGCAGGTCGCCCAGGCTGAGGGAGTCGATGGCCTCCACGTGGGCGGGCCGGATTCGGGTCCGGGCGGCGATGTCCGCTATGCTTAGCCCCTGGGCTTCCCTGAGGGCGCGCAGGGCCGCGCCAACGTGCTCTCCGCCCTGCAGGTCGGGGCCTGGTAAGGCCGCCCCGGCCAGCATCTCCACCTCTTCAGTCATGGCCGCGCCGACCCCCGCGAAAGCGGTCTGGCGATAGCACGTCGATGTTGGGAGGCCAATTGCTGCCCGCGGGGCTCAGATGGCCACGTAGAGCTTGCGGGCCAGGGTCTCGACCTCGTTCCGGATCGACCCTGCGGTGCTGCGGATCAGGCTCTGGACCCCCCGGCGGGCCGCTGCGCGGTCGCAGGAGAGGACCATCTGCTTAACCGGTCCGATACCGGCCGGGGGCATGGAGAGGGCCTCGAAGCCCAGGGCCAACAGGGCGAAGGCCTCAAGGGGACGTCCCGCCATCTCCCCGCAGACGGAGACCGGCGTCCCGGTCTCGGCGCAGGCCTTCTGGATCATCTCCAGGGCGCGCAGGGCCGGCGGCGAGAGGAAGTCGTACCGTTCAGAGACCCGGGGGTTCCCGCGGTCCGCAGCAAAAAGATACTGCATCAGGTCATTCGTGCCGACGCTGACGAAGTCCGTCAGGGGCAGGAGGGCGTCCAGGTGCCAGATCACCGAGGGGGCCTCGATCATGGCACCGACATCCAGCCGGGCGGGCTCCGGCCTGCCGCGTCTGTGCGCCCAGGCCACCTCCTGGTCCACCAGGGCCCGGGCGGCGCGGAATTCATCGACGCTGGCGACCAGGGGGAACATGATCTTCAGCGGCCGTCCCTGGGAGGCTGCGATCAGCGCCCGGAGCTGGAGGCGAAGGAGGGCGGGGCGGTCCAGACCCATGCGCACGGCGCGCCAGCCCAGGGCTGGATTGTCCTCCCGCTCGGCCTCCATGTAGGGCAGGACCTTGTCTCCTCCGAGGTCCAGGGTCCGGAAGGTCACGGGCAGGCCCCCAGCCGCGTCCATGACCCGGCTGTAGAGGGCCGTCTGGGCTGTCAGTCTGGGCATCTCCTCGGCAACCATGAACTGGAATTCGGTGCGGAAAAGCCCGATCCCCTCTGCGCCGGCGTCGCTCAGCATGTCCAGATCGACGTCCAGGCCGGCATTCATCAGCAGCTGGATCTTGGCCCCGTCCTGGGTAATCGCGGGCCGATCCCGCAGGCGGGCGAACTCGGCGCGCCTCTGCAACCGGACGTCGAGCCGGGCCTTTAGGGCCTTCACCACGTCCGGACGCGGCCGCAGGTAGGCCTCGGCCATTTCGGCGTCGACGATAACGATGTCGCCTTCCGAGACCTTGTCGCGCAGGCCCGCGAGGCGTCCGACACAGGGAATGTCCAGGGCTCGGGCGACGATGGAGGCGTGGCTGGCGGTGGATCCCTCCTCGAGGAGAAGGCCCTTCAGCCGGGTGCGGTCATACTCCAGGAGGTCGGCGGGCCCGAGGTTCCGGGCGATGAGGATGGCGTTCTCGGGCAGGTCGCGAACCAGGGCGGCGTGACCCGAAAGGTGTCGCAACAGCCGGTCCGCCAGGTCTTCGAAGTCATGGAGCCGCTCGCGCAGGTAGGGGTCCCGGGCCTGACCCAGCCGGGCGCGGTGCTCGGACCGGACCCGCTCCACCGCGGCCTCTGCGGTGAGGCCATTGCGCACGGCGTCCTCGAGGGAGCGCCGCCACCCCCGGTCGTGCGCAAACATCCGATAGGTCTCGAGCACCTCGTAGGAGGCCTCCACCAGGCCGTGCTGGCCCTCGAGCATGCCGTCGATCTGGGCCTGGAGGGCTGTGACAGCCGCCTTCAGTCGCTCCTCCTCAGCGCCGACGTCCTCGGCGAGCAGGTCCGACGGCGCCATCGGCGGCTCGTGCAGGACCGCGACCCCAAGGGCGAGGCCCTCTGCGAAGCGCGCGCCCTTGAGCCGCTCGGGCTTCTTGGGCACCAGGTCGATATTCTTGAGGGTCCCCTCGGCAGCGATCTCGCCCCCGGCCACCATCTCGGCCAGGACCATGGCGATGATCTGCAGGTCCTCGACCTCATCCTCGGAATAGACCCGCTCGGTCCGGTTCTGGACCACCAGAACCCCGATGGCCCGGCCACCGCGCAACAGGGGCACGCCCATGAAGGCGTGGAAGGGGTCCTCGCCCGTCTCCGGCCTGTAGGAGAAGGCGGGGTGAGCGGGTGCGTCGGAAAGGTTGAGCGGCCGGCCCAGGCGCATGATGTCGCCTACCAGGCCTTCCCCTGGCTTCATCCGTGTCAGGTGAACGGCGTCCGGGGACAGGCCCTGCGTGGCGAACAGTTCCATATGGCCGTCGCCCTGGCGCATGTAGAGCGAGCAGACTTCCGCCACCATCGACTGGGCGATGATGCGAACCACCATGTCCAGGCGCGCCTGGACAGGTCCACCCGAGGCGAGGGCCTCGCGGATCTGCCGGAGCAGGCTTCGCTGGCCCCTGACGGCGAAACTGGAGGTCGGCGTTGGCAATGGCCCCTCGCGTCGGGAGGAAATCCCCTTCCCCGCCGGGCTTCTAGCAGGAAGGGGTGACAGAACGGAAAACAAATGCCCGTGCGGCAGGCGTCCAGCAAGCCTGATGCCTGCCGGGAAGGCGCCGGTCAGCCCGGCGGGCAGGAAATGGGCGCCGCCTTGGCAATTTCTGCCGCTGCGGCCTTGACGTCGGACTGGTAGGCGGGGGTCGCCGACACCCGTGCGTAGACCGCCAAGCCTAGCATGCGCCCGGCCGCCACGTCGCTCGCCCAGTGGACGCGGCAGTCCACCCTGTGCTGGCCGACATCGGAGCCCCAGGCGCGAATGGCGTCGGCGCGGGCCGGGGCGGCGTCGGAAAGGGCGAGGGCGAGGAGCCAGCCCAGACCGGCGTGCCCGCTGGGGTAGGAATAGCCAAGCTTGTCGCCCTGCCCGGCAGCCACCCCGGGATCACATGCCGGCCCACCGTCCACCGTAAAGGGACGCGGTCGCTTCCAGTTGGACTTGGCCTGGTTCATGGGCCCGACAAAGTCGGTCGCAACCGAAGAGAACAACTTCTGGACGGCTGGGGTCTTGTCTGCCGAGACCTGGACGCCGACGGCGCAGGACAGGGTCTGCATGAAGTCGGCATTGGGGATGTTCGCCTCGCGGATCGCCGCCTTCCAGGCGGGCCCGTCCACGCCGGCCCGGGCGCCCGCGGCGGTCGTGCGGTCAAAGGCCTCCTGGCTCGACCCGGGCGCAGGTGGTGGCGGCAAAAGCCGGACGGCGTCGATGGGGGGCTGGCCGACCAGGTAGCCCCCCATGATCAGGTGAAGCAGGGAAAGACCCAGGGCGTGGGGCATGACTCAGATCTCCTAGGATGACGGGCGCAGGGTAATCGCATTGTCGGGGGGCCGTCACCTCGTCATAGTCGGCCTCTGACGGCGGTGCCTGACCGCCGGGATCCTCTCGGGGGAAGCCCATGCGCTACCGGCTGGCCCTCATCGGCCTTGTTCTGATTGCTGCAGGATCACTCCTGGCCTCGCGGGTTCAGACCTCCGGCGGCGTTCAGGTCCGTGAAGCCCAGTGGCGCACGGCCGAGGGTGCAGCAATGTCGGGCCTGCTCTACCGGCCCGCTGGACTGGACGGGGGGCGGCGCGCGCCGGCGGTCCTCCTAAGCCACGGCTACATCAATACCCGGGAGATGCAGAGCCCCTTCGCCATTGAGCTTTCGCGGCGGGGTTTCGTTGTCCTGTCGATGGACATGACCGGACACGGCGGCTCCGGCGGCAACGTGGGTGCCGCCGGCTTCGGCGGCCCTTCGGCCCTCACCTTCCTGCGCAGCCAGTCCTTCGTCGATCCGGAACAGATTGGATTGGCGGGCCACAGCATGGGCGGCGGCCCGATCCTCGCGGCGGCTCATGCACAACCCGACGGCTACCGCGCCGTGGCGCTGGTGGGCTCCGCCCCGGGGCTCTTCGGGCCTCCGGACGAGGTCCGCCCGGATTTCCCGCGCAACCTGAACGTGGTCTTCGGAGGGCTGGATGAGTTCGCCGGCCTCATGTGGCGCTCGCCCAAGGGAACCGACCTGCCGGGCTCGGCCAAGCTGAAGCAGGTCTTTGGCGTCGCTTCGGCAGTAGAGCCCGGCCGGGTCTACGGCGATCCCGCCCTGGGGACCGCCCGCCGCCTTGACCTTCCCCGCGTCACCCATCCCTGGGAACACTTCTCCTCCGGAGGCGTGGCGCCCGTCGTCGACTGGATGCAGGCGCGGCTGGAGGGCGAGGACCATCCCCTGCCACCCGGAAACCAGATCTGGTTCTGGAAAGAGGTCGGCACCCTCGTCGGTTTTGGCGGTTTCATCCTGGTCCTGCTGGGGGTCTTCGAGGCCATTCTGGCCCTGCCCTGGATCGGCGACCTCAGGCGCAGTCCCGAACCCGCCGTCGCTGTCCGAGGCCCGGGGGGCTGGATCGCCCTTGCCCTCACCGCCGTCCTGCCCGCCCTGACCTACCTGCCGTTCATGAAGCTGGGTGAGCTGTGGCTTCCCTCCGCCCAGTTTCCGCAGTGGATTCAGAACCAGTTGCTCGCCTGGGCCCTGCTGAACACCCTCCTGTCCCTCCTGGCGGCACCTTTCCTCCGACGGGGCCACCCGGACTTCAGCCTGGACATTCCGCGCTCGTCAGTGGCGGCCCTCGTGTCAGTCGGAGCCGGCACCCTGGCCCTGCTGGCCGTGGACCGCTTCCTGCATGTGGATTTCCGGTTCTGGGTGCTGGGCTTCCGTCCCCTCGAAGCGCCGCGGTGGGGCGTCTTCCTGACCTACCTGCCGTTCTGGATCCTCCATTCGGTGATCCTGGTCCGCGGCCTGTGCGCCCTGCTGGCGGTCGATGGCGCCGGACGGCGATCGACCTACCTGACGGCGGCGGGCGTCCTGGGCGGGGGCTTCCTGGTCCTGGCGGCGCTGCAGTACGGAACCCTGTTCTCGACGGGCCTGCTTCTGACCCCGACCGAGCCCCTCAACATCATTGTCGCCCTGCAGTTCATTCCCCTGCTGGCGATCGTCGGTGTGATCTCGGTCTTCACCTGGCGCCGGACGAACAGCTACCTGCCGGGCGCCCTGATCTGCGCGCTTTTCCTCTGCGGGTATGTGACCAGCGGGACGGCCAACCACTGGTCCCCAGACTATCCGATGACCTTCCCTCCGGCGGCAAGGAGCCGGTAGGGCCAGGTCAGAGCTGGTCCAGACCGTAGGCGGCGTGGAGGGCCCGAACCGCCAGTTCGGTGTAGGCGGCGTCGATCAGGACGGAGATTTTGATTTCCGAAGTCGAAATGACCTGGATGTTGACGCCCTTCTCGGCCAGGGCGCCGAACATGGTCTTGGCGACGCCCGCGTGGCTGCGCATGCCAACGCCGATCACCGACACCTTGGCGACGTCCTCGTTGACCTGGACATCCTCGAAACCGACCTGATCCTTGAGGCGGCGGACCACGTCCACCGCTCGTCCGGCGTCCCGCTTGCCGACGGTGAACTCCATGTTGGCCGTATCGGCGATCCGGGCGTGGCTCTGCACGATCATGTCGACATTCACGTTGGCGTCAGCCAGGGCCCCGAAGATGACCGAAGAGACGCCCGGATGATCGGGCAGGCCGAACAGGCTGATCTTGGCCTCGTCCCGGCTGTAGGCGACTCCGCTGACGATCCGCTTTTCCATGATCTCTTCCTCGTCGCACACAATGGTGCCCTGGCCCGGGGCATCGCCGGGCTCGACAAAACTCGACAGGACCCGCAGTGGCACCTTTTGGGCCATGGCCAGCTCCACCGACCGGGTCTGCAGGACCTTGGCGCCCAGGGAGGCCATCTCCAGCATCTCCTCGTAGGAGATGCGCGCCAGCTTCCGGGCCCGGGACTCGATACGGGGGTCGGTGGTGTAGACCCCATCGACGTCCGTGTAGATGTCGCAGCGTACTGCCCGCACCGCGGCGGCGATCGCCACGGCGCTGGTGTCGGATCCGCCTCGGCCCAGGGTCGCGATCCGGCCTGAGGCCGTCACCCCCTGGAAGCCGGCAATGACCGCGATCACGCCAGCGTCCATCGAGGCCGTCAGCGCTTCCGGGGGAACGTCGTCGATGCGCGAGCGGCCATGGGCGTCGTCGGCGATGATGGGGACCTGCCAGCCCATCCAGGAGCGGGCGGACAGACCCAAGTTGCGCAGGATCATGGCCAGGAGGCCGGCGGTCACCTGTTCGCCTGACGCCACCACGACGTCATATTCGTCATCAGAGGCCGGCAGACCATCAGCGGCGGGTCCTGCAGCGTCTGTCCAGGCCACGAGCTCGTTGGTCTTGCCACTCATGGCAGAGACGACGACCGCGACCCTGTGGCCCGCTGCAGTTTCGGCGGCGACCAGCCTCGCGACGCGCCGGATGCGTTCCAGGTCGGCCACGGAGGTGCCGCCGAATTTCATGACCAGCCGCGACATGGCTCGCAATCTGCACTCCAGACCGGAAAGAAGGGCGTTCTAGCGGGGGGGCGGGGAGGGAGCAACTCCCGGGCGATCCCGGCTTTCCCCTGTTCAGGCCACGGGAGCCTCTGGTATGTGCCGTCCATGGCCGAGCCCCGCTCCAGCATCGATCCCGCCGAAGTCGAGAGGTTCTCTCGCATCGCTGCCGAATGGTGGGACCCCAAGGGCAAGTTTGCCCCCCTGCACCGTTTCAACCCGGTCCGCCTGTCCTTCATCCGGGAGACGGGCCTGGCGCACTTCGGCCGGGACGGTGCCAGCCGCCAGCCCTTCGAAGGCCTGAGGCTGCTCGACATCGGCTGCGGCGGGGGGCTGTTGTCCGAACCCATGTCGCGACTTGGTTTTGAGGTGACGGGGGTCGACGCCTCCGAGCGCAATATCGGCACGGCCCGGGCCCATGCCGAACAGACCGGTGTTCCCGTCACCTACCTCGCCTCGACCGCCGAGGCCCTGGAGGCTGAGGGGACGCCGCCCTTCGACGTGATCCTCAACATGGAGGTCATCGAGCACGTGGCCGACCCGGGCGAGTTCCTGCGCACCTGCGGGCGCCTGCTGGCACCCGGCGGCCTGATGGTCGTGGCCACCCTGAACCGCACCCTCCGGGCCCTGGCCCTGGCCAAGATCGGGGCGGAGTATGTCCTGCGCTGGCTGCCGGCCGGCACCCATGACTGGCGCAAGTTCCTCACTCCGGAAGAGCTGCGGGGCTTCCTTTCCGCCGAACCTCTGGACATGCAGGGCCCTTTCGGGGTGAGCTTCGATCCCCTGTCAGGTGTCTGGCGGCTGTCGTCGGACTCCGGGGTCAACTACATGATGACGGTGACGCGCCGGGCGGGGTGACCCTGCGGCGCGCCGTCCCGTCGGGAGGGAAGGGCGCATGCTTGGATTGATGATGGACAGGCCCCTGACCCTGCCCTCCATCCTGGAATACGCGGCGGCCTGGCATCCTGGCCGCGAGATCGTCACCCGAACCGTCGAGGGGCCGATCCACCGCTACGGCTACGCTGACGCCCTTCACCGAGTGAAGCGCATGGCCAACGCTCTGCAAGCGCTGGGCGTGGGTCCCGGCGACCGGGTCGCCACCCTGGCCTGGTCCACCCACCGCCATTTCGAACTCTATTACGCCGTCAGCGGCCTGGGCGCCGTCCTGCACACCATCAATCCCCGGCTGCATCCGGACCAGGTGGCCTGGGTCGCCAACCATGCCGGCGACAGCCTGTTGTTCTGGGACATCACCTTCGCCGACCTGGTTGCCGAGATCGGCGCCAAGCTGGAGACAGTGAAGACCTTTGTCGCCCTCACGGACCGTGCGAACCTGCCGCAGGGCGCGCCGGCCGGCACCCTGGTCTACGAAGACATCCTCGCAGGTGCCGACCCGGCGTTTGCCTGGCCGGAACTCGACGAACGGCAGGCCTCGGCCCTCTGCTACACCTCGGGGACCACGGGCAATCCTAAGGGTGTGCTCTACTCGCACCGCTCGACTGTGCTGCACGCCATGGCGGTGATCCAGCCGGACTGCTTCGGTCTCGGCGCCGCGGACGCCATCCTGCCCTGCGCCCAGATGTACCACGCCAACGCCTGGTGCACGCCCTATGCGGCCCCCCTGGTGGGGGCCAAGCTCATCTTGCCGGGACGGCATCTCGATGGGCCCTCCGTCTGCGATCTTGCGGTGGCCGAGCAGGCGACCTTCCTCCTGGGCGTGCCGACCATCTGGGTTGGCGTGCTCGACCATCTCGAGGGGACAGGCCAGGCCCTCACCTCGGTCCGGACCGTGGCGGTGGGTGGCTCGGCGCCGACGGCGTCCCTGATCTCCCGGGTCCAGGACCGGCTGGGGGCGGATGTCCGGCAGATCTGGGGCATGACTGAGACCAGCCCCCTCGGCGTGATCAATACCCCCCTGGCCGTCCATGCCGGCGAGACCGCCGAGGCGGCTCTGGTCCGCAAGCAACGCCAGGGTCGGGCCAACTGGGGCGTGGAACTCCGGATCGTCGGCGAGGACGGGGCGATCCTAACCCACGACGGGCGACAGTCGGGCGCCCTGCAGGTGCGCGGCCCCTGGGTGGCCTCGGCCTATTTCCGCAACGACGGTGCGGAAGCCTTTGGCGCCGACGGCTGGTTCGACACCGGCGACATCGCCGCCATCGATCCCGAGGGCTACCTGCGCCTGACCGACCGGTCCAAGGACGTGATCAAGTCCGGCGGCGAGTGGATCTCTACACTGGACCTTGAGGACGCAGTCTCCTCGCACCCTGCCGTCGCCATGGCCGCCGCCATCGGTGTCCCGCATCCGAAGTGGGACGAGCGTCCCCTCCTGCTCGTGGTTCTCCGCCCTGGCCAGGACGCCGACCCGGCGGCGCTGCGCGACCATGTCGCCGCCCGGGTGGCGAAGTGGTGGGTTCCCGACGAGGTGCGCATCGTCGACAGCCTGCCCATCGGACCGACCGGAAAGGTCCTCAAGCGCGAGTTACGGGCGGGTTTGGCGAGGACCTGAAAAGACGCTGGCGCCCGCCGCCCCAAGGGCGATAAGGTCCGTTCCACCCAGCCCTTCAGGCTGGCGCATTGCCAACGCCCACAGGGGCGAGACGAGGGGAGAAGCCGACATGAAGGCCGCCGTTCTGCGCGAAGTGGGCAAGCCGCTTCAGATCGAAGACGTCCAGATCAACAAGCCTGGACCGCGTGAGGTCCTGATCCGCACCAAGGCCGCCGGCCTGTGCCATTCGGACCTGCACTTCATGGAAGGCTCCTATCCGCACCCGCTCCCGGCCGTCCTGGGCCACGAGAGCGCCGGCGTCGTTGAGGCGGTCGGCTCCGAGGTGCGCACGGTAAAGGTAGGCGACCACGTCATCACCTGCCTGTCGGCCTATTGCGGCCACTGCGAAAGCTGCCTGACGGGACGCCTGTCCCTCTGCGTCAGCCCTGAGACCAAGCGCGACTCCGGTGACGATGCCCGCCTGACCCAGAACGGCACCCCCCTGCCGCAGTTCCTCAACCTGTCCTCCTTCGCCGAGTACATGCTGATCCACGAGCACGCCTGCGTCTCGATCCGCAAGGACATGCCCCTGGACCGCGCAGCCCTGATCGGCTGCTCCGTCATGACCGGCGTGGGCGCGGCCATCCACACCTCGGGCGTACGCCCCGGCGAGACGGTGGCGGTTATCGGCTGCGGCGGCGTCGGCCTGTCGGCGATCAACGGCGCGGCCATCGCCGGTGCCGGCCGGATCATCGCCATCGACATGTTCGGCTCCAAGGACAACCTGGCCCGGGAGTTCGGGGCTACCGACTTCATCGACGCTTCCAAGACCGACGCGGTCAAGGAAGTCCTCGAGATGACCCGTGGCGGCGTGCACCACGCCTTCGAGGCCATCGGCCTGTCCAAGACCGCCGAGCAGGCCTTCAACATGCTGCGCCGGGGTGGCACGGCCAACATCATCGGCATGATCCCGCTCGGCCAGAACATTACCCTCCCGGGCGCGGCCTTCCTGGGCGAGAAGCGCATCCAGGGCTCGCTGATGGGCTCTAATCGCTTCCCGGTCGACATGCCCCGCCTGGTGGACTTCTACATGTCCGGCAAGCTCAAGCTCGACGAGATGATCTCCCAGCGGATCCGGCTGGACCAGGTCAACGAGGGCTTCGACGACATGAAGAAGGGCGGCCTCGCCCGCTCGGTCATCGTTTTCGACTGATCCCTCCCGGATCCGGACAGGGGCTCCGCCGCAAGGCGGGGCCCTTTTTCAGGTCCGCACTCAGATCAGGTCCAGGACCCGTTCAGCGGGGCGGCACAGGGCCACACCCCGTGGGCCTTCCACGATCGGTCGATCGACCAGGATCGGCTCCTGCGACATGGCCGCCGCCAGGGTTGCCTCCGAGACACCCTCCCCAGTGAGCCCAAGCGCCTCGGCCCGGGTTCCCCTCAGGCGGAGGAACGCCCGAAGGGGAACCCCGGCGCGTGCCGCCAGCGTCTTCAGTTGGGCTTCGGTCCAGCCAACCTTCAGGTATTCCACGACCTGGGGCTCGACCCCCTTTTCCCTCAGGAGGGCCAGGGTGTTGCGCGAGGTCCCGCAGGCCGGGTTGTGGTAGACGACGCAGTCGCTCAAGGGGGTCTCCCGGCTCACCAGCTGAAGGTCCGAGCGTCGCGGACGAGGGCGGTGTCGCTGTCGCCGAAGGCCATTTCCTGCGGGCTACGGGCGGGCAGGGGCGGCAGGCCCTTGGGCCAGCCTTCCGTGCGCGACAGGGTGCGGACTTCAAGCCGGCCCGGGCCTGCGGGTGTGAACTCCACCGCCAGGGTTCCAGGGGGGGCCTGCAGCCGGATCTGGTTCCAGACACCCGGCGCTGCCAGCAAGGCTGCGGGCCGTCCGTTCACAGTGGCGCTACCGGCGAGGGTGTCGGATCTCAGGTCCAGGCTGAGCCCCCGGATGCCGGCGGGCACGTTGACCGTCAGCCGCTGCCTGCCGTTCTGAATTGTCTGAAGGGCGACCGTCGCCCCGACGAGGGGGACGGTGGGGGCGGGGCTCGCCCAGAAGGGGGCCCGCGCGACGAGTTCGTCGCGGGTCTGGACCGGGCGTTCGCCGCCCCGGGCCAGAACCTTCCGGGTCCAGGCGGAGAGATGCGGCTCGGTGGAAAGGGTGTAGCCCTTGCCGCCCCCGGCGTCCTGCAGGTGCTGGACGATCGTGGCCTGGGGGTGTCGCGCCGACCAGAGCGGCGCGAGGCGGACCAGGGCGGAGAGTCCCAGCCCGAGGGCCAGGGCCGCCGCCGCTGCCAGCCAGACGCGCCTGTCGCCAATCTTGTCGCCGGGATCGCCCTGGATCATCGGCCAGAGCCCGATCAGGCAGAGCCATCCGAATACGGCCAACAGGGCTGGAAGATCCAGGCCCAGGAAGGCGCCATGGGCATAGCCCAGGAGCCAGGCGGTCATCGGCGTCCCGATCAGGACCCCGAGGAGGGGAATCCTCCAGCTGGACTCTGTCCCGCCCAGCGAGGTGAGCGCGGCGAGGAGGCAGGCCGCCAGGAGGGGCCAGGCGACCAGGAAGGCCGCCGTCGGCAAGGCGATCTGCAGTCCGAGGCTGACCGCCAGGGCGGTCGCCAGGACGCCGGTCCAGGCCGGTGCGATGCGGACGGGCGCCCCGAAGGTCAGGCCTCCACAGACGGCGGCGGCGCCGCCGAGGGCGAGGGCGGCCAGGTCCCAGCCAAAGAACTGTGCCGCCGCCGCCGCTGCGAGGCCGAGGGCCGCGGCGGCAAGACGGCCTCTTCCGGCACCCACCAGTCTCGGCGTCAGCAGCGCAACGGACAGGCCCAGAAACAGCAGGGCCGCCTCCCAGGTCGCAACCTGGGCCAGGAGCGACCTTTGTTCCAGGAACCCGCCGCCTTCGGTGCCGATCAGTCGCGCCAGATGCAGAAGGGCGGCAGTCAGGAGCAACAGGTAGATGGCCGCTCCCACCCCGCGAGCCACCCCTGGGGCGTCCAGGACGCCAAGCCGGCGGGCATTGCGCACGGCCAGGGCAAGGAGGCCCGCACAGGCGGCGAGCACCAGCCAGCCGACAAGCGGTGGGTAGGCGATGATGAGGTCGCCGAAGACATGGGAGAAGACCTGGTCTGGGCCGCGCTCCGGAAGCCGGGGTGCATAGGCCAGGGCGCGGGTCGCCGCCGTGACCTGGTCGCCCATGTGCTGCAGGCTGCCCAACTGCAGGGCCGCCGGCGTCGAAGAGGCAGCGTGGTAGTCGAACTGCCTGCCGATGAAGGCGAAGTTCAAGCCGTCGACCCCTGCGGCACGGGAGACCGTGAAGTCTGTATCGTTCGGCATGGCCGAGTAGATCAGCACGGCCAGGGACGAGGCCGAGGGCTGGCTGGCGTTCTGGCGAAGCACCTCGACCGTTCCAGCGTTCTGCGCCCCGGTCTGGAACATCTGGGCGAGCCCGCCCCCGCCCCGGGCCTCCATGTTGATCAGGAACCCGGCCCGGCGGGCCAGCGGTGTCTGGGTGAAGGCGGCGTCCGCGCCCAGCAGGCCGGCTTCCTCGCCGTCGGTAATGAGGAAGATAACGTCCCGCGCTGGAGTTCCCTGGAGCCGGAGGATCCTGGCCAGTTCAAGGGCGGCGGCGACGCCGGCGGCGTCATCCCCGGCACCGGGCGAGTTCGCTACGCTATCGTAGTGCGCCATGATCACGAGGGCGGGGGCGGTGCGGTCGCGCCCGGGCAGAACGCCGACGATGTTCTCCACCTGACCACCCACGAAGAGTGGCTGCTGCGCTCGGGCGACCTTCCTGAGGGCAAAGGCAGGCTGGACTTCGGGCGCCAGGCCCAGGGCGGTCATCCGGGCCAGCAGGAAATCCCTGACCTGGGCATTGGCGGGAGAGCCGACCGGGTGCGGCGACTTCGCCATGGCCACGACATCGGAAAAGGCCCGCTGCGCGGAGAAGGCGCTGGCCGGCGCATCGGCGGGTACGGGCGACGGCGGACGGAGGGCAACGAAGGTGAGGCTCAGCGCCGCCGCGAGGGTGACGCACAGTGCGGCAAGCCGCATGGTTTCTTCTCCCATTCCCCGGAGGGCCGAACCTTATCTTGAACCGCCCTGGAAACAAGAACGCCCGCCGTAAGGCGGGCGCTGCAGGTCCTGGGGGGGATCGATCGGTCAGGCGGCTGCCTGGCCCTCCATCGGGTCGCGGAGCACGTAGCCACGTCCCCAGACTGTCTCGATATAGTGCTTGCCGTCCGCGGCGGCGGCCAACTTCTTGCGCAGCTTGCAGATGAAGACGTCGATGATCTTCAGCTCGGGTTCGTCCATGCCGCCGTAGAGGTGGTTGAGGAACATTTCCTTGGTCAGGGTCGTGCCCTTCCGGAGGGAGAGGAGTTCCAGCATCTGGTACTCCTTGCCCGTCAGGTGCACCCGGTTGTTGTTCACCTCCACCGTCTTGGCGTCGAGGTTGACCAGGATGTCGCCTGTGCGGATCACGGACTGGGCGTGGCCCTTGGACCGACGGACCACCGCGTGGATCCGGGCGACCAGTTCGTCCTTGTGGAAGGGCTTGGTCATGTAGTCGTCGGCACCGCCGCCGAGCGTCTTGACCTTGGTGTCGATCTCCGAAGTGCCGGAGAGGATCATGATGGGCGTGTCGATCTTGCCGACCCGCAGGTTCCGCAGCACATCCATGCCGCTCATGTCGGGCAGGTTCAGGTCCAGAAGGATCAGGTCGTAGTCATAGATCTTGCCCAGATCTATGCCTTCCTCACCCAGGTCCGTCGTATAGACGTTGAACCCCTCAGATTTGAGCATCAATTCAATGCTCTGCGCTGTCGCGCTGTCGTCCTCGATAAGCAGTACGCGCATACTTGCCTCCTTGCCCCTCCGGCCCGGGCGCTGATTCGCTTCGCGACGCGCCCCGGCAAACTCACCCTGCCAGAGGGTTAATTTAAGAAAGGTTAATGTCGGTAACCTTGCTGCGAAAAGCGTTAACCCGGTTCGCGAATCGGCTGCAAGCCCGCGCTTCCGGGCTTGGCTTCGGGCCTGTTGAATCTTTTGTGATTGGACATCCCCTGCGAATGCCTGTGGCTCGCCCGGACTGGCGCCCGCGCGCTTCAGGCCCATATTAGAGGCGCACGGCGAAGTCGCCGGCCAGCAGGAGGTCAGGGCATGTCTCCGGATTTGGACGCCGATCCCGGTCCCAGCGGCCTTGCCGAGGCCGGTGCCGGGATCTTTCCCGAGGATTGCGGCGACCCGGACCTGTCCGCGCCGCTGGAGGCCCTTCCCCCCCAGCCCTTCAGCCTCGGGGATGAGATCAGGCTGCGGCCGGGCCGCACCCTTGGGCGCGCCCTCTTCGCCGGCCTGATCCTTGGTCTCTTCCTTCGGCGCTTCGGGCATGCGGATCGCCGGACGGCCGCGGTTTAGGGGGCCTGATCCCGATCCCGGCTCTTCACAGCTGATTAAGCCTGTAGGACACAAGCTATGTACTTGAGTCGCGACTGGAGACTGCGTCTTGCACAACCTCGTCGAGGCCGTTGAGAAGCTGGAGCCCCTGGTCGTGACCGGGCGGGTTGCAGCGGTCTCGGGCCTGCTCATCGAAGCGCGCGGCGGTATGACCCGGCTGGCGGTCGGCGCCCGGGCTGAGATCGAGCGGAGGGGTGCGGCGCCCCTGGCCGCCGAGGTGGTGGGTTTCCGGGACTCCCGCGCACTGCTCATGCCCTTTGGCCCTGTGGAGGGCATAGCGCCCGGCGCTGCCATTCATATCGAGCCCCAGGGATCCGCCGTTCATCCGACCCGGGGCTGGCTTGGGCGTATCGTGAACGCCTTTGGCGAACCCATCGACGGCAAGGGCCCGCTTCCGCGCGGGGGCGCCGGTTATCCGCTCCGCGCCTCGCCGCCGCCCGCCCACGCCCGCGACCGGGTAGGGCCCAGGCTGGACCTCGGCGTCCGCGCGATGAACGTCTTCACCACCTGCTGCCGCGGGCAGAGGCTGGGGGTCTTCTCCGGCTCCGGGGTCGGCAAGTCAGTGCTTCTCTCCATGCTGGCCCGTCAGTCCGAGTGTGATGCCGTCGTGGTCGGCCTGATCGGCGAGCGGGGCCGGGAGGTGCGCGAATTCATCGAGGAGACGCTCGGCGAGGAGGGTCTCAAGCGGGCTGTCGTCGTGGTCGCCACCTCCGACGAGCCGGCGCTCAAGCGGCGGCAGGCGGCCTACATGACCCTGGCCATCGCCGAGTACATGCGGGACCAGGACCTGGAGGTTCTCTGCCTGATGGACTCGGTGACCCGCTTCGCCATGGCCCAGAGGGAGATCGGACTCGCTGCGGGCGAACCCCCGACCACCAAGGGATATACGCCGACCGTCTTCACGGAGCTGCCAAAGCTTCTGGAACGCGCCGGCCCGGGTCCTGTGCGCCCTGACGGCACGCGCGGCGGGCCCATTACCGGCATCTTCACCGTCCTCGTGGACGGAGACGACCACAACGAACCGATCGCCGACGCCGTGCGGGGTATCCTCGACGGCCACATTGTCATGGAGCGGGCCATAGCTGAGCGTGGACGCTTCCCGGCGATCAATGTCCTGAAGTCGATCAGCCGGACCATGCCCGCCTGCCAGGACACCCGGGAACGCACCATCGTGCGTGATGCCCGTCAGGTTCTCTCGGCCTACGCCAATATGGAGGAACTGATCCGCATCGGCGCCTACCGGGCGGGATCGGACCCCATGGTCGACAGGGCCATCGCCCTCAATCCGGCCCTTGAAGCCTTCCTGGGACAGGACAAGGATGAGGTTTCGAGCCTTCCAGAGTCCTTCTTCAGGCTTGAACAGATCCTTGCTGGTGGCGGCGCATGAGCTGGGACAAGAGCCTTGTCCGCATCGCGGGCTACGAGGTGGAGACTGTCCGCAAACGCCTGGCAGAGATCATGGCCCGCCGGGAGGTGGCGGAAATGGGGCTCGTGGTTCTCGACGCCCAGATCGAGGCGGAGGCGGACTTCGTCCGGAGCGATCCCGTCGCCGCCTTCCATCATCCCGGCTTCCTTGCCGGATGTAAGGCGCGCCGGATGACCCTGCTTTCGGCCCTCGAACTGGTCCTGGCCGAAGAGGCCGGAGCCCGTGACGCCCTTGTGGAGGCCTTCGAGACCCAGAAGAAGTATGAAAATGTCTCAGATGGATTGGCCCGGCGGCGTGTCCAGGAGGCCGCGCGCCGGGACACGGCGGAACTCGACGAAATGGGAATCCTGCGGGCCGGCCGGGCGTCAGCGGGCGCCTGAGGTCAGGGGGCGCCTAAGGTCAGGGGGCGCCTAAGGTCAGGGGGCACCGTCGCTATTGGCGTCCTGATCATTGGCCTGGCGCAGGGCGTGGATGTCGTCGCTGAGCCGGAAGAGCGCCACATAGAGCTCGCAGAAGGCTCTCCAGAGCAGGGCCAGAATGCCGATCACCAGGGTGCCGCCGACCAGAACAGCCATGCCAAGCAGGATCCCGAAGGGGAATTGCTCGCGGATAGCCACGCCCACGGCCGTGCCGATGAAGCCAAAGCCGACAAGGGCGGTGATCCCCAGGCCCGACCAGTAGATCAGGTGGATGACCTGTCGGGTCATGAGGGTATCGAAGGACATCAGCTCCCAGAACATGTCCGAGGTGAAGCGCGCCGGGCGGCTGTTGGGTTTCAGATCAAACATCAGCTTTCCATGCCCTGTTCGGCGCTGGCCCGGGAGGACAACTCGCTAGCAGTCAGAGGCGCCCGCCGCAACTCGCCCCCGGTTTGATCCACGACGCGATCTCCCTCGACCATCAGATCACCCCCACGGTCTTGAGCCGCGCCCGGGGGTGGACTTCGTTCTGGCTCATGACCGGGGTCTGGCCTCGGAAGCGCTCTATCAATGAGCGGACATAGGGGCGGATTCCCGGGCTGGTGAGCAGGACTGGAGACTCCCCGGCCTGGGCTGCGCGCTCGAAGGCGTCGCCAACCCCACGGATGAACTCCTGGAGCCGCGATGGCGCCATGGACAGCTGGCGGTCCTCGCCTGACCCAACCAGGGACTCGGCAAAGGCGGCCTCCCAGTCTGGAGAGAGGGTGATGATCGGCAGGGCGCCGTCGTCTCCGCGGTAGGCGAAGGAGAGCTGTCGGGCCAGCCGGGCCCTGACCTGCTCTACGAGGCTGGTGAGCGAAGTGCTGTGCGGCGCCGCCTCGCCGAGCCCCTCGAGGATGGAGGGCAGGTCGCGGATCGAGACGCGTTCGCGCAGGAGGGCCTGCAGGACCCTCTGGAGCGTCGTCGCCGAGACCACCGAGGGGACGAGGTCGTCGACCAGCTTCTTCTGCTCGGACGGCAGGTCCCGGAGCAGCTTCTGGACCTCCGAATAGGACAGCAGATCCGGCATGTTTTCCTTGAGGATCTCGGTGAGATGGGTGGTGAGCACGGTCGCGGGATCGACCACAGTGTAGCCGCGGAAGGTCGCCTCCTCCCGGAGGCTATCCTCGATCCAGGTCGCCGGCAGTCCGAAGGCTGGCTCGCGCATGTGCTCGCCCGGCAGATCCACCTGCCCACCCCGCGGGTCCATGACCATCAGGCTTCCCAGGCGCACCTCTCCAGAACCGGCCTCCAGCTCCTTGATGCGGATGAGGTAGCCCTGGGCGGGCAGCCGCATGTTGTCGAGAATCCGGACCGGCGGCATGACAAAGCCGAACTCCGCCGCGAGGGTCTTGCGCAGGGCCTTGATCTGGTCTGTCAGGCGACGGCCTTCAAGGTCGTTGATC
This sequence comes from Phenylobacterium deserti, assembly GCA_945859865.1. Classification (GTDB taxonomy): domain Bacteria; phylum Pseudomonadota; class Alphaproteobacteria; order Caulobacterales; family Caulobacteraceae; genus Phenylobacterium; species Phenylobacterium deserti_B. The sequence continues at coordinate 28,525 of CAMAOY010000003.1, forward strand.
AGGGGCAGCAATCCGTAGCCAAGCTCGATCTTGATCTCGTCCATGGCAAGGGTCTGGCTGATGTGCTCCTCGGTCTCCGGCTGGGATCCGCCGTAGTCGTCTTTCCCCAGGAACTCAGCCATCCGCGCATTCGAGGATCGCTTCCAGGCCAGGAAGCCGGCGGCGATGGAGAGCAGGGCGAAGGGTATCACCGGCATGCCCGGGATCAGGGCGATCACGCCCGATGTTGCCGAGACCATGCCCAGGCTGATGGGGTTCATGGCCAACTGCGTGACCAGCGCCCTGTCCGTCGAGCCATCGACGCCTGCGTTGGACACCAGGAAGCCGGCAGCGATCGAGATGATCAGGGCCGGAATCTGGGTCACGAGGCCGTCGCCGATCGTCATGAGGGTGTAGGTGGATGCAGCCTGCGCCAGTGGAACGCCATGCTGCAGGGTTCCGATGAGAATGCCGCCGATGATGTTGATCGCCACGATCATCAGCCCGGCGATGGCGTCGCCGCGGACGAACTTCGAAGCACCGTCCATCGAGCCGAAGAAGGTCGATTCCTGTTCGAGCTCCTTGCGGCGTTGGCGCGACTCTTCCTGGTCGATCAGGCCCGATGACAGGTCGGCGTCGATCGCCATCTGCTTTCCGGGCATGGAATCGAGGGTGAATCGAGCCGCGACCTCGGCGATCCGGCCTGAACCCTTGGTGATGACTATGAAGTTCACGATCACCAGGATGGCGAAGACGATGATGCCGATCGTGAAATTGCCTCCGGTCATCAGGCGACCGAAGGACTCGATGACCTTGCCCGCGCCGTGTACGCCTTCATGACCGTGCGCCAGGATCAGGCGGGTCGAGGCCACGTTCAGGGCCAGCCGGAACAGGGTCGTGACCAGCAGGACCGTCGGGAAGGCTGTGAAGTCGAGAGGCCTCCGGATGAACAGCGAGGTCATCAGGATGAGGATGGATGCCGCCATCGAGATCGCCAGTAGCGCGTCCAGAAGGAAGGCCGGGACGGGCAGGATCAGCAGGACAAGAACCGACACGACGCCGAGGGCCAGCGCCACCTCACCCCGCAACAACCAACTGAAGACCAGGGCGGGGGTCAGCTTGCGGGGCTCGACCCCATTGAATGTTGTGTCAGCCACCGATCAGGTCCTCAGGCCGCGCTCGCGCCCATCTGGGGCGCCGGGACGCTGATGCCAGCCTCGGTGTACTCCTTGAGCTTGTTGCGGAGGGTCCGGATGGAGATGCCCAGGATGTTCGCCGCATGGGTACGGTTGCCAAAGCAGTGTTCCAGGGTGTCGATGATCAGCTGCTGCTCCATGGCCGCTACGGTCTGGCCGACAAAGCTTCGCGAAATCGCCTCAGCCGTGCTGGCCGCGACCTGGGCGGCGCGGGCGCCAGCGTCGGAGGGGCCAAGAGGTTGGCCATCCGGAAGGCGGACCGCGCCTTCCTCGATGATGTCTCCGCTGGCCAGCAGAACCGCCCTGTGCATGGCGTTCTCAAGCTCTCGCACATTGCCGGGCCAGCGATGCCCCAGAAGGCGCCGGCGAGCCTCGGCTGAAAGGACGCGGGGTGGAAGCCCGTTCGCCGCGGCGTACTTGCGGATGAAGAACTCAGCCATCGGCAGTATGTCGCCGGGACGTTCGCGAAGCGGCGGCAGCCTCAGATTGACGACGTTGAGCCTGTAAAGCAGGTCCTCGCGGAAGGTCCCGTCCCTTACCGCCTGCACCAGGTCCCGGTTCGACGTGGCAAGGATGCGGATGTCGACCCTTACGGGCTGGGAGCCGCCGACCCTGTCGATCTCGCGTTCCTGGATGGCCCGCAGGAGCTTGGCCTGCAGCCGGGTGTCCATCTCCGAGATTTCGTCCAGCAGCAGGGTCCCGCCATTGGCTTCCTCGAACTTGCCGATGCGGCGGGCGAGGGCGCCGGTGAAGGCACCCTTCTCGTGACCGAACAGCTCACTTTCGAGGAGGTTTTCAGGGATGGCGGCGCAGTTCACCGAGATGAAGGGCCTGCTGGTCCGACGGGATTTCTGGTGGACGTGGCGGGCGACGATCTCCTTGCCGGAGCCGCTCTCTCCAGTGATGAGGATCGAGGCCTCCGACGGCGCCACCTGCTCGGCCATGGCGATGACCGCCCGCATGGCCGGGTCCTCGGCGATCATCGGGCGATTGTCGTCGGACACAGCGGCCAGGACCGCGGCGATCATCTCTGCGTCCGGCGGAAGGGGAATGAACTCCTTGGCACCTGCCCGGATGGCATCGGCCGCCTTGCGGGCGTCGGAGTCAACGCCGCAGGCCACCACCGGCGCACGGATGCGCTCGGCTTCGTTGGCGGCGATCAGGGCGGCGATATCTAGGTTGTAGTCCACCAGCAGCAGGTCCGCGCCCTGTCCGGCCCGCAAGGCATGCGTGGCCGCCGCTATAGTCTCCACGTGGCTGACCTTCGCCCCCTGCGCCATCGCCATCTTCACGGCGGCCGCCAATTGTCCGTTCAGTTGTCCAACGACTAGAAGCCGCATGATCCGTCTCCGCTTCGACCCCGGGTCCCTAGGACTGGGTGTCGCCGTCCTTGATGATTTCCGTCATGGTCACGCCGAGGCGCTCGTCGACGATGACGACCTCACCGCGCGCCACCAGGCGGTTGTTGACGTAGATGTCGATGGCCTCACCGACGCGCCGGTCCAGCTCCAGCACGCTACCGGAGTTGAGCTGCAGCAGTTGCGAGACGCTCATTGTGGCCCGGCCGAGAACAGCCGAGATGGACACCGGGACATCGAAGATGGGTGCAAGGTCCGATGCCGTCTTCTCGCCCGTGTCTCCGCCTGGATGCGGCGGGGCATCGGCCGGACCCAGTTCGTCAAGATCGAGATCATTGTCGCTCATGTCGTTCAGCCTTCCCCACCGGGGTGCAGAGGTTCAGCGTGCATGCCTTCGGCGGCCAGGGCGGCCTTGAGAGCCTTCCCGACCCGCAGCGCCGCGTCTTCGGGATCGAAGCTGGCGGCGCCGTCGCCAAAATCCAGGGTAAAGGCGGCTCCGATCTGGTCGGCATCCTCACGGACCAGGATCTGCCCGGCGAAACCGATCGCCGCCGCGGTGTCGGACAGGGTCTCACCGACCACTGCCGCCAGCGCAGGGGACACGTTCACGATCAGCCGCGGTTCGGACTCGATTTCGTCGGCGAGGGCGGCGAGGGCGCTCTCCAGGGCCGCCCGTGGGAAGAGGCCCAGGACCTCGCCCGCTATGGCGCGGGCGCAGGCAAGTGCGAGGGCTGCAGAGCCCTCCCGGTGGGCGTGGGCCACGTGCGCCAGCCTGCCCAGCCCATGCTCCGCGTGCTTGGAGATTTCCACAAGCGCCCCCGCCTGCAGGGCCGATATCTCGCCAAGCGCCTTCTGCTCGCCGTCGGCGAAGGCACGGGCGCGAACGGCCTCCACCTCGTCGACCGTGAAGTAGCGCTTTGGCCGGGGCGCGCCGCGCGCGACATTCCCCGCGCTGTCAAAGACGGTGTCGAAGCCAAATCTTTCGAGGAGGGGCTCGGCCATCAGTAGATCAGCTCGTCATCGCCGCTCGAGCCGGCGAGCATGATCTCGCCCTTCTGCGCCAGGTCCTTCGCCGACTGGACCATGGCCATCTGAGCCTGATCGACATCGCGGAGCCGGACGGGGCCCATGTTCTCCATGTCTTCCCGCAGGATCCGGGCGGCACGCTCGGACATGTTGGAGAAGAACAGGTTTCGCAGATCCTCGGATGCGCCCTTCAGGGCCAGGCCGAGCTGGGCCTTGTCCACTGCCCTGAGCAGGGTCTGGACCCCGCCAGGATCCAGCTTGGAGAGGTCCTCGAAGACGAACATCAGGGCCCGGATACGCTCGGCGCTGTCGCGGTTCCGCTCCTCGAGGGCCGAGATGAAGCGGGTCTCGGTCTGCCGGTCGAAGGAGTTGAAGATATCCGCCATCATTTCGTGGCTGTCGCGCTTGGAGGTGCGGGCCAGGTTCGACATGAATTCAGTGCGCAGGGTCTGCTCAATCTTGTCGAGGATCTCGCGCTGGACCGGCTCCATGCGGAGCATCCGGGTCACGCATTCCATGGCGAAGTCCTCGGGCAGGGCACCGAGGACGCGGGAGGCATGGTCCGGCTTGACCTTGGAAAGGACGACGGCGACGGTCTGCGGGTACTCGTTCTTCAGGTAATTGGCGAGGACGCCTTCGCTGACATTGCCCAGCTTGTCCCACATGGTCCGGCCGGCCGGACCGCGGATTTCCTCCATGAGGCCGTCGACCTTGTCGGGGTCGAGGAAGGAGGCGAGGAGCCGCTGGGTCTGCTCGAACGAGCCCATGACGGTGCCGCCGCCGGAGATGTTCGAGATGAATTCGACCAGAAGGACCTCGACGACGTTGGACGTGACGTTGCCGAGGGTGGCCATGGCCTGGGAGACCTCTTTGATCTCCTCCTCGTCCAGCATCTGCCAGATCGCAGTGCCCTCCTCCCCCAGGGTGAGAAGAACAATCGCGGCCTTCTCCGGCCCCGTCAGCATGGCGGCGTCGGTGATCATGCCGCCTTTTTGGGGTCCCCGGCTCATGTCGGCTGGTGCAGCCAGGTGCGCAGCAGCGCCACCGACTCCTCAGGATGGGACTCCACGAACTCCGCCACGCGCCTGATCGAACTGGCCTTGACCTGGCCCTCGATCTTGGCGATCGCGATCCGCTGCTCCATCTCGCTCTGGTCGGGGCCGGGCAGGGAGAGCGGATCCCCGGTCGAGGGATCCATCGGCAGCATCATCTGCTGTCCATCTGCCGTCGTGACCAGCCGGGTCACGCCGGTCCGGGCCCCGGCCGAGCCGTTGAACAGGGGCCGGACCACGAAGAAGATGGTCAGCAGGGCGACGATCAGCAGGATCACCCACTGGACGATCTGCATGATGTCGTTCTTGTCGAAGCCCATCAGGGGGTTGGCGGTAACGACGCCGCCGCCGGTGTCGGCGCTGGGGAACTGGACGTTGATCACCGTGACCTGGTCGCCTCTCTGGGCGTCGAAGCCGACAGCGGTCCGGACCAGTTGCTCGATCCTCTGCATTTCCGCGGCCGGGCGGGCCTTATAGGCGCCGGGCTTGCCGTCCTTGCCGGCCGGGGCCGTCACGCCATCCACAGCCACAGCGACGGAGAGGCGCTTGATCTGTCCTGGCTCCTTGACCTCGGTGCGTACGGTCTTGGAGATGTCGTAGTTGGTGGTGGTGCCGGTCCGCCCTGACGCTGAATTCACATTGCCTTCCGCATTCGGAGGCGCGCCGGGGATGTTGGCCGCTGCGGTGACGGCGCCGGTCGGGTTCGGCTGGTTTTCGTTGGCGTTTTCCTCGCTGGTGGTCTCCGAACGAATCACCTGGCCATCGGGGTCGAAGGTTTCCTGCTGGATAGTCACCTGAGAGAGATCAAGGTCGGCCGTGACGTTGACCCGCGCCTTCCCGGGCCCGACGACGCCCTCCACCAGGGTCTTGACCGTCTTTGCGACCCTGGTCTCGACGGCGGACTTCCGGCCATCGGCGGCCATGGCGTCGCCCTCGCTGCCACCGGAAAGAGTCTTGGCGTGCTGGTCGACCACCGTGACCCTGTCAGGCTTCATGTTGGGGACAGCGCCCGCCACCAGGTTCTGGATGGCGCGGACCTGATCCGGCGTGGGCTCCCGGGCGCCGACCGCGATGCTGACGGAGGCCGAGGCCTGCTGGATCTCGTCCTCGAATAGCTCCTTCTTGGGCAACACCAGGTGGACCCGTGCCGAGGTGACGCCGTCCAGGCTCTGGATGGTCCGAGCCAGCTCGCCCTCCAGGGCGCGCTGGCGATTGAGCTGCTGGACGAAGTCCGTCTGGCCAACGACGCTGGTCTGGTCGAAGATTTCGTAGCCGACAGAGCCTGCCGTCGGCAGCCCCTTGCCGGACAGCAGCAGTCGGGTGGTCGCGACCTCGTCCCTCGCCACCATGAGGGTCGATCCGTCCCCCTTGGCCTCGTAGCGGATATTGGCCTGGTCCAGGGCGCGGGTGATTTCCCCGGCCTCCTTGAGGTCGAGGTTTGAGTACAGAAGGGCGTTCGGACGGCCCATGTTCATGAACAGGGCCCCAAGGGCCGCGGCGATACCTACGCCGATGCCGGCGAAGGCCGCGAGGCGGCCGAGACCAAATCTCTGCAGAGCGGCGAAGAAACCGTTCAAGGTCCTCAGTCTCCCACCGTCGGCTACAAGGGGTGCAGTTCCTGCCGACGAATAGGCAGGAATTACCCAGTGGTTGGTAAACGAGGAGTTTACGCGGGAATTTTGGTGGGCCCGTCGCGAGGATCGCTGGATCGTATTCCCAGAAGTGGGAACGGGTTATCGGATCGAAACAGGATCTCACTTTTTGGACTTAGAGCCTGTTTTGGCCCTTCAGACGTTCCATCTGAAGGGAGCAGGCTCCCGGCGCTATCCGGCCCAGGGCGAGAGGCCGCCCCAGAGCGCCAGCAGCAGACCGAAGAGCAAGGACAGCCCGACAGTTGCGATGTAGCCGATGCGCCGGCCTGGGCTCCAGCTGTCCAGTCGGCGCCCGCTGCGGACCACCAGGGGGGCAAGGCCCGCGCAGACCAGGGTCATGAAGGTCGCCACCAGGGCCGTAGCCGAGGCTGCGAGCAGGTTGAGCCCTGGCCAATCGTACAGGATCTGGTCGGCGGGCATTGTCAGCATCCAAAGTACCGAGAGCCCCAGGGCGACAAGCCACAGGCTGGACCCCAGCGCCAGCAGGACGCCGGCGCGGGCCTGGATCGGCGTCTGGCGGAAGTCCCGGCGATTACGGAACAGGGCTCCCCAGAGCGTGGCCGCACTGGCGAGGGCGGTCGCGGCGGCGCCCACCCCAAGAAGGCTGGCTCGGCTCCACCAAGGCGCGCGCTCATAGACCTGGGTGTTGAGCGCCGTCAGCATGCGAGCGGCCCGGTCACCTTCGATCTCGAACACCCTGCGCTCGTATCCCGTATCCGAGATGAAGAGCCCCGACTTCGGCAAGCCTTCCGGGACCCACGTCTGAGAGCGGCCCCCTTCGCGCGTTACCAACCGGCCTTCTGGTGTCACCTGTACGGTCAGGCCGCCATTGAGGCGCGCCAGCATGCCCTCAAGACCCGAATAGGCCCGACGTGTGCCCAGGTAACGGCCTTCGTAGAGCGCGCGCTCGGCGTAGAGCCCCGGCGCCGCCGGACGCGGCCAGGCCGTGGAGTTCTGCCCGACCTGCTCCACCACCCGGGCCGCAAACCTCTGGGTGAGAACCCGACCTGTGCTGGTGTTGGTGCTGATGAAGATCCCAAGGCGAAGTTCAGGAACAATCGTCATGTTGGTCATGAAGGTCTGGGTCGCCCCATCATGGCCATAGCCGGAAAGGCCTCCAGGAAGCGCATAGGTGATGAAGCCGCGCCGCCAGCCGTTGATCCCGGGCGGGGTCCGCCTGAGGGGTTGGGCGAGGGCCTGGTTCGTCGCCTCGCCCCAGACGCGGGTCTCACCCCTGAGCCCGCCGCCCAGCAGGGTGATCATGTAGCGGGCCATGTCATCAGCGGTAGAGGAGGCTGAACCGGCCGGGGCGACCTGGCCGATGTACTCGAAGGGTTCGGCGCGCAACCCGACCCCGGTCCAGGAAAAACCCCTGGAGAGGTCCGCCGCCAGGGTGGGTGCCATGGGAGCCGGGAGGTCCTGCCGGGCTGGACGCGGCTCACGGAAGCTTGTCCGCGCCATCCCCATGGGCTCGAACAGGCTCTCCTCGGCCAGGCGCTCGAAGGTCTTGCCCGAGGTCCATGCCGCTGCATCTCCCGCCAGGGCGGCACCATAGTTGGAATAGCTGGAGAGGATGCCCACCGGCCGTACCCGGCGCGGCCCCTCCTGGCGGAGATAGACTTCGAGGGGGCGGATACGTGCGGGGTCCCGCTCGAAGAGGTGCCCGAGGGCCCGGTCCTCAAAGCCCGCCGAATGCGACATCAGGCTCTCCAGCGTCACCGGGGCCGGATAGCCCTGATCGCGCACCTGAATGGCTTCCGGCAGGAACAGGTTGACGGGCGCCTGCAGGCGCAGTCGCCCAGCCTCCGCCTCCTTCAGGACCGTCAGCCAGGTAAAGGTCTTCGAAACCGAGCCAAGGCGGAACAGGGTCCGGTCGGGATCCACGGGTCGCCAGGGATCGAGCGAGGCCGCGCCATAGCCCTTCTTCAGGACGACCCGGCCGTCCTGGACGATCGCCACCGTCGCGCCGGCGATGTGGTCCTGGACCAGGGAATCGCGGACGAGACCGTCGACGAAGGCCTCCAGCGAGGGATCCTGTGGGGTGTCCGCCAGCCTTGCTTCCGACGCCTTGCCGGCTCCTGCGGGGGGCCGGGTCGAGGCCGGCTTCGCGGCGATGGTCGCGCCTGCGCCCGCTGCCGGGCCTTCAGCCGCAGGCGCACGCCCGGGAGTCGCCAGGGCCAGCGTCAGGGTCAGCGCCGCGAACAGGCGGGCGACGGAGGGAGTCATGGGGAAGGGGCCGGTGCCGGAAAGGCGTAGAGGGGCAGGACGGGCCTCAGTTGCGGGCCGATGAAGAGTTGAGGCTCCGAGGGTGGGCGAACCCGCTCCTTGATCTCCCGTTCTGCGACGCACACCCGGACCTGGGCGGCGAGGGAAGCAAAGTCCTTGGCCGACGGCGTACTCTGCAGGAAGCACTCGTCGAAGAAGGGATACCGGTTCGACTCCCCGCAGCCGAAGGAGGTGCGGTCGGCGCGCGCCGCGGTCAGGACCATCCGGTTCGGCGCGCTCAAGTCGGGCACGAAGACTCCGGAGAAGCAGGCTGAAATCACCGCAATGGTCGGCCGGGTCCCGCAGGTCCTGTCCAGTATGGCGGCAAGAATGTCGGGTGGCAGGATGGACTGGTCGACAACCACGCCCTGGGGTGCCCCGTGCGATGTGAGATAAAATAGGCAGCCTTCCGGCCCGCCCGAGGTGAGCTTGGTCAGTCCGGCGAAGATCGCCCGAATGTCGGACTTTGCGGGACGGTCCTTGGCGTAGCGTTCTGGCCGGACCGAGTACTGAAGGATGTTTGCCGGCGAGAAACCGAGACGGACGAGATCGGCGGAGACATCATGCCGGGCGTTGTCGAAGGCCTCGGTCGCGCCGCCGCCAGACCCGCGCCAGTCGCCGGCGATGACGACGGCCGCCCACTTTCCAAAGGCGGTGTCAGCCGCCTGCGCCCGCCCTGGAAGGGCCAGGAACAGGGTGACCAGGAACAGGATGAGTAGGCGCGCGGAGGACATTCAGCTCTTGTAGGACTTGAAGGGGGTGGGCACCGCGGTCCCGGTGGCCTTGGCCAGAAGCCGGCCCTCAGGGTCGTAGAGTTCGCCCTCGGTAAAGGCCAGGGTCCGGCCCCACTTTGCGACCCGGCCGACGCCGCGGATCGGGCCCGGCTGGGCGGGGCGGAAGAAGGAGGTCTTCATCTCCGCAGTCGGGGCGACATGGGTCATGCCGGAAGCGACCATGCAGGCCACAGACATGCACTCGTCGAGCATGGCGCAGAGGTAGCCGCCCTGGATCTGCTTCATGGGATTGAGCAGCAGCTCGGCACGAGCCTCGAAGGCGACCTCGACCGACTTGTCCGCCTGGCTTACGGCGACAATCCGGAATCCCAGCGTCTGGGAGCCGGTCGGCTGGTTCTTTGTCCTCTGGAACCGGGCCAGGATGGCTTCGTCCGTCAGGGGTTCCGGGGTGTCTGCCGGGCGGGTCTCCGGTGGGATCTCTGACACGGTATGAAGCCTCACTTCTTTCGGAATTGGTCGAGGGAAATGACCTTCGGAGAGTCAGGCTCCGGACCGGACTCCGGTACGATGGAGGCGATCGGTGGCGGTGCGGGGGCGGAGACTGGCCCGGCGGCTTCAGCCTCGAACTGCAGTAGGAACTGTACGCTGGGATCGTAGAAGCGGCTCATGGCGGCATAGGGCACTGTCACCCTCTGTGGCCGGCCGCCGAACTTGAGCGTCACGGAAAACCCGACTGCGTCCAAGTCGAGGTCCCAGAACTGGTGCTGCAGGACAATGGTCATCTCGTCCGGGTAGCGCGAAAGCAGGTCTTCCGGCCCTTCGACGCCGACGGCCCCTGTCTTGAAGGTCAGGTAGAGATGATGAGCGCCCGGAAGCCCCCCGGGCTGGCCGGCCCGGATGAGAGCGGCGCGGACAACCCCGCGCAGGGCCTCCTGGGCCATGGCCTCATAGTTCATGAGGTCCTGGGCGGGTGGTTCCTGAGCCATTTGGGTCCTGTCCAGAGGTCGTTCGCCAAACTAGCGCCCCGGGCGCATCGCGCAAGGTTCCATCCCCCGGCACGGGGCAGGAGCAGGATTCTGAAGAGGGGTCCGGATGCAGGAAGGTGGAGGGGTTCTGTTGCCAGGCCCCCTCCGGGCCCCGCCTGACGCTGCTAAGACGCCAGGGCTTCAGGTCGAAACCCGTCGGGTCGCTTACGCGGCCAGACGAACCTCTCCAGCGAAGTTATCGTTCGCATTTAGTTTTAAAGCCCGAAACGGTGGGCCAAGCCGGAAGAAAGCAACACCTTTACACGTCTGTCGATGCTGATCGGCCCCGCATTTCCCCGCCGAGGCGAGGGAAGGAGTTTGGTGGAGCCGCCGGGAATCGCACCCGGGTCCAGTCCGCTTATTTCGTGCGCGTTTATCCCCATAGTCCGGCGAACCGGACAGACCTCATATAGTGCAGGCAGGGTGAATTCTCAATCCCCCAAGCGCTCCGACGGCCCTGCGGCCAGTGTCGTAAATTCCCTGTTCACCAAATCCCTAGATTGGCGCAGGGTGGATCGACAAACAAGGGTGGGCTTCATGTCCAAGATGCTAGCTGAATTCATTGGCACGCTTACGCTCGTGCTGTTCGGATGCGGCTCGGCGGTGCTCGCCGGAGCTGACCACGTCGGCCAGCTCGGCGTTTCTCTCGCCTTTGGCGGTGCGATCATCGCCATGGCCTATGGCATTGGCTCGATCTCGGGCTGCCACGTAAACCCTGCCGTCAGCCTAGCCGTCTTCATCGCGGGACGCATGAACCTGCGCGATATGCTCAGCTACTGGGTGGCCCAGTTCGCCGGGGCGCTGGCAGGCGCCGCCATCCTCGCCGCCATCGTAGGTTCCACGGCCCATCTCGGTCAGAATGGTTGGGGTCCGGGGTACCTGGGCGAGTTCAGCCAGCAGTCAGCCCTGATCTTCGAGATCGTGATGACCGCCCTCTTCGTCATCGTGATCCTGGGTTCGACCTCCGAAAAGGCGTCGCCGGGTTTCGCCGGCGTCGCCATCGGGGTGACCCTGGCTGTGATCCACATTGTCGGTATTCAGGTCACGGGCGTCTCGGTCAATCCGGCCCGCAGCTTCGGACCCGCCGTCCTTGCGGGTGGCCAGGCCCTGTCCCAGCTGTGGATGTTCTTCGTGGCCCCGGTCATCGGTGCCGTGATCGGCGCCTCCCTCTACAGGGTTCGCCTGCTCTCGTGATCTGAGCGACAGGTCTAGATGACGGCCCGGGTGGAAACGCCCGGGCCGTCTGCGTTTCAGAGGGTCTCGGAGCCCCGGGTAATCGACAGAATCCCGGTCCGGGCCAGTTCGACCAGCCCCAGGGGGCGCATGAGGTCGATGAACTTGTCGATCTTCGATGAGGGCCCGGTCACCTCGAAGATGAAGCTGTCGATCGTCGTGTCCAGGACCCGGGCCCGGAAGATCTCGCTGATCCTCAGGGCCTCGACCCGCTCGGTACCGACCCCGCGAACCTTCACCAGGGCCAGTTCCCGCTGAAGCCCATTGGGATCGCGGGTAACGTCCTGGACGTGGCGTGCCGCCACCATCTTTTGGAGCTGGGCTTCGATCTGGGTCAGAACCTGCGGGGCGCCGCGGGTGACGATCGTGACCCGGCTGGTGTGGGCGTTCCGGTCGGTCTCCGCCACCGTCAGGCTCTCGATATTGTAGCCGCGGGCCGCGAACAGGCCGACAAGGCGGTGCAGGACACCCGGTTCGTTGTCCACGAGGATGGCGAAGGTGGCGAGGCTCTCGACCTGCTCGGCATGGTCGAGATCGTAGACGGAGGCGGGTTGAGGGTCGGTCATGGTCGGGGTTCCCTGATCTTTGGGCGAGGTGTCACAAGCCGGCGCGCTGGGCAAGGGCTGGCGGCAGTCTCGCCTAATGTGACAGTTTCGTGAATGCACAGCCAGATCAGCCGGGAATTGGCTGCAGTGGCTCGGGACGGGGGGTGGGTATTGGTCGGAAAGTTTATGCGTCCTGGGCCGGGGCCTCTGGGAACCGGGCGGCTGGCCCAGTACGCGGCCCTGGTCTGGCGGCCCACGGCGTCTGGCGGCATCGAGGTCCTGCTGATCACCTCCCGCGAGACCCGTCGCTGGGTTTTGCCGAAGGGTTGGCCGATCAACGATCTCAGGCCGCACCAGACCGCGGCCCGGGAGGCCTGGGAGGAGGCCGGCGTCGAGGGCAGGACCGGGGCCCGCAAGATCGGCGTCTTTGACTATGACAAACGGCTGTCCAGCGGCGCTCTCCAGCCCGTCAGGGTCGAGGTCTACCCGCTCCGTGTCGAGACCGAGCATGACGAATGGCCCGAGGCCGGCCAGCGGGAACGGATCTGGCTGGCGCCGGAGGAAGCCGCTGGCCGCGTCGACGAACCGGGGCTGAGCCGCCTGCTTTCAGGATTCGCCAGGGTCGCGAGGTGAGGGTCAGGCCCTGCGTGCGGTGATCGGCGGCGGATTGCGCAGCATTTCGCCCCTCATGGTCCCGACCCCGGCGGTCGGCGACACCGGCAGGGCCATGATCTTTTCCACCGTCTCCATCCCTTCCACCACATAGCCGAAGCAGGCGAAGCCCAGGTTGTCGCCGGGCCCCGAGGGATCGGCGTCGAGATAGCTCTGGTCGCCGGCGCAGATGAAGAAGTCCGAAGTCGCCGTTCCGGGCGCCCGCCGCCCCATGGAGATGGCGCCGTTGGTGTGCTTGAGCCCGGTCCGGGTCGTGGACTCGTGACGGACCGGGGGCAGGGTCCAGGCCGGATCGTTCTGCAGGCCGCCCTGGATCACCCCGTAGTCGAAGGTCTTGGACCCCGGCGGAACGGAACGCCGGTAAAAGGATCCATGATCCATGCGGCGTTCGACAACATAGCGGAGGAAGTTGGCCGTTGTTGCGGGGGCCTTGTCGCCCTGCAGTTCCAGAAGGATGTCGCCGAGCTTTGTTGAAAGCCGGACCCTAACCAGGCCGGGACTGCCCGCGGCAAGCGCGGGGCCTGCGGCCAGGAGGGCGGCGGCCAGGACTTGGCGGCGTCGGATCATCGGGACCTCCGTTGGGAACCTGAGCCTAGCCCGCGCCGGATACCCGGAAAAGCGCCGAGGCTCAGCCCGGCTCGACCTCAAGGGCCGCAGCCACCCTCACCCCCGCCCAGCGGTTGAGCACTGCGAAGAGTTTGGCCGGGACGATCGGCTTGCCGATGTGATCATTCATGCCGGCGCGCTCAGCGGCGTCCACATGTTCCGGCAGGACATTGGCCGAAAGGGCGATGATCGGCGTGGTGCTGTTCTCGGGCGACAGGCGGCGGATCGCCCTAGTGGTCGCAAAGCCGTCCATCCCCGGCATCTGGAGGTCCATCAGGATCAGGTCGAAGGTCTGCCCCACGGCCAGAGAGACCGCCTGTGCGCCCCCGGACGCCTCGTGCACCTGCTGGCCAGTGGCCTCAAGGAGCGCGCGGACGATCTCGCGGTTGGCGTCCAGGTCGTCGACGACAAGGATGCTGAGGCTCTCCCCGGGGGCTTCCTCTGCGGCGTCCGGCACGGTCTGCAACACCGGAGGTTCGGAAGCCGGCGCCCGGATGTCGAATGTGAAGGCCGAGCCGGCGCCTGGCGTCGAGGTGGCGCGGATCTCGCCGCCCATCAGGCCGGTCAGCTGGCGACAGATCGAAAGCCCCAGGCCTGTGCCCCCGTAACGGCGGCTGATGGAGCTGTCGGCCTGGGTAAAGCGCTGGAAGAGGAGTTCAAGTTGCTCGGGATTGATTCCGACGCCGGTATCCCTCACCGAGATTTCCAGCACCGCGGTCTCTGCGTCATGCCTGGCATGGATGACGACCGAGCCCTTCTCGGTGAACTTGATGGCATTGCTGAGCAGGTTGGACAGGACCTGGCGCAAACGGCCACAGTCCGCGAGGACGTAGTCGGGCGCGGGGTCGGCAATGCGGACCTCCAGTTTCAGGCCCTTGGCTTCTGCCCGCTCCGCGAACAGGCCCGTGGTCTCTGTGAGGAAGTCCCGCAGATGGAACGGCGCCGGGTCAAGCTCCACCTGGCCGGCCTCGAGCTTGGAGAAGTCGAGGATATCGTTCACGACGGCCAGGAGCGATTCGCTGCTGGAGATCACCTTTCCGATGTAGCCGAGCGCCGCGGAAGACTGGCCCGGAAGCTGGGCGAGCAGCCCTGAGAAGCCGATCACCCCGGTCAGGGGGGTCCGGATCTCGTGGCTCATATTGGCGAGGAACTCGCTCTTCGCCTCGACCGCGGCCTCGGCGCGGGACTTGGCCTGGCGCAGATCCGCCTCCAGTTCATGCCTCCGCGTCACGTCCCGGAAGTTGATCACCGCCGATCGCGCCCGGCCATCCGGACCCCGGATGGCGCTGGCCTTGCCTTCAAGCCAGACATGCCCAACCGGGTGGCCCGGGCTCAGGAACCTGAATTCGCCGCGAAGCTCGTCCTCGCTTTCCTCGTCTTCGAAGGTCCGGATCATCAGGCGCGTGACCTCGCCGTGGTCATCGGGATGGACGTAGTCCATGGCCGGACGGCTGACCATGTCGTCTGCGGCATAGCCCAGGGTGGCGACCGAGGGCGAGGCGTAGAGGATCCTGCCGCCAGGGCTCAGCCAGATCACGATGTCGGTGACATTGTCGGCGAGCAGGCGGAGCTGGGCCTCGCTCTCGGCCAGGGCCTTCTCCCGGGTGCGGGCCTCAGAGATGTCCAGGGTGACGCCGAAGATGGCACCGACACGACCGGACGCACCGATTTCCGGGCTGATCTGTGTCAGCATGACCTTCCGGCGGCCATCCCTCAGCGTGGCCTGGGTCTCGATGCGCATAGGCTGCTTTGAATTGATCACCTCGCTGACCATTTCCCGGATCCGGGTCTGGTCAGCGGGATCATGCAACAACAAGATGTCGTCAAGCCCAGCGGCACCCTCGGACTTGTCCCAGCCGTAGAGGTCAAAGAAACCATCGGAGAAGCTTGCTTCCGCGGTCCGCATGTCGAGCCGGAAGTGTCCCGATCCCACCAGTTGTTCCGCAAGCAGGGCGACCCTGTGCGCATCCGCGACCTGAACGGTTTTGTCCTGGCTCTCCGCCAGGACCCGCACGTATGCGCTTCGGCGCTCCTGAAGTGTCACGTAGACCGCACTTAGGGCCGCGAGGATGAAGACCAGTCCGGCGATGTCCCCCAACATCAACCCGTACGCGCCCGCCAGGACATGCTCGTAGAAGAGGTTAAACTGACGCCAGAAAAAGGCGATGAGGACCGGGCCGAACCGGATCCAGAGCTGGCCTGTTCGGCGATAATCGACCACGATGGCG
The DNA here is from genome assembly GCA_945859865.1 of Phenylobacterium deserti. GTDB lineage: Bacteria > Pseudomonadota > Alphaproteobacteria > Caulobacterales > Caulobacteraceae > Phenylobacterium > Phenylobacterium deserti_B. Next base: position 44,096 of record CAMAOY010000003.1, read on the forward strand.
CGGAAGGCCATGGATCCCCAGAGCGCGACGGCCACGACGGTCGCATCCTTAAAGGGGGACGATAAGAGATAGAGACCTAGTGCCGCCCCGGCCAGGCTCCGCGCCAGCTCCAGAAGGTCTCCCAGGCGGCGGCGCTTAAGCCCGCCCGCCGTGACGAGGTATTCCGCCACTGCAGTGGCGATAACGAAGGCCAGCCAGGCGAGCGCCATCTGGGTCCCGACGTAGGGCGCGGCCGCGACCGCGACCGCTGTCGCAGCCAGGGAATCCTGGCCGCCGCGGTCGGAGACCGCGCGCCGGACCCACCGGCCCAACGCTTCCCGGCGTGGGTTCGACTTCAGAATTTCGTTTTGCTTCGGCATCACGCCAGGTTCGGCCGTCGGATCCGACCGGCTCCCGAACGTCCGGCCTGGACAGAATGGGTCTCAACCGTGAAGAAAAGCTTGTCCCTCGGCGATTGTTCCCAATCCAGGCTGTCGGCCCCTTGAACCCGGAGATCAGGAAATGGCCATTTCACTTTATGACGTCAGCGTAGGCTCCATGCTGCAGACCGTTGGC
>CAMAOY010000004.1 GCA_945859865.1 Phenylobacterium deserti
CGCCGACATTCGGCTCGATGGTGCAGAAGGGATAGTTCGCGGCCTGGGCGGCGGCCGTCTGTGTCAGGGCGTTGAACAGGGTCGACTTGCCCACATTGGGCAGGCCGACAATGGCGACTTTCAGGGCCATGATTCAGAAAACTCCTCGGGACGGCAGGCGCGGCGACTAGCACGCGCCTGTGAAATGGTCACGCCAGATCGCCGGGCCTGCGGGGATCCAGCTTCTCGGCGGGGGCTAGACGCAGGACTTCGGCCTGGTAGCGCTCATCCTCCCCTGCGGCGAGCAGGGGTGCGGCATCGGCGACGGCGCCGACCAGGGCTGAGACCCAGGCCGCCTCCGACTTGTGGAAGTCTGAAAGGACATGGCCCTGGACCCGGTCCTTGTGGCCCGGGTGCCCCACGCCCAGGCGCGCCCGTCGGAAATCAGGCCCGATATGGGCCGTGACGGAGCGGACGCCGTTATTGCCGGCGGCCCCGCCTCCGGTCTTCATCCGGAACCGGCCGCCGGCGAGATCGATCTCGTCGTAGAAGAGCACCAGGTCCGCTGGCGACAGCTTTAAGAACTTGAGGGCCGCGGCCGCGGCCCGGCCGCTTTCGGTGTAAAAGGTCGGGGGCTTCAGGGTCAGGGCCCGGACCGGCCCTTCCGGGGTCTCGATGACACCTTCCCGGGCCAGGCCCTGGAAGCGACTGCGCTCGGGGCCGAAACCCCAGCGCACGGCAATCGCGTCGACCGCCCTAAAGCCGATGTTGTGCCGGTTCCCGGCATAGGCCGGGCCCGGGTTCCCCTGGCCGGCAAGGATCAGCATTCGGGCCCGTCAGGCCGGGCCTCAGGCCTCGGCACCCTCGGCCTTGGCGGCCGAGGCGCCGGCGGCCGAACCCGCGACGGTGGCCACGACCACGTCGCCGGAAGCCACGGCGGTGATGCCGGCGGGGAGGGTGAGCGAACTGATGCGGATGGCCTCACCAATCTCCAGGCCGGTCAGGTCGTGGAGGATTTCCTCGGGGATGTGGTCGGCCGGGCAGTTCAGTTCGATCTCATGGAGAGTGACGTTCAGCGTACCGCCACGCTTCAGGCCCGGGGAGGCTTCCGAGTTGCGGAAGTGCACCGGGACGGCGATGCGGATCTGCTGGTGGGCGTCGACCCGGTACAGGTCGAAGTGCCAGGGATCATCCGTCACCGGATGCATGTCCACGACCTTGGCGATGACCGGCTGGGTCTCATCGCCATACTTCAGGGTGACCAGGTGGCCCTGGAGCTTGCCGGTGTGGAGAGCCTTGCGGAATTCGTTGGCCTTCACGGCGATGGCAACGGGGTCCTTGCCGCCGCCGTACAGCACGCCAGGGACCTTGCCCTCGCGACGGGTGGCGCGGGCACCGCCCGTGCCCGTACGCTCGCGGACTTCGACGTTCAGAATGATATCGGCCATGGCCCTGCCTCGAAACGAAGCCGCCGCGCAGACGCCGCGCGGCGACGGATGACCCGGGAAGGGTCGAAAGGAGCGGCTAATTACACAAAACCCCGGCGGCTTGCAACGGGCCAGCCGCCCTTGGACGGCGGCTTACTTCTTCTTGGCTGGGGGCTTGCGCGGCGGTGCGGCCGTCTTGGCCGGTGGATTTGGCCTCACCGTCGGAACGAAGCGCGCCTCGTAGGGTTCCTTCTGGCCGGACGCCTTGATGACACACCTGCCGCTGTCCATCATGACGTGCTGGCCGAGGCAGAAGATGTCCTCGTAATGGGGCTTTGAGACGGCCAGGCACTGGTTGAGGTTCAGCTTGGTCATGCGGGTGCAGGTGCTGATGTTCGGGTCCTGCATGACGGCACGGACAGTGTCGTTCCGGGCCGGGCCGGCCTGACCCAGAACGGCCAGGGCCGCCACGGCGACGGCCCGGACCACGGATTGGGTGTAGGGCGGTTCGACGGGGCCGCCAGGGGGCTGCCGCGGGGCGGCGTGGCTCCTGAGGTCTGCTTCGCTGAGGTCGCTGTCGAACAGGACCGCTGCCCGGGCCTTGGCGCTGGCCAGCCGCCCGGTCCGGTCCGCCACTTCTGCCTTCGACCAGGCCTGCTTCTGGACGCCGTATGCCGACTGCTTCACCGCCTTGCCGGCGTCGTAGAGGCGTTGGCCGTCCTCGGCCAGGACCAGGGTCACCCGGTTGGCGGCCTCGCCTGACCCGCGAATGGCCAGGACGTTGTAGGGATTGGCCGTCAGGGACTCGGCGAGTTGGGCCCTCTGGACGTCTCCGATCGCCTGGGCGCGGACGCCGGCGACGAAGGCGGGCTCCTCAAGGGCGACAATCGCCCCGTAGGCAATAGCGCCCTGCATGATCTGGCTGGGCTCTATCGTGCTTCCGGTTGCCACTGCGCTGGACACCGAGGCTCCATCCGTGAAGGCGGGCGAGATCGCAGTCGTCCGGTCGATGAAGTTCCGGTAGGCACCGGCCTGATCGATGATGCGCGGCCCGATGACGATCTCCGGCGGCTTGCTTGCCGCGACAGTCAGGGGCGTCGGGTTGCAGGCAGCCAGCACGAGGGCCACGGCCGCGAGGCCGGCAAGTGTAGTGATGGTTCTTGAGGCTTTGGACATGGCTTTCGCTCCCCGGGGCTTCCGCGGCGGGTCATGCGGACGGGCTGCACTATTCCCTGCTTCGGCGAAGGGAGTAAACCCGCAGGATCAGTCAAACAGCTTCGAGACCGATTCCTCGTTGGCGATCCGGCGCACGGCCTCGCCGATCAGGGGTGCGCAAGAGACCATCCGGATTTTTGAGGCTCCGGCCACCTGGGTTGTCGCCTCGATCGAGTCGGTGATCACCAGTTCCTTCAGCACCGAGTTCTGCACCCGATCATAGGCGGCTCCGGAAAGCACGCCGTGGGTGACATAGGCCGAGACCTCGACGGCGCCGGCGTCGACCAGGGACTGGGCGGCGTTGCAGAGCGTCCCCGCCGAGTCGACGATGTCATCGAACAGGATCAGTCGGCGGCCCGCGACATCGCCGATGATGTTGGCGACCTCGCTCTTGCCCGGCCCCGAGCGCCGTTTGTCAACAATGGCCAGTTCTGCATTGAGCCGACTCGCCAAGGCGAGGGCTCGGACCACGCCGCCGACGTCGGGAGACACGATCAGCAGGTCTTCGGTCTTTTCGTAGTGCCTCTTGATGTCGCCGGCCATCAGGGGCGCGGACACCAGGTTGTCGGTCGGGATGTCGAAGAAGCCCTGGATCTGGCCGGAATGCAGGTCCATCGTCAGGACCCGATCGGCGCCTGCACGGGTAATCAGGTTGGCAACCAGCTTGGCCGAAATGGGCGTGCGGCCACCGGTCTTACGGTCCTGACGGGCATAGCCGAAATAGGGCATGACCGCCGTGATCCGCCGTGCCGACGCCCGCTTCAGGGCATCGATGCAGATCAGCAATTCCATCAGGTTGTCGTTGGCCGGATAGCTGGTCGACTGGATGACGAAGATGTCCTCGCCGCGGACATTTTCTTCGATGGCGACAAAGATCTCGTTGTCCGAGAAGCGCTTCACCTGCGCCCGGGTCAGGGGAAGGTCGAGGTGGGAGGCGACAGCCTCGGCCAGGGTCCGGTTGGAGTTGCCAGCAAGCAGCTTCATCGGGACTCTCCGCTTCTTTTTACCTTGCCCGGCTTTTATCAGGGCGCGGGAAGGGGGCAAGGCCTCTCCCCGTGGAATCCCATCAGACCAGGGCGATGGCCGACAGCAGGCGTCCGAAATCGGGTTCCCGAAGGTGGAGGGCCCTGCGGTTCGAGAAGAACAGCTCGGGATCGGAATAGGTGTCGGCACCGATCCACTCGGACTGTTCCACACCCGCCCGCCGGAGCCTGTCCAGGGCATAGGCAGGGAGGTCGAAGGCGAGGGAATAGCTGTCGGTGGCGTGGAAGCGCGAGGCGCTGTCGGGATCTGCTTCCAAGAAGGTCCTGCGGAAGTCCTCGCCGACCTCGTAGGACTGCGGGCCTATGCAGGGGCCCACCGCTGCGACTATGCGTCCGGGAGACGCCCCCAGTCCGGTCATGACCGTGACCCCGGCCTCGATCACCCCGCCGAGGGCGCCGCGCCAGCCGGCGTGTACGGCGCACACCACCCGCGCCGCAGGATCCGCCATCAGGACCGGGGCGCAATCCGCTGCAAGGGCCCCGCACAGCACGCCCGGCGTAACGGTCGCCGCCCCGTCACCCTCGGGACGCTCATCCAGAAAGGCCTGCTCGGCGACATGCACCCGAGCGGAGTGCACCTGATAGGCGATGGCCAGGGAGCTGGCCTGAAGGCCGAGGGCCGCCGCCGCCCGCGACTGGTTTTCCAGGACCGCGGCGGGATCGTCCCGGGACCCACGGCCCAGGTTGAGGCTGGCGTAAATCCCCGAGGAGACTCCGCCCTGGCGGGTGAAAAACGCATGCCGCACTCCGGCCACGTCAAGGCGCGGTGAGGTCAGGAAGGTCGGCGGCGCTCCGCTCATGTCTGGGCTCCGAATCCCGGTGGCATGAGGCCGGGGGAGTGAAGGGCGACGGCCAGGAAGAGGTCGCCCATCTGGCCGGCGCCGGCGAGGCGCTCCACCTGTCGCCGGATCCGCTCTCCGGATTCGGGCTGGGCCAGGCTAAGGGCCCTGGCGCGGGCCTCCAGGCCCAGGGCCCTCAGGAAATCGCCCTGCGCTATCGGACCCCGGGTCTCGACACCCTCCCGCCGGGCCGCCGCCAGCACGGAGGGAAAGTCGGCGTGGACGGTCAGGTCGACCTGGCCCGGGCGCTCGAGCGGGTCAACCTTGCGGTGTCCGGACACGGCCTGCAGGGTATCGCCCAGGCCCGGCGTCCCGCGCCCGTAGTCGACCAGAAGTGCGGCCCCGCCTTCACTGGCGATCCGGGCACCAAGCTCCGAAGCCAGGGCCTCCTGGGCGGGGGAGTGTTCGAAGACTGCCCCCTCGGGTGCCCTCTCAGGCGCGCCATCCAGGCCCGGAGCCGGAGCGAGCCCGAAGACCAGCTGGTCTCCGGCCAGACCGACACGACGCTCGCGCCAGGCGCCCCCGCGGAATTCCCACTGCCGGGTCGGCAGGCAATCGAGGACCTCGTTGGCGACCACGAGCAGGGGCGCGCCGCCGGGAACCTCGTCCAGGCTTTCCGCATGGCGCGCCACGGCACCCAGCTTCTGTACCTGCTGTACCCGCAGGGGGCGGGAAGGCTCCACCAGCCAGAGGTCAATGGCGGCCGCGAAGTCCGGCTCCAGCCGGGCGGCCCGCAGGAGATCCGACATCAGGGTCCCGTCGCCGGGGCCCAGCTCGACAAGCCGGACCGGATCGGGCCGACCCATCTGCCTCCAGACCTCAATCATCCAGAGGCCGATCAGTTCGCCGAAGATCTGGCTGACCATCGGCGCGGTGATGAAGTCGCCGTCAGCCCGGATCGCCGGACGTACCGCGTAATAGCCGTCGCGGGGGTCATGCAGGCAAAGGTGCATGTACTCGGCCACGCTGACCGGTCCGGCGCTCCGGATCCGATCTGCGAGGCGTCCGGCCAGGCTCACGGCGCCCGGTCGCCCGGGACACGTCCTCGCCGGATCAGCCAGGCGCCGAAGGCGACCATGGGAAGGCTGAGGAGCATGCCCATGGTCACGCCCATGGGGAAGGCGGGCATGTAGATGTCAGGTTCGCGGAGTGTCTCCACGAGGATCCGGAAGAGGCCGTAGCCGGCGAAGAAGATCCCCGCGACCACCCCCGGCCGGGCGAGCCAGCGCCGCTTGTGCGTCGCCCAGCGCAGGACCAGGAACAGGAGCACGCCCTCCAGCAGGGCCTCGTAGATCTGGCTGGGGTGCCGGGGCTCGGGACCCGCTGCCGGGAACACCATCGCCCAGGGCAGGTCCGTGGGCCGGCCCCAGAGTTCGCCATTGATGAAGTTTGCGATGCGCCCGAGGAAGAGACCGATGGGAACCACGGCGCAGATCAGGTCTCCGACGGAAAAGAGGTCGAGCCCCTTGCGCCGGACGAACAGCCCGACGGCCAGGAGGACCCCAAGGCAGCCACCGTGGAAGCTCATGCCGCCGTTCCAGACCCTCAGCACTTCCATCGGATCGGAGAGCAGGATGCCGGGGGTGTAGAAGAGGACGTGGCCCAGCCGCCCGCCAGCGATGATCCCCAGGGTGATCCACAGGACCAGGTCCTCAAGACCCGGCTTATCCACAGGCGGTCCCCGTTTCGCCCACAGGTCGGCCCGGTCGACCAGGGCGCTCGCATAGCGCCATGCGGCCAGGATGCCGACGATGTAGGCGAGCGCATACCAGCGGATGGCCAGGGGCCCGATTTGGATCAGGACGGGGTCTATCTGCGGAAAGGGCAGGGCCAAGGCGGGTCTCCTTGTGATTACGAGTAAATCTTTAGCTGGGAAGCCCTTCGCTTTCACCCCCGATGGGACCATATTGGTGGAATGCAGACACAAAACCCCTTCCTTGATGAGATGGCCCGGCTGACCAACGCCGCCATGGGACTGGCGCAAAGCGCGGGCGAGGAGGCCAAGGCGGCCTTCCGCGTCCAGGCCGACCGCTGGGTGGCCGAGCTTGACCTCGTGCGTCGCGACGAAATCGAAGCCCTCCGGGCCGAGGTCGCCGCCCTTCGAGAGGAGGTCGCCAGCCTCCGCGCCAAAGCCCCGCCGCGGGCTCCGCGTAAGCCTGCGGCGAAATGATCCACAGGTCTGCGCCCTGAAGGCGCGGCAACAGGGTGAATCCCACTGTAGGGAATCTCCCGATCCGGATTAGCGTCCTCCCGACCGATCGACGATTCGATCCCAGCGCGGAGGCATTCGGGCGCATGGAATCCTTCCTGTCCGAGGACGAGGGCCTGTTCAGCCAAGACCCCCTGGACGTGGTCGAGCACGTACTCGAGGCCGAGAACCTGCAGTTCGACCGGACCGAGCGCGGAGACGTCGCCTTTACCCTTACCGGTGGCTGGCGGGATTTCGGCCTCTGCTTTACCTGGCGGCCGGATGTGGACTGCCTGCAGGTCAGCCTGTCCCTGGATATGCGTGCACCGCCATCCTTGCGCGCCCAGGTCTATGAGCTCCTGTCGGGCGTGAACGCCCGCGCCTCTCTCGGCCTTTTCGAAATGCGCGAGGATGGCGAGATCCTCTTCCGCTTCGGGACCCCCCTTCTGCCGGGCGAATACCCCGGGCTGGGCCAGACCGCCGGCATGATCGATGTGGCCATGGAGGCGGCGGACCGGTTCTTTCCGGCCTTTGATTTCCTGGTCCGGTGCGGCAAACCTCCGGCGGAAGCCCTTGCCGCCTGCATGTTCGAGACGGTCGGCGTGGCCTGAAGCCGTCCTGTCGGGCGGAACCGGAGGCGCGAATGAATCCTGTCCTTATGCTCGGCGCCGGACGCCTGGGTGGCGCCCTCATAGAGGGCTGGCTTGGCTTTGGCGGGCCGGCCACCGGCGACCTCATGATCCTCGATCCCTCACCGTCCGAAGCCGCCCTCGGGGCGATCCGGGCTGGGGCCTTGGGCGACCCGGGGCCCCGAGAGATCGCACGGGTGGGGACCGTCCTTCTGGCGGTCAAGCCGCAGGCCTGGCGGGAGGCGGTGGTGGCTGTCGCCCCCCATCTGCCGCTGGACGCCGTGATCGTCTCTGTGGTGGCCGGGGTGAGGGCCGCTGATATTGCCGAGGCCTTCGGCGGCCGGCGGGTGGCCCGCGTCATGCCCACGACCGCCGTCGCCGTAGGCCGGGGGGTGGCCAGTCTGTTTGCAACCGACCCGGAGGCCGCCAGCCGGGCCCGGAGCCTCTTTGCCCCGGTGGGCGTGGTGGTGGACCTGGCCGAGGAGGGACTGCTGCACGCCGCCACGGGCGTTTCCGGGTCTGCGCCGGCCTATTTCTACGCCTTCGTCGAAGCCCTCGAGGCCGCGGGGGCTGCAGCTGGCCTGCCGGCGGACGCCTCCCGGGACCTGGCCCGGGCCACCATGATCGGCGCGGCCGCCCTTCTCGACGCGACCGGCCAGACCCCCGCAGAACTGCGCCGGCAGGTCACCTCGCCAGGGGGAACCACCGAGGCGGCGCTCAGTGTGCTTGGCCGGGAGGCCGGTCTGGGGCCGCTCCTGAAGGACGCCGTTGCCGCGGCCGCCAGCCGGTCGGAGGAACTCGGCGGCTAGATCCAGTTCCGATCAGTGGGAACCGTTTATCCAAACAGGATCTAGTCGGCCTGGGTCCAGGTTTGGGCCTGGCAGATCACGGAAACACAGCCCTCGACCTTCAGGACGCCTTGCGCCGAGAGGCTCATCTTCGAGGCATAGGTGCGACCGGAATTGGGATCATAGATCTTGCCTCCGCCCCACTTGCCGGGACCCGCCGGGGTGAAGTCGCGGATGATCTGGAGGCCGATGATTGGCCGCGATCGCAGGGCGGGATCGGGGTTGGCTGCGTCCCGCGCCGCCGCAGCGGACCCGCTGGCGCGGTCACGGGCCCAGATGATCTGGCCGCAGAGCTTCTGGCCGCAGGGCGCGATCCGGACCTTCGCGCTGCGATCCTGGGTGTACCAAGTCCCCACCGGCGACTGTGCAGCGGCCGCAGCCGAGGCTGCCAGGAGCAGCGCAGATGCAGCGGCGGCGCAGAGGCCTTTCGTAACCGGGGCGCGGATCACGCCTTCGACGGGACTGGACATGACGGTTGGCTCCTCGGGGCTGGGTACTAAGAATTTTACAACGTAAAACTAATTGCAGCTTGGGGATCCTGTCAATCCCGCGGGATCATGTCACGCTCGGGTGCGGGGTGTTGACAGGTGAACGAAAGGTCTGTGCGGCGGGGCGATTAGCTGCGTGCCGGCAACCGCAGGACAGCACGCAGTCCGCCCATTGGCGAGTCCTCCAGGCGCACATCGCCGCCATGCCCCCGGGCGGCATCCCTGGCGATGGCGAGGCCCAGCCCTACACCCTTGGCGTTCTGGTTGCGGGAGTCGTCCAGCCGGTTGAAGGCCAGGAAGGCCTCTTCGCGCCGCTCAGGCGGGATGCCGGGTCCATCATCGTCGACGGTGAGCGTGACACCCCCGTCTGTGAGGCTCACGCCGACCTGCACCCGCTCTCCATGGGCCGATGCGTTGGAGATGAGGTTGGCGAGGGCCCGCTTGAGGGCGCCGCGACGACCCCGGTAGGGAACGCCGTCCGCAGGAAGCGTAACCTCGATCAGTGATCCGCTCCGCCGGGCACCCTCGGCCGCCTCCTGGACCAGGGCCCCCAGATCCATATCGACAGCCTGCTCACCGCCCTCCCCGCGGGCGAAGGCCAGGTATTCATCAATCATATGCTCCATCTCTGAGAGATCGCGCTTCATGGCTTCCGTGGCGGGCCCGGGGTCTGTCATGGCGAGCTCGAGGCGCAGGCGCGTCAGCGGCGTCCTCAGGTCGTGGCTGACCGAAGCGAGCAGCGCCGTCCTCTGTTCGATCTGCCTCTGGATACGCGCCTTCATGGCGAGGAAGGCCTTGGCGGCCTGACGCACCTCCCGCGCCCCGTAGGGCTTGAAGGCCGGGGCGTCGCGGCCCCTGCCGAAGTCTTCCGCCGCCTGGGCAAGGCGCTCGATCGCCCGGACCTGGTTGCGGATGAAGATCAGCGAGACCCCGGTCAGGATCAGGGTCGCCGCTGCCATCCACCCCAGGAAGATGCCGCCCTTGGTCGCCACTGCCCGCTCCCGGGGCGCCAGGACGCGAAGCACGCCGCCATGGGTCTGGACCCGGATGTCCACATAGGCCGGGTAGCGGGTGGTATCGAACCAGAAGGGGGCGTCGATCCGCGCGGCCAGCGCCTGCCGCAGGGAAGAGTCTACGGCGGCGAAGGCGTTCCGTCTGCGGGTCTCCGGCAGCGGCCTGTCGGGCAGGTAGGCGATGGAGAGGCTCATGGACCGTTCCGCCCGTCCCGCTGTGCGTGCAAGGCCGGCGGGGGAGGGATCATCCTCGTAGCTCTCCAGGGCCCAGGCGACATCGCCCGCCAAGCCATCTGAAAGTTGCATGGTCACGGTCCGCCAGTGGGCGTCGAAGAACACCCAGGCCACCGCAAGCTGCATGAGGGCGACCGGCAGGACGATGATCAGGAAGGTTCGCCCATAGAGGGTGGCGGGCAGGCTGCGCTTGATCAGCCGCCTCCAGGCCTCCGCTGCGGGGAAGGATCGCGCCATCTCAGTCTGGTGCCAGCAGATAGCCGATCCCGCGCACGGTCTGCAGGTAGCGGGGCGACCGGGGGTCAAGTTCGATCTTTCGGCGCAGGCGTGTGACCTGGATATCGACGGCCCGGCCGCCCGGGTCGACGTCGGCGTGAATCAGGTCCTGGCGATCGACCGGTTCATGCGGGGTCTGTGCCAGGCGGCGCAGAAGGCTGACCTCGGCCTCTGTCAGGCGCACGGGGTTGCCCTCGCGGGTCAGTTCCCCCCGAGTCGGGTCGAAGCGACAGGGCCCCAGGCTGAGGCCGCTGCCCGCGCCGGACGGTGCCTCGGCGATACGCCGGAGGATGGCCTCAATTCGCAGCACCAGCTCCTCGGGCTCGAAGGGTTTGGCCAGGTAGTCGTCCGCGCCGATCCTCAGGCCTTCGATGCGGTCGCTGGGATCCCCGCGGGCGGTCAGCATCAGGACTGGCAGGCGACCTGCCGACCCTGGGCGGCTACGCATCCAGGCGGCCAGGGACAGGCCATCCTCGCCGGGCATCATGACATCGAGGATGGCAAGGTCGAAGTCCAGGGACTCTAGCAAGCGGCGAGCCGCCTCTCCCCCCGGCGCCGCCGACACCCGGAACCCGGCGCGGGTCAGGAAGGCCTTCAGGAGTTCGCGAATCCGGTCATCGTCGTCCACGACCAGGAGATGTCGGACCCGCCCCATGGCGGCGTCTTTCACCATGGCAGTCCCCCACGCCTGCGCCGGTTATGCCATTGACGGCGCGCCCACGCAGGGCTGTAAGGAACGGCCTGCGAGAGGAGATGCGTTCCCAATGTCACTTGTTCCCTTCGACGACCGCGATGGATGGATCTGGCTGGATGGCCAGTTTACACCCTGGCGCGAGGCGAAGGTGCACGTACTGACCCACGGCCTCCATTACGCTTCGGCCGTGTTCGAGGGCGAGCGGATGTATGGCGGGGAAATCTTCAAGCTGCGCGAGCACACGGAACGTCTGTTCAAGTCGGCCGAGATCCTGGATTTCGAAATCCCGTTCACGGTGGACGAGATCGATCAGGCCTGCAAGGAGACGTGCACCCGCAACGGGCTTGAGGACGCCTACGTCCGGCCGATCGCCTGGCGGGGCTCAGAGATGATCGGGGTCTCGGCCCAGAACACCCGGATCCACGTCGCCGTGGCTGTCTGGGATTGGCCGTCCTACTTCTCACCGGAACAGAAGGCCCAGGGCATCCGGATGTGCTGGGCGAAGTACCGGCGTCCTTCGCCCGACTCAGAGCCAGTGCACGCCAAGGCCACAGGCCTCTACATGATCTGCACCCTCTCCAAGCACGCCGCCGAGAAGGCCGGCTACACCGACGCCATGATGCTCGACTATCGTGGCTACGTGGCCGAGAGCACCGGTTCGAATGTCTTCTTCGTGCAGGATGGCGCCCTGGTCACGCCCACGCCTGACTGTTTCCTGGACGGCCTGACCCGGCAGACGGTCGTCGCCCTGGCCCGTTCAAAGGGCTTCGAGGTGATCGAGCGCCACATCCTGCCCGAGGAACTGGCGTCATTCTCGGAGTGCTTCGTGGTGGGGACCGCCGCCGAAGTGACCCCGGTGTCAGAGATCGGTGATTACCGGTTTACACCCGGCAATATCTCGCTGAGCCTGATGGACGACTACGCCCGGCTGGTGCGCCGCCAGGCCTGAAGGCCGGGCTCAGCCCTTCCTGCCGCCCCAGAAGCGGACTGTTCGTTTTGCGACATCACGGGGCAGGGCCTCGTAGATCTCGCCATACTCGCGGGCGCGACCCATGGGGTTGTTCTCCCGGCCGAGCGCGAGCACGGCGATGGTGATGAAGATGGCGCGGTCGAATCCCGCTGCCTTGCAGACGATGGACAGGGCGTCGAGTTCCCGCCGCTCGTGGATGGTGCGCGCCGTCTCGAAGTCGGTGCCCGCCAGCTTCGAGATTGCGATCAGGTAGGCGGTGGTGTCGCCGCTCCTTAGGAAGCCAACCAGGACGTTGGGGCTTATGGTGCCCCTGATCTCCGCCGCCTTGACCGTCTTTTCAGCCCTGGCGAAATCGGGGGGATGATTGGTCTTGCGGCTGGCCAGGCGGTCCCGGCTCTGCTTGAGGGCCTCGTCCAGCTCCTCCGGCTTGATCTGGGCGTTGCGCTGCAGGATGACGCTGCGCATGCGGGCCTCAACCACGAAGTACATCTCGTTGAGCAGATCGATGGGCAGCTTGGCGTAGCGGACCACGGCCGCCTGCAGGACGGGATGTTCGACGGCGCGGTCCACGAGGCGCTCATGGGCCTCCCGGGACAGGTTGGCCGAGGCGTTGGCCAGCAGCACTTCCAGCGTGGCTTCACCCGCCCGGTCGACAATGAGGTCTGAAACGCTGGAGGGAAGGTTCGACCGTCGCGAGATTGCCTTGAGATGGGCGTCGCCGCGGGTTCGCGCCAGGTCGACCAGATCCTCTTCCGTTACCGCCCGGGAGAGCTGGAGGATGGGACTGGCGACGTCGATGATCTCGTCCCGGGCAAGGGTGCGGATCAGGCGCACAGGCGGGGTTCTGGCGAGGGCCATCCGGTTGGCGAGTTCCGCACGGACCCGGCTCTCCATTTCCTGGGCCAGCTGGCTCAGGACATCGTCGAAGAGTGCAAGTTCCGGATCATCGATCCGGGGTCCGAACTGGAAATACATGTCTGCAACGCGGTGCATCAGCTCGCGTCTGTGTTCGCCGGATTTCTCCTTGGCGAGGTCCATGAGCTCGGCGGCGCTTTGCTTCATGCGCAGGTCACTCTCAAGGGCCTGATTTTCGGACTGTCTCAGGAGATTGACTCCCGTCAGTATCACTCTACGGGGTAGCCGTTAACCTCGGCCTAACGGCCGCGCCACCACCGCAGGCCTGTACGTTCCAGCCGCTCGAGCCCCGCGTGAACCGCGACACCCATCACCGCCAACACCACCAGGGCGGCGATCATCCGGTCAGTCTGCAGCTTGTTGCCGGCGTCCAGGATCTGCCAGGCGAGGCCCCGAACGCCTCCGGAGCCCGCGGCGAATTCAGCTACCACCGCCCCGATGATGGCCAGGCCGGCACCGACCTTCAGGCCCTCCATCAGGAAGGGAACCGCTGCGGGCAGCCGCAGCCTGAGGACCCTCTGCAGGCGACTGGCACCGTAGAGATCGAACAGCCGCTCGAGGTCGGGGTCCGCAGACCTGAGTCCGGTCACCGTTCCGGAGAAGATCGGGAAGAAAGCCACCAGGACCGCCAGGGCGATCACGGCGCGCTCAGGATGGTCGATCCCAACCCAGATGAGGATCAGGGGTGCCACCGCCACCACCGGCGTGACCTGGAGGGCGGAGGCTAGCGGGCGCACGGCGCGCTCGAGAAGCGGGCTCAGGCCGACCAGCAGGGCCAGGGCCAGGGCGGCCCCAGCGGCGAGGACGAGGGCGACCAGGGCAACGGAGAGGGTATTCCAGGCGGCGGGTACCAGGACTGTCAGCCCTGATGCGGCGGCCAGCATCACCTTCGAGGGCGGCGGCAGGAAGTAGGCGGGAACCCCTGTCAGGCGACACGCCACCTCCCAGCCCGCCAGGAGCAGCAGGATCAGTGCCGCCGGGGCCAGGGCGTCGACGACCCGGTTCATGCGACGGCCTCTGAGCCTGCGGCGAGGAGGGCGGACACCGCCTCCGCCGCTTCAGCGAAGACCGGCTTGGCCCGGAAGCCCGGGGGCCTGGGCAGGGGTGCGTCGACCCGGACCTCGCCGGCGATCCGCCCCGGGCCGCGGGTCAGGACCACGATCCGGCTGGCCATGTAGGCGGCTTCCTCGACATTATGGGTGACGAAGACGATCGCCGGCCGGGTCTCGGACCACAGGTGAAGGACGTCGTCGGCCAGGGTGCGCCGGGTGATCTCGTCGAGGGCGGCGAAGGGCTCGTCCAGCATCAGCAGGCGCGGCCGGGTCACCAGGGCCCGCGCCAGGGAGGCGCGCATGGCCATGCCCCCGGAAAGCTGCGCGGGCCGGGACTCCCCGACCTCGGCCAAGCCCACCTGCACCAGGGCCTCGGCCGCCCGGGCCCGCGCTTCGAGGCGCGGGGTCCCTGCAAGCTCAAGGGGCAGGGCCACGTTGGCGGCGGCGCTCATCCAGGGCGCCAGGGTCGGGGCCTGGAAGACCACAGAGGTCTCGCCGCGGCCCACAGCCCGATGGACCTGTCCTCGGGTGGCCGGTTCGAGGCCGGCGAGAAGCCGGAGCGCCGTGGACTTGCCGCAGCCTGAGGGGCCGACAAGGGCGACGATCTCGCCCGCCTCTATGGTCAGGGACAGGGGACCGAGGGCGCGGCCCCGACCCCGGTAGTCGACTTCGACGTCCTGAAGGGCGGCGGTGGGACTCACGACCTACTTTCCCGCTGGCCGCACGAAGTCGAGGGTGTAGGCCTTCGTATAGTCGAGGTCCTTGGGATAGACTCCCTGGGCGATCGCCATCTCGGCGAAGGTCTTCCAGCGCTCGTCGGTCATGACGCCGATCCCACCGGTGGCGGCTTCGCCACCCTCGACCAGGTTGTACTGGCGCATCTTCTCCCGGGCCTGGTCGAGCAGGTCCTGGCTCATCTCCGGATTGTCCTTGAGGATCAAGGCGTCGCCAGGCTTCGGGTCGCCCGTCAGGTAGGACTTCCAGCCGGCAGCGCTCGCCTCAACGAAGGCACGGACCCGGGCCGGGTCCTTGTCGATCAGCGACTGGGGAACGAAGATCATGGCCGCGTAGGACGGATATCCATTGTCGGCCAGCAGGAAGACCCGGGGCTTCAGTCCGACGGTCTTCTCGATCGTGAAGGGCTCGCTGGTCAGGTAGCCTTGCTGGGCCACCGACTTGTCGGCGAGGAAGGGGGCGGCGTTGAAGGTGTACTTCCGGATCTGGGTGTCCTCGAACCCGTATTTCGACTTCAGCCAGACCCAGAAAGCCGTGACCGAGGCGTCGGACAGCAGAATGGGATGGCCCTTGAGATCCTCGATCCGCTCGATCCCCTGGTCGGGGTGGGCGATCAGGACCTGGGGGTCCTTCTGCATCATGGCCGCGACGGCGCGGACCGGTACGCCCTCACCGGCCAGGTTGAGGGCGATGAAGCTGTTGGAGCCCATGCCGGCCTCGACGGCGCCGGCGGCGAGCAGTTGCGGGACATTCACGCCGGGTCCGCCCTGGATGATCTGGACCTTCAGGCCCCGCTTCTCGTACTCGCCGGTCGCCAGCGCCTGGTAGAAGCCGCCCTGTTCAGCCTGGGCGCGCCAGTCGGTGGCAAACCGGATCACGCTGGCGTCCGCACCGGGCTTGCCTGCGTCCTGCCGGGGCGAGCAGGCCCAGGCGAGCGCGGCGACGGCGAGGATGGTGAATGTCCTGAACAGCTTCACGGCGCGGCCTCCGGGGGTCTGGGTCCTCCGGGGCAAACTAGGCGCCTTTCAGGGGAAGGCAACCGCGAACGCGACCCCTTGGGTACAGGCCCAAATAGCAAGAGGGCGACGCACCGGTTGCCCGGTCCGCCGCCCACTTTCAGATCCGTTGGGAGACCTGAGTCCCGAGGCAGGTCGGCTGCAGTCCGACGGGTCGCCCCGTCCTTCCCGCCGCGCCTGGGACCGCGATCCTGAGTGATTCCCGGGGTTGCCCCCGATCACCGCTTTGGTCCGGCCCTTCCGCCCGATCCCATCCAGGTTACCCCTTCCGTGACCACGCATCGCCTTTCGACAAAACCACGCTCCCACCCTGCAGCCAGTGGAGCAAGGCCCCTGGGGCCCAGCACCGTGGGCGTTTCCGTGGAGGGTCGGTGGACAAGGTGTGAATCCCCGGTGAAGTTTTCGGGATACATGAGGAAAATCAGGGGCGAGGGGATATCCACTGCTGTGGCTCAGGCCCCGGGATCGCCTCCGGCCAGGCTGGCCTTGAGCTCTTCGATCTCCAGCCATTCGGTCTCTGCGGCGTCCAGGCGATCCCGGGTGCCGGCCAGCTCTGCGGTGAGGCGGGTGAAGCTCCCGGGGTCACGGCCGTAGAGGCCGGAATCCGAGAGACGCAACTCCAGGGCCGCGATTTCCGCGGGCAGGCTGGCGACCAGCGCCTCGGCGGCCTCCAGTCGCCTCTGGTCACGGTAGGAAAGCTTGGCCGGCCGGGCGGGAGGGGTCGCCGCAGGGCGCTCCGATGTCCTGCGCGCGGGTGCCGGAGCGCGCGAGGACACAGGTACCAGGAAACTAGGGTTCTGCGCTTCGAAGTCCCGCCAGCCCCCCGGGGTTTCGACGATGTCGCCGCGCCCGTTCAAGGCGATGGTAGAACTCGCTAGGCGGTCGATGAAGTCCCGGTCGTGGCTGACCAGCAGCAGGGTGCCTGCATAGTCGCCGAGGGCCTCCTCCAGAAGGTCCAGGGTGTCCATGTCCAGGTCATTGGTCGGCTCGTCCAGGACCAGCAGGTTGGTGGGCGCGGCCAGGACCCGGGCCAGCAGCAGTCGGTTGCGCTCGCCCCCGGACAGGCTGCGCACCGGCTGGCGCAGCTGGGCGTCCGTGAAGAGGAAGGACTTGGCGTAGGCGGCCACGTGCCAGGGCTTGTCCCCCACCAGGATCTGGTCGCCCCCGAGGGGCGCCAGGACCTCTCGCAGGGTCATCTCGGGCTTCAGGTCCGCCCGGGTCTGGTCGAGATAGCCGATCTCCAGCCCCGTCCCCAGCTTCACGCTCCCGGAGTCTGGCTCCAGCTGACCGACCAGCATCCGCACCAGGGTGGTCTTCCCCGCCCCGTTGGGCCCGACCACGGCGACCCGGTCGCCCTTCTGGATCCGGGTCGAGAAGTCGCGGATCACGGTCCGCCCGGCCCAGGCCTTGGAAATCTGGCGTACCTCGATCACCCGCTTGCCAGAGCCCTCCGAGGTTGCCGCCTCCAGGCCCATCGAACCCCGGGACTGGTGCAAGAGTTCGGCCCGCTCGGCCCGCAGGTCCAACAGGGCCCGCCGGCGGCCCTCATTCCGGGCGCGCCGGGCAGTGACGCCCCGCTGCATCCAGTGTTCTTCCTGCTCCAGGCGCTTCTGCAGGCGCCGGGCGTCCTCCGCCTCAGTCGCCGAAATGCCCTCGGCCCAGGCCTCAAAGTGGGCGAAGCCCCGATCCAGTTTCCGGACCCGGCGGCCCTCCAGCCAGAAGCACCGGTCGGAGACACGCTCCAGGAAGGCCCGGTCGTGGCTGACCAGCAGGATCGCCGCCCGGCTGGAAGCAATCTCCCCCTCGAGGGTGGCGATGGCGGGAATGTCGAGGTGGTTGGTCGGCTCGTCCAGCAGCAGGACGTCGGCGTCCCGGGCGAAGGCCGCGGCCAGGGCCGCCCGCCGGACCTCGCCGCCAGACAGGCCTTCGGAAGGCTTGGAGGGAGACAGGCCGAAGGTCTGCAGGGCGGCCTCGGCTTCATGCGGCGCGGCACCGGCGGCGATCAGGTGGTCGAGGACGGTCGGGCCAGTGATCACCGGCTCCTGGGGGACCCAGGCGATGCGCAGGCCGGGAACCTGGGTCTTCTCGCCGTCATCGACCTCCACCTCGCCGGCCAGGATTCTGAGCAGGGTGGTCTTGCCCGCCCCGTTCCGGCCGACCATGCAGGCGCGGCAGCGGGGGTCGAGGGCGAGGTCGACCCCGTCGAACAGCATGCGCGGCCCGTCTGCGAGACGGACCTGCCTGAGAGCGAGGACCGGTGGCTTCATCGCGCCCCCTTAACCCCCGTTGCCCTATCGTCCAAGCCCCGCTGGACCGCGGGGTAGCGTCGCCCTCGCCTCCCGGCTAGACAGATCCCATGACGCGTCCCTTCTGGGAGACCATCCCCCTCGAGCGCATGAACCGCGAACAGTGGGAAAGCCTCTGCGACGGCTGTGGGCTGTGCTGCCTGATCCGCTTCGAGGACGTGGACAGCGGCGAGGTGATCCCGACCCGGGTGCATTGCCGCCTGCTCGATGCCGCCACCTGCAGCTGCTCGAACTATCCCGGCCGCAAGCGCGAGGTGCCTGACTGCATCTCCCTGACCCCGGCCCTCATCCCCAAGCTCGGTTGGATGCCGAAGTCCTGCGCCTATCGTCGCCTCCATGAGGGGCGGGGGCTCGCCGACTGGCATCCTTTGATCAGCGGCGATCCGGAAAGCGTGCACCGTGCGGGCGTGTCGGTGCGGGGACAGACGATCTCGGAGTCCGAACTCGAGCACGAGGACGACATGGTCGACCACGCCGCGCCCGACCTCCTGGCCGAACGCGGCCTGGACACCTGAGGCGGTAGAACTTCCTAAGCGTCGTATTTTTGCAACACTTGCCCTTGCGGACCTGACGTCGGACCCTAACTCAGAAGCCGGTTTGTTTTCCCAGCTGAGGTGACCCCCGTGGCGCGAGATCCCTACGCGGTGCTCGGCGTTCCGCGCAGCACCGGGGCCGATGACATCCGCAAGGCCTTCCGGAAACTGGCCAAGACGCATCACCCGGACGCCAACCCTGGCGACAAGGCCTCCGAAGAGCGGTTCAAGCAGGTCAGCGCGGCCTTCGACCTTCTCGGAGACGTGGACAAGCGCCGCAAGTTCGACGCCGGCGAGATCGATGCCGATGGCCGCGAGGTCTTCCGGGGCTTCCCAGGCGGCCAGGGCGGCGGCCAGGGGCCGGGCTTCGGCGGCGGCGGATTTGAGTCCGCCGAATTCAACGATATCCTGGGGGAGATGTTTGGACGGCGGGGCGGCCGTGCAGGCACCCGCGGCGAGGCAGGCCCTGGCCCCGGGTTCTCGGCTCGCGGATCTGACGTCCGCGCCCGCCTAGAGGTCGACCTCGAGGAGGCCATACTTGGCGGCAAGAAGCGCATCTCCTTCCAAAACGGGCGCACCCTCGACGTCACCATCCCCGCCGGTGCCGGCGATGGCCAGACCCTTCGTCTGAAAGGGCACGGCGAGGCGGGGCGTGGCGGCAAGGGCGACGCCCTGATCGAACTCGTGATCCGGCCTCATCCTGTCTACCGCAAGGAAGGTGAGCAGCTCGTGATGGACCTGCCGGTCTCCATCCCGGATGCCGTGCTCGGCGGACGGGTCCAGGCTCCAACGCCAGACGGGCCCGTCAGCCTATCAGTGCCCAAGGGCGCGAATTCGGGCCAGTCCCTTCGGCTCAAGGGCAAGGGGCTCGCGGACGGTCGGGGCGGTCGCGGCGACCTTATCGCCCGCATTCAGCTCATGCTGCCCGAGGCCACCGATCCCCAGCTCGAGGCCTTCGCCACGCGCTGGCGAGAGGACCGGCCCTATGCGCCCCGGCGCCGTTGAGGGCGGCGGTTCAGCCGACGTTCATGCGATCTGTCACAGGGTCGCCCCATGAGCCGGACCCTTCCGATCGTTTCCGCCCGGGTGGCGGCGTTGCTGGCGACGGTGTTACTGGCGGTGGCCTTGCTGACGGGGGCATCCGGACCTTCGACGGCCCAGACGCGACGGCCCGACCAGGACCGGGCCCGGGATGCGGTGCGTGAGGGAAGCCTGGCACCCCTGTCCCAGGTCCTGGCCACCATCGCCGCCCGAACCCCGGGCGAACAGCTGGACACCCGCTTCGGCGAGACCGTCGACGGCCGACCCGTCTACCTGATCACCTGGCGCACCTCAGACAACCGGGTGGTTGTCTTCGTGGCGGACGCCCGAACGGGCCGAATTCTTGAACAGAGGGGAGGCTGATCCCGTGCGCCTCCTGCTTGCCGAGGACGACCCCGACCTGGCCCTTAGCCTGAAGCTCGCCCTGGTGGAGGCGGGGTATGCCGTCGACCTGGCCGCCGATGGCGGAGAGGCGGGGTTCCTGGGGGAAACCGAACCCTACGACATCGTGGTGCTGGACCTGGGCCTGCCGGTGGTCGACGGCGTTTCTGTTCTGCGGCGCTGGCGGTCGGCGGGGGTTTCAACCCCGGTCCTCATCCTCACCGCCCGGGACGGGTGGGCCGAGAAGGTCGAGGGCTTCGACGCCGGCGGTGATGACTACCTGACCAAGCCCTTCAACACCGCCGAACTGCTGGCCCGACTTCGGGCTCTCCTGCGGCGGGCGGCAGGTCGGGCGACGGCCAGCCTATCCAGCGGCGACCTGGTCCTCGATCCCGGCGCGGCCTCCGTGACCCTGGCGGGCGAGCCGGTGCGCCTGACCTCGCTGGAGTATCGGCTTCTGCACTACCTCATGATGCACGCGGGGCGGGTGATCAGCCGGACCGAGCTGACCGAGCATCTCTACGACCAGGATTTCGACCGGGACTCCAACACCATGGAGGTGATCATCGCCCGGCTGCGACGGAAAATCGGGGCCGACCGGATCCTTACCCAGAGGGGCCTCGGCTACAGGCTGGGCGCCCCCCTGGGACCTGAGTCGGCGTGACCGCATCCTCCGGTACTTCCCTGGTCCGAAGGCTGGTCCTGCTGGCCGCCGTTGGGCTGACGGCTGTCCTGGCGGCCGCGACACTTTTGCTCGGCCTGCTTTTCGAACAGGCCGCTCTTCGTCGCTTCGACCAGGGCCTTGCGGACTTGACGGACAGCCTTGCCGCCGCCGCCCAGCCGGCCGCCGGCGAAGCGCTCACCGTCCGCGACCTCGGCGACCTGCGGACCCTGAGGGTCTATTCAGGTCGCTACTGGCAGGTGCTGAGGCCCCGGACCGGCGGCGTCGGCACCGTGCTCGCCCGGTCCCGGTCCCTCTGGGATCTCGAGCTGTCGACACCGGCCGGTCTGGCGCAGCGGCTGGAGGCCCAGCCCGCCGGTACGGTCAGCTACGAGGTTCCCGGGCCCTCGGGCCAGAAACTCCGGGTCCGCGCCACGCGGCTGGTCCTGCCCGGAGATCCGGCGCCGGTCATCGTCCTGGCGGCCGAGGACCGGCGTCCCGTCGATGCGGACGTGAGGGGATTTTTCGCCGCGACCTCGGTGGTCTTCGTCCTTTTGGCGGCGGGCCTGGTTGCGGCGGTGGTGGTCCAGGTCAGGCTGGGGCTCAGGCCGCTCTTCGCCCTCAGTGACGAGGTCGCGGACCTCCGGTCGGGGCGGGCGGAAAGTCTCCTCAGGACCTATCCCCGCGAGCTGCGCCCCCTGGCGGACCAACTCAACGCCCTGATGCGCCATAACCGCGACACCCTGGAGCGCCAGCGCGCCCATGTCGGCAACCTCGCCCACGCCCTCAAGACGCCCCTCGCGGTGCTGACCACCGCTGCCTCCCGGGAGACGGGCACCCTGGCCGACATGGTGTCGCAGCAGGCCGGGGTCATGGTGAGGCAGGTGGATCACCACCTCCGCCGGGCCCGCGCCGCCGCCCGGCATGCCGGGGCGGGCCAGTCCACCGGGGTGGCGGCCGTACTCGATGAAATCGCACGCACACTTGGCCGGCTGTACGCGGGGAAGGGCCCCAGGATCGACTGGGACGCCCCTGAGGAGCTCGTTTTCCTGGGCGAGCGCCAGGACTTGCTCGAGATGGCGGGGAACCTCCTCGAGAACGCCTGCAAGTGGGGCCGAAGCCGGGTTCGGGTGGTCGCAAAGGCTGTGGGCCCCGACAGGCTCTTCCTGACCATCGACGATGACGGGCCGGGTCTGGCACCAGCGGAGCGCGAGGCCGCCATGGCCCGGGGCGCGCGCCTGGACGAGTCGGCCCCCGGCTCAGGTCTGGGCCTCAGCATCGTCAGGGACCTCGCCCGGGCCTACGGCGGCGACCTGCAACTCTCCGAGTCTCCCCTCGGCGGCCTGCGGGCCCAGGTGGACCTGCCGCGCACGCTGGCCTGACGCCACGGCACCCCTCGCCCTTGCGCGCCAAACCGGCTAAACGGCGCCCATGGTCGTTTTCTGGACGGCAGCGGGGCTGCTCTCGTTCGCCGCTGCGGCAGTCATCTTCCTCAGGGCAGCCCGGTCCGCTGCGGAATCCGGCGTCGCGGATCCGACTCTCGACGTCTATCGCCGTCAGCTGACCGAAATCGACGATCTTGCCGAACGGGGCCTCATGGAGGCTGGAGAACGGGATGCCACTCGCGTCGAGGCCGGACGGCGCCTTTTGGCGGCTGCAGATGGCCCTCAGGTCGGCTGGACGGCGTCTGCGGCACAGAGACCCGTCGTCCTCGCAGCGGCGGCCGCCGTCGGTGTCCTGGCCCTCGCCGGCTACCTTGTCGTGGGCCAACCCGGGTTGCCAGACCAGCCCCTGCAGCGGCGGGTCGAAGCCTGGCGGTCCAGCCAGATCACCGATCTCGACGCCCCCCAGTTGGCCGCCGTCCTTCGCCAGGCCCTCAGGGTGCGCCCAGAGGCCGAGGGCTATCGATACCTCGCCCTCGCCGAAGCCCAGTCCGGCAATCCAGCTGCCGCAGCCAAGGCCCTGCGCCGGGCGGTCGCGCTCGCGCCGGAACGGGCCGACCTCTGGGAAATGCTGGGTCTTAGCCTGATCAGCGGCGCGGGCGGTGAGGTGGCCCCCGACGCCCGGGAGGCCCTTGTCACGGCCCTTCGCCTCGCGCCGGGCTCTCTCGTTTCCCGTTTCCATCTCGCCAGGGCAAGGGCGGCGTCGGGCGACCGTATGGGCGGGGTCCGGGACCTCCAGGCGATCGCTTCTGACCTTCCGGCCGGGGACCCCCGCCGGGCCGACATCGAAACTGCGATCCGCGAGGCCCAGGCGCCCGCCGGGCCTACGGTCGACGGTCCGGCCTCGGAGATGATCGGGCGCATGGTGTCCGGGCTCGCCGAGCGCCTCCAGGCCAATCCGGATGACCCGGAGGGCTGGATCCGCCTGGTTCGCTCCTATGCCGTCCTGGGGGACGCCGCAAAGCGCGACGCCGCCCTCGACCAGGCCCGTCAGCGCTATTCCGGCAGGGCCGACATCCTGGGGCGCCTGGAAGCGGCGGGCCGCACGGAGCCGATGAAATGAGCGGTCTCCTTCCCAAATCTCCCCGGGCAAGACGGCGGCTGACCATCCTCGCGGCGGTGGCGCCCGTCCTGGTCCTGGCGGTGGGCCTCACCCTCTGGGGGCTCCGCGGGTCGATCTCCTATTTCTACACGCCCGCCCAGGCCGATGCCGCCAAGCCGCCGCCGGGACGGTCCGTGCAGCTGGGCGGCCTGGTCGTCGACGGCAGCGTGGTCAAGCACGCCGACGGACGCGTCGAGTTCACCGTCAGGGACAATCAGGCTACCGACCGGGTCCATTACCAGGGCGACCTGCCGGACCTCTTCCGGGAGGGACAGGGGATCGTGGCCACCGGAACCTTCCGCCGGGATGGCGTCTTCGAGGCCCGCCAGGTCTTGGCCAAGCACGATGAAAACTACATGCCCAAGCAGGTCAGCGAGTCCCTGAAAGCCCAGGGTGAATGGCGCGGCGACGGTGCGCCGGGTCGGTACGCGCCATGATCACCGAGTTCGGCGCCTTCGCCCTGATCCTCGCCCTGGTCCTGTCCCTGGCCCAGGTGCTGCTGTCCGTCCTGGGTAGGTACCGGCGCTCAGGCCTCTTGGCGGGGGCGGGGGAGGGTGCGGCCCTGGCCGCCTTCGGCGCCCTGGCCCTGGCCTTTGCGGCCCTGGCTCACGCCTTCGTCACGTCCGACTTCTCGGTGGCCAATGTCGCGGCCAACTCGCACTCGGAAAAGCCGCTTCTGTACCGGGTCTCCGCCACCTGGGGCAGCCACGAGGGGTCCATGCTGCTCTGGAACCTGGCCCTCACGGGATTTGGCGCCTTGCTCGCCGGCCGGGGGCGGGATCTGCCTCGCGATCTCAAGGCCGTGGCGGTGGCGGTGCAGGGCCTGATCGGGTCGGTCTTCCTGGCCTATACCGTGCTGGCTTCCAACCCCTTCGTTCGCCTCGCCGATCCGCCTGTGGAGGGTCGTTCCCTTAATCCCCTGCTCCAGGATCCGGCCCTGGCCATCCATCCGCCCTTCCTCTACGCGGGCTATGTCGGCATGTCGGTGGTCTTCTCCCTGGCGGTCGCGGCCCTGGTTGAGGGTCGAATCGACGCGGCCTGGGCCCGCTGGGTGCGCCCCTGGACTCTGGCGGCCTGGAGCTTCCTGACCGTTGGCATCACCCTGGGGGCCTTCTGGGCCTACTACGAGCTGGGCTGGGGCGGTTGGTGGTTCTGGGATCCCGTCGAGAACGCCAGCTTCATGCCCTGGCTGGTCGCCACCGCCCTCCTGCACTCGGCGGTCGTGACGGAGAAGCGGGGCGCGCTTCCCGGCTGGACGGTATTCCTCGCCATCACCGCCTTCAGCTTCTCCATGTTGGGTGCCTTCCTGGTGCGCTCGGGCGTGCTGACCTCCGTCCACGCCTTCGCCGTGGACCCGACCCGGGGCGTACTGCTCCTCGGTATCCTTCTGGCGACCGCCGGGTCTGCCTTCACCCTCTTCGCCTTTCGGGCGCCGGGCCTCGCCGCCGGCGGCGTCTTCGCGCCGGTCAGCCGTGAGAGCGCCCTGGTGGCGAACAACATCCTCCTGTCGGCGGCGACCCTCACGGTCCTGCTGGGCACGCTCTTCCCCCTGATCCGGGAAGCGGTCAGCGGTGAGGCGATCTCGGTCGGCGTTCCCTACTTCAACCTGACCTTTACGCCCCTGATGGCCATACTGTGCCTTCTGGTCCCCTTCGGCCCCCTGCTGGCCTGGAAGCGAGGCGACCTGTCGCCAGCCTTCCGGGCGCTCATTCCCGCCCTTGTCCTGGGCGTGCTTGTCGGCCTGGCCGCCCTTTGGTTCCTGACGCCCCGCAAGGCCTTTGCCAGCCTTGGCCTCGGCCTGGCGGCCTGGCTTATTGTGGGGGCCCTGGCCGAGGCCGCCCAGCGCATCCGACTCTTCCGGGGCCCCCTTGCGGAGAGCCTGCGCCGCTTCCGGGGCCTGCCACGGGGTGCCTGGGGGACGACCCTCGCCCACCTGGGTCTGGGCGTTTTTGTCCTCGGTGCCTGCTTCGAGACCGCCTGGAAACTCGAGGCCGCACAGACCCTGGCGCCGGGCCAGTCCCTGCGCGTCGGCGCCTGGGAGCTGGTCCTGAAGGATGTCCGCCCTGTCGATGGACCGAACTACGAGGCCGAAACGGCGCGCATCTCGGCCCTGCGGGATGGGCGGGAGGTCTGCGCCCTGACCCCTTCCCGCCGGTTCTACTCGGCCGGGGGCCAGACCACCTCGGAGGTGGCCATCTGCACGGTGAACCTCAGCCATCTCTACGTGGTTCTGGGTGAACGCAGACCGGGGCCGGAGGGGCGTGGGGTCTGGCTGGTCCGGGGCTTCTGGAACCCCTTGGCCCTGCTCATCTTCATCGGCCCGGCGATCATGGCCCTTGGCGGACTGGTCTCACTGACAGACCGCAGGCTCCGGCTGGCGGCGGGTCGCCGGCGCGAGATCCGGCCTTGAGGCGGCTTGGGGCGCCCTTGGCCGTCGCCCTGGCGGCCGCCCTGTGCCTGGCGGCAGCCTCGGATCCCGCGGAGCGCCTTCCGGACCCTACCCAGGAGGCCCGCGCCCGAGCCCTCTTCCAGGAGGTGCGCTGCATGGTCTGCCAGAACGAGTCCATCGCGGATTCCGAAGCCGGCCTCGCGGTCGACCTGCGCCGCCTCGTGCGAGAGCGCATCGCCTCTGGCCAGGACGACGCCCAGGTCCGGGGCTGGCTGGTCGACCGCTACGGCGAATTCGTCCTCCTGCGGCCATCCTTCTCCTGGGCGAACCTTGCGCTTTGGCTGGCGCCCCTGGCGGTGGTGATGGCCGGCGTCCTGGCCCTCATGGCGCGCCTCCGCCAGCCTGCCCCGGCCGACGCCGCCCTCACAGAAGCTGAGGCAAGGCGCCTGTCCGAGCTGTTGGCGGGTGCGGATGGCCATGATCCTGCCCTGAAATCGTCTCGGGACGATCCCAATGCATGACGTAATCCTCATTTGAGCGGACCCCCGCTATTTGGCATGTAGGTTTATGCTCGGCTGCGAAGGATCGCGGCGGGCCGAAGGGAAAGAAGTGCGCAC
Source organism: Phenylobacterium deserti (assembly GCA_945859865.1). GTDB lineage: Bacteria > Pseudomonadota > Alphaproteobacteria > Caulobacterales > Caulobacteraceae > Phenylobacterium > Phenylobacterium deserti_B. Next base: position 26,034 of record CAMAOY010000004.1, read on the forward strand.
CATGAGCTCGAACAAGAGCCGTTACCTCTTCGGGGCCCTCGCGGGAGCCTTTGTCGCTGGCATCGCCATGACCGCGGGCGCCGGGCTCAACGCTGCCGAGCGTACGGGAAGTGATCCGACCGCAACGCCGGTGGCAGCGGCCAGTGCCAACTTCGCCCCGCCTCCGGGCGCGCCCATGTCCTTCGCCGACATCTTCGAGAAGGTGTCCCCCGCGGTGGTGTCGATCAACGTGACGAGCCGGGCCGTACAGAGACAGATCCCGGGTCTGCCCTTCGTGATGCCGCCCGGGCAGGGTGGCGATGACGACAATGAGGGCGGCAACGGTCCGCGCCGGCAGTCGGCCGGGTCGGGCTTCTTCATCTCGGCCGACGGTTATGTGGTGACCAACAATCACGTCATCGAGGACGCAGAGAGCATCAAGGTGGTCCTGAAGGACGAGACCGAGCTCGAGGCGACAGTCGTCGGACGCGACGAGGGCACCGACATCGCCGTCCTAAAGGTCAAGGGTACGGGCTACACCTTCGTCAACTTCGAGAATTCCGCCCGGCCCCGGGTGGGCGACTGGGTGCTGACCGTGGGTAACCCCTACAACCTGGGCGGGACCGCCACCGCTGGCATCGTCTCGGCCTACGGACGGGACATCGGCGAGACCTTCGTCGACTACATCCAGATCGATGCACCCATCAACCGGGGCAATTCCGGCGGACCGACCTTTGACGTCTATGGACGCGTGATCGGGGTCAACAGCGCCATCTTCTCACCCACCGGCGGTTCCGTCGGTATCGGCTTCGCCGTACCCGCCGACGTGGCCGGCAGGGTTTCCCGCCAGCTGATCTCCAACGGCAAGGTGGTGCGCGGCTATATCGGCGCCACCATCCAGAACTTCGACGAGGACATGGCCGCCGCCCAGGGCATAGCCGGCCAGAAGGGCGCCATCGTCGCCGAGCTCACGCCTGGGGCTCCGGCGGACAAGGCGGGCCTTGTTGCCGGCGATATCGTCCTGTCGGTCAACGGGGTGCGCGTGAAGAGCTCTGCAGAGCTGACGCGGCAGGTCGCCTCGGCGGCGCCCGGGGATCTCCTGCGGCTGCAGGTGATCCGAGGTGGCAAGCCGCGAACCTTCGACATCCGCTCGGGCGTTCGTCCCTCGGAGTCCCAGCTTGCGGCGGGTCCCGCAGGTTCCGGCGGGACCGGGCCTGGGCCCGCTCGTCCCGCGCCCGCCGCGGGCCAGGCTATCCTCGGTATGATGGTCTCGCCCCTCGACGACGCCGGTCGCCGCCGCGCGGGCCTTCCGGCCGATGTCCGCGGCCTCATCATCGGGGGTGTGGAACGCAATTCCGACGCTGCCTCCAAGGGACTGCAGGCCAATGACGTGATCATGCGCGCGGGCGACCGGACCCTGGCCATGCCTTCGGACCTGGCCGCGGTGGTCGACCAGGCCCGGAAGGCGGGTCGGCCCAGCGTCCTCGTCGCCATCTGGCGCGGAGGCAGGACCATCTTCCTGCCGGTCAAGATCGCCGACTGATCAGGACCGTGGGCATGAAGATCCTGATCGTCGAGGACGACCAGCCCGCCGCCGAGGTCATGGCCCGGGGTCTCCTGGACGCCGGCCATACCTGCACCCTGTGTCCAGACGGCCTGGTCGGGCTCGAGGCCGCCCGCAGGGGCGGCTTCGACGTCATGATCGTCGATCGCATGATGCCCTGCCTGGATGGGGTCGGCCTGGTCGAGACCCTCCGCCGGGACGGGGATGAGACGCCCGTCCTCTTCCTCTCGGCCCTGGGCGAGATCGAGGACCGGGTTACCGGACTGCGGGCCGGAGCGGACGACTACCTGGTCAAGCCCTATGCCTTCGCTGAGCTCATCGCCCGGGTCGAGGCCCTGGCGCGGCGGCGGGAGACCGGATCGGTTCTCACCTTTCTCAGGGTCGGAGACCTGGAGATGGACCTCATCGGGCGCAAGGTCCAAAGGGCGGGCCGCGAGATCGACCTGCAACCCCGGGAGTTCCAGCTGCTGGAGTTCCTGATGCGGCACGCCGGACAGGCCGTGACCCGAACCATGCTGCTCGAGAAGGTCTGGGAGTACCACTTCGATCCCCAGACCAACGTCATCGACGTCCACATCTCGCGGCTGCGCTCCAAGATCGATAAGGGATTCGAGCACCCCATGCTCGAGACTATACGTGGGGCAGGGTACCGGCTGGATGCCTGAGGCCCTGGCGCCACCCTCCGGGAGTTTCCTGCGGCTCTTCAGGGCGGCGCCCTTCAGACTGACCCTCCTGACTTTGGCCCTCTTTGCCTTCGCCGGGGCCGTCCTCATGGCCTATGTCTATATGGCCGCCGCCGGCGAGGCCCGGAGGCGGACGGACGCGGAAATCCGCCGGGAGGCGGACAGCCTGGTCGCAGTCTACAACCGTTCGGGCCCCGCCGCCCTCAACCCCGTCCTGGTGACCCGGATGGCCGGCGAGCGGCGCTTCGTCTATCTCTTCCTGGCCCCGGATGGCGCCAGGATCACCGGTTCCCTCGCCCAGAGTCCCGTCGAAAACTTCACCGGCGCCCCGACCTGGACCCGCTTTTCCCTGGCTGGACCGGGTGCGGCAGGGCGCCCGCATTCGATCCCCGCCCGGGGCCTGCAACTGCGCCTCTCCGGCGGTGAGACCCTCTTCGTCGGCGCCGACGCCAGCGACGACCGGGATTTCATCGTGACCATCGTCCGGGGCCTCTGGGGCACCGGCGCCCTGTTGGTGGTTCTGGGCATAGCCGTTGGACTCCAGGCCAGCCGCAACTTCACCCGCGCCATGACCGGGCTCACAGATGTCGTGGCGGCCGCGAGGACCGGGAACCTTGCGGCTCGCGCCCCTGTGCGGGGGGCCGGGGACGAGCTCGACCAGCTGGCCGAGGGGCTGAACGACATGCTCGACCGGCTCGACCGCTCCATGTCCGCCCACCGGCACGCCGGCGACGCCATCGCCCACGACCTACGCTCGCCCCTGACCCGCCTGAAGGCCAGGCTGGAGACCGCCCTGCTCGATGCCGAGGCCGGACGGGGTGACGCTCGTCTGGCCCTGGGCCAGGCCCTGGACGACACCGACGGCGTCCTGAGGACCTTTTCCGCCGTACTCTCCATCTCCCGCCTACAGGCGGCCGGCGAGGCGCCCAATGCGGTGCGCTTCGATCCTGCGGCCATGGTTCGCGACATGACGGAACTGTACGGCCCGCTCTGCGAGGATAAGGGGCTCGAGATCGCCTCAGACGTCTCCGCAGGCCTGGCCGTGAGGGGCAATCCCGCCTTTTTGGCCCAGGCCCTCGCCAACCTCGTGGACAATGCCGTGAAGTACACCCCGGCCGGCGGAGCGATAAGGGTTCTGCTTCGACGAATGGCCTCCGGCGAAGTCGAGATCTCGGTGACGGACACAGGCCCCGGAGTGCCGACGGCCGACAGGGACCGGGTCGTCCAGCGCTTCGTGCGCCTGGAAAACAGCCGCAACCTGCCCGGCGTTGGCCTTGGCCTGTCCCTGGTCGCCGCGGTCGCCGAGGCCCACGGCGGCCGGTTCGAGCTGGGGGATGGGCCAGGCCTCTTTGACGGTTCGGGACCAGGGCTCCGCGCCGCCGTCGTCCTGCCCTCGGCGCCATGACCCCCCTGGGCCAGCAGCTATCCCCCTGTGGCCCGGTGCTGGACGCCCGGCCCGCCGAACGCCTCCTCGATGCTATTGCCGCAGTGCGCGACCTCTCCCCTGCCGAACGCGCGGCCCTTGCGCCGGTCTTCGGTGCGTCGGGCTATCTCGCGGGGCTTGCCCGCCGGGATCCGGCCCGCATGGCCCGGCTCCTCGAGTCTGACCCCGAGGCCAGTCTCGGCCGGATCCTGGACGCCACCGGCCTCTTGGCGACCGCCTCTCCAGAGGTCGCTGGCCCGGGTCTCCGGCGGCTCAAGGCAGAGCTTCATCTCCTGACGGCCATCGCCGACCTTGGCGGCGCCTGGGATCTGGACCAGGTCACCGGCGCCCTGGCCCGATTTGCCGACTCCGCCCTCGCGACGGCCCTGTCCAGCGCCGCGGGTGCCGAGGTCGCCGCTGGTCGCCTCGTCCCGCCACCCGACGACAGTTGCGGACCGGTTCCGGGATTTTTCTGCATCGCCATGGGCAAGCACGGCGCTTTCGAGCTCAACTATTCGAGCGATATCGACATCTCGATCTTCTTCGATCCCGACGCCCTGCGGCTCTCACCGGGGATCGAACCCCAGGCCTTTGCGGTCCGCCTCACCCACAAGCTGACGGAGTTGATGCAGGAGCGCACCGCTGACGGCTATGTCTTCCGCATGGACCTGAGGCTGAGGCCAGACCCGGGCTCAACGCCGCCAGCGGTCTCGACTGTCGCCGCCTTCGATTACTACGAGAGCGTTGGCCAGAACTGGGAGCGGGCGGCCTTCATCAAGGCCCGCCCCTGCGCCGGCGACATCGCCCGAGCCGACGCCTTCCTGGCGGAGCTACAGCCCTTCATCTGGCGTCGGAACCTGGACTTCGCGGCCATAGCCGACATCCATTCCATCAAGCGCCAGATCCACATCCACAAGGTCGATGATCGTCTTTCGGCCCGGGGCGCGGACCTCAAGTTGGGCCGGGGCGGCATCCGCGAGATCGAGTTCTACGTCCAGACACAGCAGCTGATCCTCGGGGGTCGTCACCCGGGGCTACGAAGCCTTCGCACCCTTGACGCCCTCGCTGCCCTGGCCACAGCCGGGCACGTCTCGGACGCGGCTCGTGACGAGCTTGGCGACGCCTACCGCCGCCTCCGCGACCTGGAGCACAGGGTGCAGATGCTCGCCGACGAGCAGACTCACCGCCTGCCGGAGTCCGACTCCGAACGCCGGCGGGTCGCGGCCCTGTCCGGCTTCGACCGGCTGCGCAGCTTCGATGCCCACGTCGAGCGGATACTGAAGGTCGTCAACGGGCGCTATGGCGAACTCTTCCTGGGCGAGGAGCCCCTGTCGTCCCGTTTCGGCAGCCTGATCTTCACGGGCGTCGACGACGATCCCGAAACCCTGCGCACCCTGGCTCGGATGGGCTTCTCCAGTCCCGCCCAGGTATCCGGGACGATCCGCGCCTGGCACCACGGACACATCGCCGCCACCCGCTCCGAGCGCGGGCGCGAACTCTTCACCCGCCTGGCCCCCCGTCTGCTCGAGGCCACCCAGGCCACCGGGGCCCCGGACGCGGCCTTCACCCGCTTCGGGGCCTTCTTCTCGCGCCTGTCCAGCGGGGTCCAGCTCCAGTCTCTCTTCCTCGCCCAGCCGGCGATCTTCGCCCTGATCGTCGAGGTGATGGCCTTTGCCCCCCGCCTGGCGGACACCCTGGCGCGCCGTCCCGCCGCCCTCGATGCCCTGCTCGATCCGGCCTTCTTTGGCGACATCGACCCACAGGAGGATCGCAAGGCCCTGGAGAGCGCCGTGGCCAGGGCGACCGATTTCGAGTCGGCCATGGATACCGTCCGTCGCCAGCACCGGGAGCAGGCCTTCCGCATCGGCGTCCAGGTGATGAGTGGATCGGCGGGCGCCGAGGCCGCTGGCCATGGCTTTGCCGGCCTGGCGGACGCCAGCATAGAGGCCCTGGCACCCGTTGCCCTGGCCGAGGCCGTCCGCCTTGGGGGCGAATTCGAGGGGCAGGTGGCGGTGGTCGCCCTCGGGAAGTGCGGATCCCGCGAGATGAGCGCGGGCTCTGACCTGGACCTGATGACCGTCCACAGGGCCGCGACGCCAGATACCGTCTCCACTCTCAAGGGCTGGTCTGCGGAAACCTTCTACGCCCGCTTCACCCAGCGGCTGGTGGCCGCCCTGTCCCTGCCGACTTCGGAAGGCGAGCTTTACGAGGTCGACATGCGCCTGCGGCCCTCTGGCTCCAAGGGTCCCGTCGCCGTCGCCTTCACCGCCTTCGGCGCCTATTACGCGACCGAGGCCGAGACCTGGGAGTTCATGGCCCTGACCCGCGCCAGGGTGGTCTGGTCCAGCGATCCCGCCTTCGCCAGGGACCTGGCCGACGCCATCGAGACGACCTTGCGCCAGCCCCGCGACGCCGCCGTCCTGGCCCGCGAGGTGCGCGAGATGCGCGCCCTCATCGCCCAGGAGAAGCCGGCGTCGGGCCTCTGGGATATGAAGCTCGCACCTGGCGGGCTGGTGGATATCGAATTTGCCGCCCAGTTTCTTCAGCTTGCCCATGCCCACGCAGGCGGCCCCCTTCGCGCCGGGACCGCCGACGCCCTTGAGGCCATGGCCGCGGCGGGACTGGCCGGCTCGGTCGGTCCCCTCCTGGAGGCCTGGACCCTGCAGCAGAACCTGACCCAGATGCTCCGCCTCGCCCTCGGGGACGCCGGCGACCCCGCGGATCAGCCCGACGCCTTCAGGCGCAGGCTGGCCCGGGCCGGTGGCACCCGCGACTTCCGCAGCCTCGTCACCCGTCTGGGGCGGACCCGCAGGCGCGCGCAGGAGGCCTTCGAAATGCTTGTCTGCCCTTGAAACGCCGGAATTCAGGGTTCAATTCGTTCAACAGCCAAGGACCGGAGATTCCCAAGTGCGCCTGACCCTTTCCGCCTGCGCAGCCGCGCTATCCGCCCCGGCCCTTCTGACGGTCCTCTGGGCCGCGCCGGCGACCGCCCAGATGGGCCCGCCCAAGCTGGACCAGAACGGCGACGGCAAGGTGCTCTACGCCGAGTACCTGTCGGCCAACGTGGACAAGACTCTCCAGACCCTGGATTCTGACAGGAACGGTCAGGTCTCCCGGGCCGAGTTCGACAAGGTCGCCGGGATGGCTCGCACCTTCGGCGGGGCCAAGGCTGAGGCGGCCATGAGCCAGATATGGCGCACGACAGACGTCAACGGAGACGGATCCATGTCCCGGTCGGAACTGGAGACCGCCAGCAAGCGCCGTTTCGACGCTTCAGACTCCAACCGCGACGGGGCCCTGGACAAGACAGAGGTGGCCGCCATGCGGCAGAGACAACGTGTCGCGACCAGTAACTGACGCCCTCGGGCGCATCCATTCCGAAGGGCCGGCGGCGTCTTCACGCGTCGACGACCCGGATGCAGACCTCGTCCGCAGGGTCGGAGCCGGGGATGCGCTGGCTGTCCGGGCGCTGACTGCCCGAAAGCTGCCTCGCCTCACCGCCCTTGCGGCCCGTGTGCTGGGAGACGCCGCCGAGGCCGAGGATGTCGCCCAGGAATCCCTGATCCGGGCCTGGCGGCAGGCGCCGGTCTGGCGCTTCGGGGAAGCCCGCTTCGACACCTGGCTCCACAGGGTGACCCTCAACCTCTGCCGGGACCGGCTGCGCAGGGTTCGTCCGGGGGGGCCGCAGGACCTGGAGTCCCTGGTCGACCCCGGTCCAGCGCCAGACCGGGGGCTGGAGGCCAGGGACGTGGGCGACCGCGTGGCCGCAGCCATGGCGATCCTTCCCGCCCGCCAGCGCGAGGCGGTCGTCCTCTGCCATTACCAGGAGATGGGCAACATCCAGGCCGCCGCCGCCCTCGGGATCAGCGTCGAAGCCCTGGAAAGCCTTCTCTCGCGTGGGCGACGAGCCCTGCGCGCGGCCTTGTCGGACCTCGTCGCATGACCCCGCGCCCAGATTCCCTGGTCGCCGCAGAGGCGCGCGTGCGCCAGCTGGCTGAGTCTTTTGGCGGGGACCCCGCCCGGTGGCCCGAGGCGGATCGCCTGGGTGCCGAGGCCTGGATCGCCGCCCATCCCGCTGAGGCCCGGCATCTTCTCGACGATGCACGTTCGCTGGATCGCCTGTTGTTCGCCTGGGAGGCCCCGCGTCCGACGGAGGGCGTAACAAAGCGGGTGCAGTCCGCTGCCCCGGTCCAGGTCCGGCAATCCCGTCGGCGCTCCTGGGTGCTGACCCTGACCGGCGGTGCCGCCCTCGCTGCAGCCTGCCTGGCGGGCATTGTCGCCGCGCCGCGTCTCGTGGACCCGGTCGTGCGCGCCGCCGCAGCGCCCGTCTACGCTTCGGACCCCGACTCCATCCTCGCCGAGGCTATGACGCCCTGGGAGGCTCCTGTCGCCGAGCCCGCTATGGAGGCCCGATCTTGAACCGCCGGGCGCTTGTGGTGGCGCTCTTCGTCTCTGCCGCCCTCAACCTCTTCCTGGTCGGCCTGATCGCCGGGGGTTGGCGCCAGCTGCACGCAGACCCAGTCCCAGACGTCGAGGCCGCGTCTGTAGACCCTCAGGGCCTTGAGCCCCAGATTCCGCCGGCCGGACTCTCAGGGCTGGAAACCCTCCCGGCCGAGGCCTCGCCACCTCCGCCGCCCGCCCCGGCGGTTCGCAGGGATGAACTCAGGCCCGGGCCGCCACGGCAGGGCCGGGAGGTCGCGTCGCCGCCGCCTCCGCCTCCGCCCTTCAGGGATCCATCCCCGCCCCGGGCCCCGGGGGCCAGCGGGCGATCGCCAGTCGCCAGTCCGCTCATGCGGGCCAGCCGGGACCTGCCGGAGCCCGAGCGCCAGGAATTCAGGGCCCTCCTGACGGCGCAGAGCGAAGCGGTACGTCCCGACCTGCATGGCGCTCGCCGGGAACGGGTCGGGGCCTGGGATGCCCTGGCGCGGGGCGAGGCGTCAGCCGACGAGACAAGCCGCAGGCTGGAGGCCGCCCGACTTCGCGAACTCGCAGCCCGCAGCCAGATCGAGGAGGCGGTGACGGCCTGGGCCGCCCGCCAGTCGCCCGAAGTCCGGGCCCAGGTGGCCGCGGCCCTTGCGCAGGACGCCATGCCAGGCGGCGGTCGTCCGCTCAGGCCTCAGGGGCCGCCGCCGCGTCCCGGGGGTGGACCTCCGCAAAGGCAAGACTGAAGCTGACCCGGGTACCCTGGCCAGGGGCGCTCTCGATGGTCAGGTTCGAGCCATGCAATTCGACGAAGGCCTTGGAGAGGGCCAGTCCCAACCCCGTTCCCTGGGTGGTCTTGGACTGCTGGGTCTCGACCTGCTCGAAGGGGACGGCCAGGCGGTGAAGGTCTTCGGCGTCGATTCCAATGCCGGTATCCTCAACCGACAGGCGGACGCCGTCACCTTCCTGCTCGGCCCGCACGCAGACGCGGCCGCCAGCGGGGGTGAACTTTATCGAGTTCGACATCAGGTTGAGCAGGATCTGCTTAAGCGCCCGGGGGTCGGCCAGGACCTCAGGCAGGTCATCATCGATATCGGCGAACAGCATGAGACCTGAGGTCTCGGCCCGGTTCCGCACAAGGCGGAAGGCCTCTTCAACGAGTGGGCTGACGCTCACGGGCTCACGATAGAGCGCCATCTTGCCCGCCTCGATCTTGGACATGTCGAGCACGTCATTGATCAGGGCCAGGAGGTGTTGGCCCGAGCTCAGTATGTCGGTGACATAGCCCCGGTACTGGGTTGCCCCGACGGGCCCGAACAGTTCCTGGCCCATGATCTCCGAGAACCCGATGATGGCGTTCAGGGGCGTCCGCAGTTCGTGACTCATATTGGCGAGAAACTCGCTCTTGGCCCGGCTGGCCTCGATGGCGCGGAATTTCTCGGTCTCGTACTTGCTGGCCAGGTCGGAAAGCTGCGCCTTGCTGGCCTCAAGCCTGCTTACGGCGTCGCGCATGGCCTCTTCGTCCCGGCTGCGTTCGGCCTCCCGAAGTTTCAGGGCCGTAATGTCGACGGCGGTCATGACCAGGCCCCCCGACGGCGTGCGTCGCTCATGGATCTGCGCCCAGCGTCCGTCGGTGAACTCCACTTCGCGCACCCCGGGGGGGGCGCCGTCGGGCTTCAGGGACTGCCGGATGGCCTGCCGGGTAAGGCGGGAGAATTCAGCGTGAGGGGAGTCGGGCTTCATCAACTCGGCGTCGAGGTTGAACATCCGGGCAAAGGCGGAATTGGCGCCCGCCAGCCGGCCTTCTGCATCCCAGCAGGCGAAGGCCGAGGCCATGATCTGGACGGCTTCCACCAGGGATTCCGGCGGAGCCTCGCCCTTGTTCCCGGGCGGTGCGCCATCCGATCCCAGCCGGGTGCCCCTGCGCCCGAGCCAGAGGCCGCCGGCGCCCGTCAGGACCCCCAGGGGGCCAGCCATCATCAGCATATTCGAAAGGGCCGGTGCTGCGTCGCGCACCGACACGGCGAGGCCAGCGGTCAGGACCGCCGCGCCCAGTCCGGCAAGCATCAGGGGGCCGTTTGCAACGCCACTCCAGCGAGTGGGGCGTGGGGTCTGTCCGAAATCGCTGACTGCCGACACCGCTGAAGCTCCCACGAAGGAGGGCCCTGCGCCTCTCCGACTCACGTCTTCACCACGGAGAGGGTGAACAGTTCGCCAACGCCTGGGTCTGAATCTGTGGAAATCAGCCCTCCAGCGACCGTCCGACCAGCTCCAGCACATTACGGGAAAGACCCGGCGCAGCGGCAATCCGCTCCAGTTCGGCCTTCATCTTCGCCCCCAGGTCGGGCCGGTAGCGGCCCCAGGATCCCAGGGGCTCCACCAGCCGGGCGGCGATCATCGGGTTGTAGCGATCCACCGAGAGGATCTGGTCCGCCAGGAAGCGATAGCCCGAGCCGTCCTCGGCATGGAAGCGGGCCGGATTGGCCGAGGCGAAGGTCGCCACCAGGGCCCGGAGCCGGTTCGGCGTCTGGGCGTCGAAATCCGGGTGGCTCGTCAGGGCGATCACCCGCTCCAGGGCCTCGGGCGAGGGGTCCCGGGCCTGCAGGGCGAACCACTTGTCGATCACCAGGGGCTCCTTCCGCCATCGGGCGTGGAAGTCCTCCAGGGCCGAGGCGAAGGCCGCCCCGCCCAGGGTCATGAGGGCGTTGAGGCCGCCGATGGCGTCGGTCATGTTCCCGGCCGCCCGGAAATGGCCCTCGGCCAGGTCCCGGGTCTCGGTGCGGGGGTTGGCGGCCAGCAGATCGAGGGCCGCATTGCGCAGGGCGCGGCGTCCGGCACTTGCGGCGTCGGGCGAGAAGCTGGCGCCATCCTGCAGGCCCAGGTGCAGCCGCCTCAGGGCCGCCTCCAGGTGGACCGCAAGGCGCAGGCGCAGGGCCTCCCGGGCTGCGTACAGGGCCGTCGGGTCGGCAGGCGGTCGTGCCACGGCCAGGTCAGCCTCGGTGGGCAGGGCCAGCAGCAGGGCCTTGAAGGCTGGCTCCGAGGCCTGGTCGTCCAGGGCCCGGCCCATGGCCTCGGCGAAGCGCTCCTCACCCACCTCGTCCGGCGCGCCCCCCGCCCGGGCCAGGATCAGGTCGCGGGCCACCGCTTGGCCAGCCTCCCAGCGGTTGAACAGGTCGGCGTCGCCGGCCAGCTGGACATAGCGGTCCCCCGGTGGAGCATCAGAAGACAGCTCCACCGGTGCCGAAAATCCTCGCAGGGCCGAGATCACCGGCCGCGAGGTCACGCTGGACAGGGTAAGGCGCGTCTCCTCGGCCTCCAGGATCACCAGGGTCTCGTCCAGGGCCTGACCATCGCGACGAAAGGCCATCGTCCGGCCCTCGGCGTCCAGCAGGCCCAGGCGGACCGGGACCGGCAGGACGCGCTTGTCGGCCTGGCCCGGGGTGGCCGGAGTCCTCTGGGTGAGGGTGATCTCCAGTTCGCCCGTCTCCGGCGTCCAGCGCGAGGTCATCCCCACCCTCGGCGTGCCGGCCTGCTCATACCAGGCGAAGAAGGCTGACAGGTCCTGGCCAGAAACTTCGGCGAAGCCGGCAATGAAGGCCTCCACCGTGGTGGCGTGGCCGTCCCAGCGCTCGAAATAGAGGTCCATGCCCTTCCGGAAGGCCTCGTCCCCGATCAGGGCTTTCAGCATGCGGATCACCTCCGCGCCCTTTTCGTAGATGGTCGCCGTGTAGAAGTTGTCGATCTTCAGGTAGCTGGAGGGGCGCACCGGATGGGCCAGGGGGCCCTGGTCCTCAGCGAACTGCCGGGCTCTCAGGGCCTTGACGTCCTTGATCCTCTGCACCGCCTCGCCGCGCATGTCGGCCGAGAAGCTCTGGTCGCGGAAGACGGTCAGGCCCTCCTTCAGGCACAGCTGGAACCAGTCCCGGCAGGTGATCCGGTTGCCCGTCCAGTTGTGGAAGTACTCGTGCGCCACCACGCTCTCGATGCGCTCATAGTCCAGGTCCGTCGCCGTCTCCGGGTCGGCCAGCAACAGGGACGAGTTGAAGATGTTGAGGCCCTTGTTCTCCATGGCTCCGAAGTTGAAGTCCCGCACGGCGACGATCATGAAGAGGTCCAGGTCGTACTCGCGGCCAAAGGCTTCCTCGTCCCAGCGCATGGACCGTTTCAGGGCGTCCATGGCATAGGCCGCCCGGGCCGACATGCCCGGGTCGACATAGATCTTCAACTCCACCTTCCGCCCGCTGGCGGTGACGAAGTCGTCGGCCAGTTCGTCCAGCTCTCCGGCCACCAGGGCGAAGAGGTAGCAGGGCTTGGGGAAGGGATCGTTCCACACCGCATATCGGCGCCCGTCCGGTCCCCGGCCGCTCTCCACCAGGTTGCCGTTCGACAACAGGCGCGGCCAGGCGTCGTCCGCCGTCATGCGCACGGTGAAACGGGCCAGAACGTCTGGCCGGTCGGGATACCAGGTGATTGTGCGGAAGCCCTCGGCCTCGCACTGGGTGCAGAACCGGCCCCCCGACATGTAGAGCCCCTCCAGGGCCTTGTTGGCCGCCGGGTTGATTTCGACCTCGGTCTCCAGGACGAAGGCATCGGGGACGTGCGGGATCGTCAGGCTGTGGTCATCGGCAGTATACGCGCCCGGCTCCAGGGCCCGGCCGTCGATGGCGACCGACACAGTCTTCAGCCGCTCCCCGTCCAGCCGCAGGGGCGCTCCGGCCTCACCGTTCCGCCGAACGCTCAGCCGGGCCTTCACCCGGGTCGCCTCGGGCTGCAGGTCGAAGTCCAGGTGGACCTCATCCATGAGGAAGGCGGGCGGCCGATAGTCGGTCAGGCGGATCGGGGCGGGGGTGTCTGTGCGCATCCCGCCGATTTAAGCCATCCGGGCGTCGAGGGGGAGGGGCGGGGCGTAAGGAAAGACTCGCCAATGGCGGTCTCCGCGTCCGAGATGCGGGTGAAGTGGAAAGAAGACAAACCCCATGATCAAGCTCACCTTCGCCCTCGTCCGCCTGCCGCACCTGACGCGGGAGCAGTTCCAGGACTACTGGCTCAACACCCACGGCCCCCTGGTGGCCAGCGTGAAGGACGCCCTGCACATCCGCCGCTATGTCCAGCTGCATTCCATGGACGAGACGCTCAGCGCCGGCATCCGCGCCAGCCGTAACGCCCCGCCCCAGTTCGATGGGGTGGCCCAGCTCTGGTACGACAGCCTTGAAGACCTCGCCGCCCTGGCCGGCGACCCCGCCGCCCGTGAGGCCGGCCGCCTGCTGCTCGAGGACGAGAAGACCTTCATCGACCTGCCCAAGAGCCCCCTGTGGTGGGGCGAGGAAAAGGTGATCATCGGCGGGTGACGGCGCCCGGCGCGAATTGCGCGCCCAAGGGGGAGCTCCGCGCGATGCGCGGTGAGGGGGTCAACGGCGGCTCGGCCCTCAGGCGTTCGCCGGGGGGCCTTCCAGCCAATTCTGTAGGATCGCCAGGATCTGGTCACCCGGGTTGTAGCCCCGGGTGATGACCCCGTAGGTCCCCTCCGGGCCCGGGCCGGCCACCAGGGTGGGGAAGCCCGTCACGCCGGCGCGCTGAGAGACCCCGTAGTCGGCCCAGGTCTCGTGCTTCAGCTCATCGCTGTTGAAGTCAGCCAGGAAGGACTCGGGGGCCACCCCGTACTCGGCGGCCAGTTCGGCCAACACCTCTGGGCGGGTGATGTTGCGGTCCTCGGCGTAGAAGGCCCTCTGGAGCCGGCCCAGATAGGCGATGGCGCCCTCGGGGTTGTCGCGCCGCACCCGCACCACGGCCTGGGCGGCGGGGTCGGTGTCGTAGAGGAATCCAGGATCGTCCAGCACCGCCCCGCCGAAGGGCAGGCCGGTGGCCTCGGTGATATGGGTCCAGTGGCCGCGCAGGCTGTCCTTGGCCTCCTGGGTCATGGGGGTCTCGGTACCGGGGCGCAGACCCCCCATGATGAGCCGCACGGGCAGGGCCCGGCCGAAGGCGCGGCGGATGTCCTCCATCACCGGCGAGAAGCCGTAGCACCAGGAGCACATGGGATCGGCGAAGTAGATGAGGTGCGGCGCGGTCATGTCGGGCCTCGGGCGTTCAGGTCCGGGCCAGCCTACACGGACCCGGGAAGCAGGGCTATTGGGGCTCGGGGGCGCCGCGCAGGGCCGGCGCGGTTGTGTCTGCCGGGACCTCCGGCGTCGAGGAGCCCAGGTCGAAGGCGGCCCCCATCAGGGGGGCGTCGCGGGTCAGGCGCTCGGCGGCGACCGGGCAGGCCTGGGGCAGGGTCCATCCCATCCACTGCTGGGCGACCGAGCGGGTGGGAAGGTTGGCGGCAGGCGCCCAGACGGCGCGGCCCTTGGCGATGGCCGCCTCGCCCCGCGGGCGCAGGGGGGACAGGCTGGCCTGCTCCGCGGCCTGAAGGGCGGATGTGAACAGCTTGAGGTGCGCCTGCGCCTGGACCTGCTGGTCGCCATAGACCTTGAGGTCGTCCTGGAGGGACGAGCCGGGTCGGCGGTAGGTCTTCTCGATCCGGGTCACGTCCGGCATGACCCGGTCGTACTGGGCGACGTAACCCTCCAGGACGCCATAGCACCAGCCGACCAGTCCATAGTCGTCCTTGGGCGCGCCCGCCGGGCCGGCGGCTACCTCCGTGCGGGCGGCAGCCTGCTCGGCTGTGGCCTGGGGCGCATCGGCGGGCGGCCCGGATGCAGCCGGCTCCTGGGCGGCCAGGGCCAGGGCGAGGGCAAGGACAAGGGCGATCATGGGGCGGGACTAGCCTCGGAATCCGGCGCAGATGTGGCGGAGGGCGGTCCGAAGCCGCCGCCTCCGGGGGTCTCGATCTCTATGGCCTCCCCTGCCGCGACAGTCACCGAGAAACAGCCGCCAAGGGTCAGGATTGAGCCGTCTGCGCGGACCAGGCGTTGGGCGCCGGGCCGGGCGGGGCCGCCGCCGGCCAGGCCCTGGGGCGCGCACGTCCGGCGGGTGGACAGGAGGGCCGCCTCCAGGGGCGCCAGGAAACGGATCCGCCGGCGCACGCCGTCGCCACCTCGGAAGGTGCCTTTGCCCCCGGAACCCTGCAGGATTTCGAAGGTTTCCAACCGCACCGGGAATCGCCGCTCGAGGATCTCCGGGTCGGTCAGGCGCGAGTTGGTCATGTGGGTGTGAACGCCGCTGGCACCCGGTCCCCGGGCTGAGGCGCCGGCCCCGCCGCAGAGGGTCTCGTAGTACTGCCGGTCGGCGTCCCCGAAGGTCAGGTTGTTCATGCTGCCCTGGGCGTTGGCCATGACGCCGAGGGCGGCGTAGAGGGCGTCGACCACATGCTGGCTGGTCTCGACATTGCCCGCCACCACCGCCGCCGGCGGGGCAGGGGCCAGGAGGGATCCGGGCCGGGTGCGCACCCGCAGCGGCTTCAGGCAGCCCGCGTTGAGGGGAATGTCATCGTCCACCAGGGTGCGGAAGACGTAGAGGACGGCGGCGTCCACGATGGCCGAGGGCGCATTGAAATTCGTCGGCAACTGGTTGGAAGACCCGGTAAAATCGATCTCCGCGCCCTGCCGGTCTCCATCCAGGGTGATGCGCACAGCGATCTCGCCACCCCCGTCCATGGGAACCCTGGCCTCGCCGTCCGACAGCCGGTGCAGGGCCCGGCGTACGGCGCTGGCGGCATTGTCCTGGACGAAGTCCATGTAGCGGGCGACGACCTCGCCGCCCTGGTCCCGGATCATGCCCGCCAGGGTGTCGGCGCCAGCCTGGCAGGCGGCGAGCTGGGCCTTTAGGTCGGCAAGGTTACGGTCCGGCGCCCGGCAGGGCCAGGGACCCGCCAGCAGGGCCTCCCGGACCTCGGCCTCAAGAAAGACGCCAGCTCGCATGATCGGCAGGGCATCGAGCAGAACCCCCTCCTCTTCAAGGGTTTGGGAGAAGGGCGGCATGGAGCCGGGCTGGACGCCGCCGACGTCGGCGTGATGCCCGCGGGCAGCGACGAAGAGGTCCGGGGCCCCCTCCGCCTCTGGCCTGGTGAAGACCGGCATGACCACGGTGATGTCCGGCAGGTGTGTGCCACCCGCGTAGGGATTGTTGAGGGCGAAGGCCTCGCCCGGCTTCAGGATTCCACGCCGTTCGCGCACGGCCAGGACGGAGGCACCCATGGAGCCCAGGTGCACGGGCATGTGTGGCGCATTGGCCACCAGCCCCCCGTCAGCGTCGAAGAGGGCACAGGAAAAGTCCAGTCTTTCCTTGATGTTGACCGAGTGCGCCGTGCGCTCCAGGGCCGCTCCCATGGCCTCGGCCACCCCCATGAAGCGGCGGTTGAAGAGCTCCAGGGTGACGGGATCGGGACGGTCCAGGCGCACCTCCCGGCGGGTGGGGCCGGCGATGCGGGTCAGGCGGATCAGGCCATCGGCCTCGCCCTGGGCCCGCCAGCCTGGCAGGACGGCGACCTGGGTGTCATCGCGCACGATGAGGGCCGGGCCGTCGATCCGGGTCAGGGTGGCGGCCTCCACCACGGGTGCGGAGAGGGCCTGCGACCGGCAGGTCATCTGCATAACGCCCTGTGAGGTCCCGGTGGGGGTGGAGGTGGGGGGCAGAGCGTCCCGGGTGGGTCCTGCCGGCAGGGGGGGCATCGTCGCCTCAACGGCCTCGACCTCGACCCGGGCAATGAAGACCGCCCGGTCGGGTTCGGTGAAGCCGAACAGCCGGCGGTGGGCGCCTTCGAAGGCCTCCCGCACATCGTCCTCGGGTCCCGGTGCCACGGACAGGACGGCGTCGGCGCCATCGTAGCTCAGGCCGAGGCGGACCTGGACCTCGCCGCCGAATATCCCCTGGGCGGCCAGGCCTGCGAGGGCCTCCGCGCCGAGGCGGGCGGCGAGGCCCGACGCGGCGGCCAGCCCCCCTGCGTCGAGGGCCCTCTCCAGCCCAGCCTGCAGAAGGACGGTGGGCCTAGCCTGACCCATCCCCCAGGCTGACAGGACGCTGCCCCGGCCCGGGCAGAGGATCTCGTCCATGCCCAGGGCCTCGGCCACATCGCAGGCCACCTGGCCCGCCGCGCCGCCGAACGCGACGAGGGCGTGGTCGCGGGGGTCGAAGCCGCGCTCGGTGGACATGTGCCGCACGGCCTGGGCGGTTTGCTCAACGGCCACGGCCAGGAAGCCCTCGGCCGCCGCTTCGGGCCCAGCCAGGCCCATCCGCGACGCAAGGCCTGCAAGGGCCGATCGCGCCGCCGCCGCATCCAGGGGGGCGTCGCCACACGGCCCGAAGACAGCGGGAAACCGCGCCGGGTCCAGCCGACCCAGCACCAGGTTGGCGTCGGTCACCGTGGCCGGTCCTCCGCGCCCGTACGCGGCTGGCCCGGGATCGGCGCCGGCGCTGGCCGGTCCCGCCCGCGCCCGGTCGCCGTCGAAGTGGAGGATGGAGCCGCCCCCGGCCGCCACCGTCTC
>CAMAOY010000005.1 GCA_945859865.1 Phenylobacterium deserti
GGCGGAGGCCGCGGCGGCGGGCGGGGTGACCACCTTCGTTGTCCAGCCCGACACCGACCCCGTGATCGACGAAGCCTCGGTCGTGGACTTCATCCGCCGCCGGGCCCGGGACTCCAGCCTGGTCAACGTCCTGCCTGCCGGGGCGGCGACCCAGGGCTGCCTGGGCGAGCGGATGGCCGAGATCGGCCTCATGGCCGAGGCTGGCTGCGTCTACATCACCGACGCTGACCGGCCGATTCTGAATTCCAAGGTCATGCGCCGTGTCCTGGACTACGCCCGGAGCTTCGGCATGCTGGTCGCCCACCGGCCCGCTGATCCCTGGCTGAGCGAAGGGGCTGCTGCGACGTCGGGGGAGTTCGCCGGCCGGATGGGCCTGCCCAGCGCCCCGCCCGAGGCCGAGAAGATCATGCTCGAGCGCGACCTGGCGCTCGTCGAGCTGACCGGCGCCCGCCTGCTTGCCGACCAGGTCACCACCGCCTGCGCCCTGGAGTCCCTGGAACGCGGCAAGCGAAGGGGCCTGCCGGTCTTCGCCTCGACCTCGATCAACCACCTGACCTTCAACGAGATCGACATCGGCGACTATCGTACCTTCCTGAAACTCGACCCGCCCGTCCGCGGCGAGGACGACCGCCAGGCGGTGATCGAGGCCCTGGCGACCGGACTGATCGACATTGTGGTCTCAGCCCACGCCCCTGCGCCGCCTGAGGACAAGCGCCTTCCCTACGCTGAGGCGGCACCGGGCGCAGTCGGCCTCCAGACCCTCCTGCCGGCCCTGCTGGCCTTCCACCATGAAGGCCGGATTCCCCTGATCGACCTGATCGCAGCGGTCACTGTCCGGCCCGCCGACCTCCTGGGACTGAAATCCGGTCGCCTCGCCCGGGGCGCTCCGGCGGACCTCGTGCTCTGCGACCTCGACGCCCCCCTGGTCGTCGACCCGGACAGGCTCAGGTCAAGGTCCCGGAATACCCCGTTCGATGGGCGAAGGCTCCAGGGGGTCGTGCGGCGGACCCTCGTTGCCGGACGGACGGTTTTCGAAGCCTGACGGCCGATCTTCGAAGACTGAAGGCTGGGCCACGAAAAGAACATTTGACGAACATCTGTCGCCGTGTTGGTTTGCGCGGCATGGGTGACGCGGGGGTGGCGGCCACTTAAAGTGTCGGCGCACGAAGGAGAGCGTCGCCCATGCCCAACCAGGTTCTCATCATCGCCATCGTCATGATCGGGGGCTACCTGCTGGGCTCCACGCCCTTCGGCGTGATCAGCATGCGGCTGGCCGGAGCGGGCGATCCCCGTAACCTGGGTTCAGGTAATATCGGGGCGACGAACGTCCTGAGGTCCGGCCGCAGGGACCTTGCCCTCCTGACCCTTCTCGGCGACGGCGGAAAGGGTGCGGTGGCTGTGCTGGCGGCGGTCCTTCTGACCCGCGGCGCGCCCGACCCTGTCCGGCACATGATGGTGGCCCTGGCTGCCGGCTCGGCCTTCCTGGGCCACCTCTTCCCTGTCTTCCTGAGGTTCAAGGGCGGCAAGGGGGTCTCGACCTTCTTCGGCACCCTGCTTGCCGCGGCCTTTCCCGTTGGCCTTGCCGCGGGGGCGACCTGGCTGGCCATGGCCTTCCTGTTCCGGATTTCCTCCCTCGCCGCCCTGACCGCGGCGGCCCTGGCTCCGGTCTTTGCCCTCCTCGTCTTCCACTCCCCGCAAGCCCTGGTGACCCTGACGCTCTTCATGGGCGCCCTGATCTTTGTCCGCCACCAGGAGAACATCCGGCGCCTCCTGAAGGGCCAGGAGCCGCGTATCGGCGGAGGGCGCAAGCCAGACGACCTGTCTCCGGAATCCCCACCCGAGGCGCCATGATCGAAACCTCCCCCGCATTCAGACGGGACTGGCTGCGGTTGGCACGCACGGAAAGCGTGGGCCCGGTCACCTTCCGCGAACTGATCCGGCGATTCGGAACCGCTTCCCTGGCCCTCGAGGCCTTGCCGGATCTCGCACGCAGGGCCGGCCGAGTCACCTCGATCACACCCTTGCCGGCCTCTCAGGCCGACGACGAGATCGCTGCCGGAGAGGGGCTGGGCGCCCGCCTCTTCATCTCCGGCGCCCCGGACTTCCCGCCCCTCCTGGCCGCTGTCGACCCGCCTCCGCCCGTGATCTGGGTCCTCGGAGACCCGGATCCTCTCGCGCGGACCTGCGTCGCCGTTGTCGGCGCCCGCGCCGCCTCGGCCCTAGGTCAGCGATTCGCCCAGACCCTGGCCTCGGACCTGGGCACCGCGGGTCTGACCGTGGTCTCGGGCCTGGCGCGGGGCATAGACGGGGCGGCGCACGCCGGGGCCAAGGCCACCGGTACCGCGGCGGTCCTCGCCGGCGGAGTCGACGACATTTACCCGGCCCAGCATGCCGATCTCTACGCCGGTATCCTGCAGGACGGCGGCTGCATCGTCTCGGAATCGGCACCGGGACGCACAGCGACCGCTGGCGACTTCCCCCGACGCAACCGGATCATCGCCGGACTTTCGCAGGCCGTCGTGGTCGTCGAGGCCGAACTCCGTTCCGGGTCGCTCATCACCGCGCGGCTGGCGGCGGAGATGGGCCGTGAGGTCCTGGCCGTCCCCGGCTCGCCCCTGGATCCCCGGTCCCGGGGCGGCAATGACCTCATCCGACAGGGTGCGGCGATCTGCGAAGGCGCGGACGACGTCCTCCGTGCCCTTGGCGGATTCTCCGGCCTGGCCGAGCCGGAGCGGAACTTCGAGACGGGACCCGACCGGACGCCAGGGTCCGCAGCTTCGGAAATCCGAATGGAGGCGATCCGGAACCGGGTCTTCGACCTCATGTCCCCCTCCCCCGCCACCCGCGACGAGGTGGTCCGCCTGTCGGACCTGACGGTGGCCGAGGTCAATGCGGCCCTTGCCGAACTCGAACTCTCCGGACGGGTTGTCTTCACCTCCGGTGGCGGGGTCGCCCTGGCCTAGGACGAGGCCCCAAAATCACCCCAAGTTGACATCGGGCCCCTCGGCGTCCAACCCTCGCCGCCTTTCATCGGGCCAGCCGGCCCCAAGGACGCGCATGCACCTCGTCATCGTCGAGAGCCCGGCCAAGGCCAAAACCATCAACAAGTACCTGGGGCCGGACTACAAGGTCCTGGCCAGCTACGGCCATGTCCGCGACCTGCCACCCCGGGATGGATCGGTCCGTCCGGACGAGGACTTCGCCATGTCCTGGGAGGTGGACGCCAAGGCCTCGAAACGCCTGTCGGAGATCGCCGAGGCTGCCAAGGCCGCGGACCGCATCATCCTGGCCACCGACCCCGACCGGGAAGGCGAGGCCATCTCCTGGCACGTGCTGGATGTCCTGCAACAGAAGCGGGTTGTGAAGGACAAGCCAGTGGAGCGGGTGGTGTTCAACGCCATTACCCGTTCGGCCGTGACCGAGGCCATGAAGGCGCCCCGCCAGATCGATATGGAGTTGGTCAAGGCCTACCTGGCCCGGCGCGCCCTCGACTATCTGGTGGGCTTTACCCTGTCGCCGGTCCTCTGGAGGAAGCTGCCGGGTGCCCGCTCCGCAGGCCGGGTGCAGTCCGTCTCCCTCCGCCTGGTCGTCGACCGCGAAATCGAGATCGAGCGCTTCATCACCCGGGAATACTGGACCGTCGAAGCCGATATGACCTCGGCCGGAGCGCCCTTCACGGCCCGGCTGGTAATCCATGAAGGCCGCAAGCTTTCAAAGTTCGACCTTGGCGATGAGGCCGCAGCCGCGGCGGCCCGGCAGGCGGTGATCGCCGGCGCCTTCACCATCTCGGCGGTCGAGAAGAAGCCGGCCCGACGCTCGCCGGCACCGCCCTTCACGACCTCGACCCTGCAGCAGGAAGCCGCCCGGAAGCTCGGCTTCTCGGCCCAGCGCACCATGCAGGCGGCCCAGAAGCTCTATGAAGGCATCGACATCGGTGGCGAGACCGTGGGTCTGATCACCTACATGCGGACCGACGGTGTGCAGTCAGCGCCCGAGGCCCTGCAGGAAGCCCGCCAGGTGATTTCAGGCCTCTTTGGAGCCGACTACGTGCCGGAGTCGGCCCGCCAGTACAGGACCAAGGCCCGGAATGCCCAGGAGGCGCACGAGGCGATCCGCCCGACCAGCCTGGGCCGGAACCCCGGGTCGCTCAGGCTGGAGGGCGACCTTGGCCGGCTCTATGAATTGATCTGGAAGCGCATGCTGGCCTCACAGATGGAGTCCGCCCGGATCGAGCGGACCACCGTGGACCTGTCGACGGCCGATGGCCGTACCGGACTGAGGGCCACAGGGCAGGTCATCCTGTTTGACGGCTACCTGAAGGTCTACGAGGAAGGCCGGGATGATCCCGAGGACGAGGATGGCGGACGCCTGCCACCGCTCCGGGAGGCCGCTGGCGCCGAGGTCCGGGTCGCACGCGCCGACCAGCACTTCACCGAGCCGCCACCCCGCTATTCCGAGGCGAGCCTAGTGCGGAAGATGGAAGAGCTCAGCATCGGCCGCCCCTCGACCTATGCCTCGATCCTCTCGGTCCTGCGGGATCGCAGCTATGTCCGGATGGAGAAGAACCGCTTCATCCCGGAGGACAAGGGCCGCCTGGTCACCGTCTTCCTCGAGTCTTTCTTCAACCGCTATGTCGAGTACGACTTCACGGCGGCGCTGGAGGAAAAGCTGGACCAGGTATCCGCAGGGGACCTGGACTGGAAGGCCCTGTT
Organism: Phenylobacterium deserti; assembly: GCA_945859865.1. Lineage (GTDB taxonomy): Bacteria > Pseudomonadota > Alphaproteobacteria > Caulobacterales > Caulobacteraceae > Phenylobacterium > Phenylobacterium deserti_B. Next base: position 4,713 of record CAMAOY010000005.1, read on the forward strand.
GCGGGAGTTCTGGGGCGATTTCCACGGGGCCACCCAGGAGGTCCTGCAGACGTCCACCCGCGATGTCATCGAGGCTCTCAACGCCACCCTAGGGCCCTTCCTGTTCCCGTCCCCCGGCGGCCGCGCCTGCCCCAAGTGCGGAACGGGCGAGCTGTCCCTGAAGCCAAGCCGCTTCGAGCCCTTCATCGGCTGCTCGAACTATCCTGAATGCCGGTACACGCGGAAGTTCGGCCCCCCCTCGGAGGAAGGCGACACCCCGGCTGGAGACCGCGAACTGGGGACTGATCCCGAGACCGGCCAGACGGTCTTCCTGAAGTCCGGGCGGTTTGGTCCCTTCGTCCAACTGGGCGAGGAGGAAAAGCCGAAGCGCGCCTCCCTGCCAAAGGGCTGGTCGCCTGAGGCCATGGACCTGGAAAAGGGCCTGCGGCTCCTTCGCCTGCCCCGGGAGGTGGGGAACCATCCCGAGGACGGCGGCGTCATCCTGGCCGGCATCGGCCGATACGGTCCCTTCGTGCAGCATGCCGGGGTCTACGCCAACCTGCAGGGGGTGGACGAGGTCTTCGAGGTCGGTGTCAACCGGGCGGTGACCCTCCTGGCGGAGAAGAAGGCGGGCGGACGGGGCGGTCGCGGGGTCGCTGCGGCCCTGCGGGAACTGGGACTCCACCCCGTGGACGGCGCTCCGGTTAGGATCCTCGCCGGTCGGTACGGTCCCTATGTCAAGCACGGCGACGTCAACGCCAACATCCCCGGGGGCGAGGACCCCGAGACCCTGACCCTGGAGGCAGCGACGGCGCTTCTTGCCGCCCGCGCTGCCAAGGCACCCACCAAGGGCGGAAAGGCCAGGTCATCCCGGGCGACAGCTTCCGCCAAGCCAAAGGCCGCGCCCAGGGCGAAGCCGGCGGCAAAGCCAAAAACCCCGGCGAAGGCCGTCAGGAAGTCATCGCCGAAAGCCTGAGAACCAGTTTAGGCTGGAGCCATGGCCAGACCCCGCCCGCCCAAACGTCCGAACGGTGCCGCCCGAATCGGCGCCCGCCCACCCCAGGGCCTGCCGGACCGTGCGACGCTGCTGGCCTTCATCCGTGAGTCCGGAGAGGCCGACCGTTCGGACATTGCTCGGGCCTTCGGGCTGAAGGGTGCAGACCGGATCGCGCTCAGGGACATGCTGAGGGACCTCCAGGACAGCGGCGATCTCGGGCGCCGAGGCCGCCGGAGTCTTGCCCTTCCCGGCGAACTGCCGCCGGTCGGCGTGGTCGAGGTCATAGAGCGGGACGCTGATGGTGAACTGATGGTCCGGCTGATGAAGGGGGATGACACCGCTGCAGTCCGGCTGGCGCCAGACCCGAACGAGGCCACAGCCGGCGCGCCGGGCCTTGGCGATCGCCTGCTCGTCCGGTTCGAGCGGACCGAGGCCGGCGAGACCGAAGCGCGGATGATCAAACGGCTGGGAGCCGCCGTCCACCGGGTGCTGGGCGTGGTCCGGAAGTCCGCGCGGCAGGTCCGGGTAGATCCGGTGGACCGGCGATCCAAGGACCAGGTCCTCATCGAGGGGATCCTTCCGGACAACCTGCGCGACGGCGACCTCGTCCTCGCCCGGCTGGTCCCGGGCGGCCGCCAGTTCGGCCTGCACCGGGGTGAAATCCTGGAGCGTGTGGGCCGGGAGGACGACCCCCGCGCCGCCTCCCTCATCGCCATCCATGCCCACGGCATTCCAACCGGCTTCCCGGAGGCGGCGGAGATCGAGGCCGAGGCCGCCCAGGAGCCTGTCCTGGTGGGCCGGGAGGACCTGCGCGCCCTGCCTCTGATCACCATTGATCCCCCGGACGCCCGGGACCACGACGATGCCGTCTTCGCGGAACCGGACGCGGACCCGGCCAACCCGGGCGGATGGATCGTCTGGGTGGCGATCGCCGATGTCGCCGCCTACGTCCGGCCCGGCTCAGCCCTGGACCGCACGGCGCGGGAAAAGGGCAACAGCGTCTATTTCCCCGACCGGGTCGAGCCCATGTTGCCCGAGCGCCTATCGGCGGGACTGTGCAGTCTTCGGGCCGGCGAGAACCGGGCCTGCATTGCCGTCCGGATGGTCTTCAACGCCTCAGGGCGGAAGACCGGGCACAGATTCGTGCGGGGACTGATGCGATCCGCCGCCAAGCTGTCCTACGAACAGGCTCAGGCCGCCATTGAGGGGAACCCCGACGATGTGACTGGCCCCCTGCTGGAGCCCGTCCTGAAGCCCCTCTACGCCGCCTACGACCGGCTCCTGGCGGCGCGACGGGCCCGCTCTCCCCTGGCCATCGAGAGCCCCGAGCGCCGGATCGTGATGGACCCCGAGGGCCGGATCACTGCGATCCGCCGCCGCGCGGTCCTGCCAGCGCACCAGCTCATCGAAGAGATGATGATCCAGGCGAACGTCAGTGCAGCCCAGACCCTCGAGGCCCGCCGGACGCCCCTGATCTATCGTGTTCATGACACGCCCAGCCAGGAGAAGGTCCACGCCCTGGCGGACTTTCTGGCCACCCTGGGCCTGCCCTGGTCCAAGGGCGAGGCCCCCCGCACCGACCGCCTCAACCGCCTCCTGGAAGAGACCCGGGAAAGCGCCAACGCGGCGATCATCAACGAGGTGGTGCTGCGCAGCCAGATGCAGGCCATCTACGACACAGATAATATCGGTCACTTCGGGCTGAACCTGGACCGTTACGCCCACTTCACCTCGCCGATCCGGCGATACGCCGACCTGATCGTCCACCGGGGCCTGATCCGCGCCCTGGGCCTGGGCGAAGACGGACTGACGGACCGCGACATCGCCCAGCTCAAGGGCACGGCCGAGATTATCACCGCCGCCGAGCGTCGGGCCATGGCGGCCGAGCGCGACGCCATCGACAGGTATGTGGCGGCCTTCCTCGCGGACCGGGTCGGCGCGACCTTCACCGGCCGGATCAGTGGGGTCACCCGGTTCGGCCTCTTCATCCGGCTGGATGAAACCGGCGCCGACGGCCTCATCCCGATTTCCCGCCTGGGCGGGGAATTCTTCATCCACGACGAGACCGCCCACGCCCTGGTAGGGGAGCGCTCTGGCGCCCACTGGCCCCTGGGGCTTCCGGTGGAAGTCCGCCTGGTTGAGGCGACCCCGGTGACCGGTGGCCTCCTCTTCGACATGCTCAGCGATCCGGTAGCGGGGGCGCCGCCTCCCCCCCGGCCCCGGGGCGCGGGCCCGTCGCGCGGTCCGCGCAAGCCCGGCGCCGCAGACGCCCGACGGCGGGGCGGTCCTCCCGCAGGGGTCAGGAAGGGCAAGCGGAGGTGACGGCGAACTGGCTTCCCTGGCCCCTGGTCGGCCTGGGCGCCGTCCTGGTGGCGGTGGGCTGATCCCGCCGGGCGGGAAGTCGCCCTTGCCCCAGCCATTGCAGGGCCTAAACTCACCCCATGACAGACGCCCTTCAGCCGAACCGAGCCCTAGAACGCACCCCCATGCGCCCAGAGGGCGCCCGGGCCGTGCGACCGCGGAACGCCGCGACCCTCTTCATCATCCGCCGGGACGGGGCCAGGCCCCGGGTCCTGATGGGCAAGCGCCATGGTGGTCACAACTTCATGCCGAACCTCTGGGTCTTCCCGGGGGGGCGCATCGACAGGGCGGACTTCCGCGCGCCAGCCGCGACCGACCTGCGGCCCGAGGTGGCTGGAAAGTTCGAGGCCTACATGCCCCTGTCCAAGGGCCGCGCCCTTGGCAAGGCGGCGATCCGCGAGACCTGGGAAGAGGCTGGCCTCCTGCTCGGGCGTCCGGCGGCACCCCGCCCCGTAGCAGGTCCCTGGAGGGATTTCCTGGCCCAGGGCGTGCAGCCGGACCTTGAGGCCCTGTCAATCATCTACCGGGCGGTCACCCCGCCGACGATCGGCAAACGCTTCGACACCTGGTTTCTCATGGCCGATGCCGAACGCCTGGTCAGCCTGGAGCGCCAACCGGACTGCGGCGAGCTCGAGGAAATCGCCTGGTTCGAACTCGAGGAGGCGCTGGAACTGCCCCTCCCGGCCGTAACCCGTGCCGTGATTCAGGAAACCCGCGAGCGCCTGGACAACCCGAACCGGCCCATTCCCTACGTGCGCTTTCGAATGGGCCCGACCCGGCCCCGGGAACTCTGAGTAGCGAAAGACCCGCCAGCAATTGACTTTGCTGGCGGGATTCGTATTTTCCGCCGCTCTTTAGGAACCCAGCCGGCGCATCCGGCCCCGCGAGGACAGACCATGGCGAAGCCCGCCTCGATCAAGATCAAGCTGAACTCGACGGCCGACACCGGGTTCTACTACGTGACCAAGAAGAACGCCCGGACCATGACCGAGAAGCTGGTCCTGAAGAAGTATGACCCCGTCGCGCGAAAGCATGTGGAATTCCGCGAAGGCAAGATCAAGTAGGGCTTGGGCCTGGCTGGAGTTCCTGCGCCCGGCAAGAGCCGGGCGTTTTCGTTTCGGCCCCGCGCTTCAGGCGCGAGGCGTTCGCACGACAACCTGGTTCCGGCCCGCCGCCTTGGCTTCGTAAAGGGCCTCGTCGGCCCGGCGCAGGAGCGACTCCGGACGGTCCTCGGTCCCCTCGCTCGCCGAAACCCCGAGCGACACGGTCACCGGCATCTCGCGATCCCCCACAAAGAAGACCTCGCCGGCCATGGCGAGGCGGATCCGCTCGGCAATGCGAACCGCGTCGCTCAGCCGTGTCGCCGGCATGACCACCGCGAATTCCTCACCGCCATAGCGACACGGAAGGTCAACCGCACGGACGCTCGAGGCCAAGCGAACGGCAACCTCCCGAAGGACCTCGTCACCCTGGCTGTGGCCAAGGGTATCATTGACCCGCTTGAAGTGGTCGATGTCGAGCATGACGACGGAGGTCGGGGGGCCGCCGGCGGCGCTGCGCTCGAGAAGTAAGTCGAGCTGGCCCATCATGTACCGGCGATTGTTGAGGCCGGTCAGCTGGTCGGTGACGGCCAGTTCCATGGACTGGGCGACGGTGTCCCGCAGATGATCTGCATAGCGCTTGCGCCGGATCAGGGTCCGGGCCCGGACGCGCAACTCCAGGGGATCGACGGGCAAGGAGATAAGGTCATTGACGCCGAGGTCCAGGGCCTTCAGCACCCGCGGCCGATCCTCGAAATCGGCGACAGCCAGGATGGGCACCTGTCGGGAGTGGGCTCCGGCGCGCAGGCCCGCCACCAGTCTCAGTCCGTCAAAAGCCCCGCTTGAGACATTGATCACGGCCAGATCAATCGGACCCCGCGCCGACATGAGCGCCTGTTCCGGATCGGTCTCGACGACAGGCCTGTGTTCCGAAGCGAGGTCCTCGGCCAGGGCGGCGGCGACCGCGGGATCGCCATCAGCGACCAGGACCCGCCCGCCGCCGGCGCCGAGTCGGTTGGCCGGCATGGGGGCCATTCCCATGCGCCGGCCGGTTTCCTCCCGCTCCTGGAGCTCGTCGACCATGACCTTCAGGCGAGTCAGGCTGCGCAGGCGCGCTAACAGCATGACATCGTCGATGGGCTTGGACAGGAACTCGTCAGCGCCGGCCTCCAGGCCTGCAATTCGGAGATCCTGGCTGTCGTGGGCGGTGATCAGGACAACCGGGATGTGTCGAAGCTCGGGATCCGCCTTGAGCGCACGACAGACATCGAGCCCGTCCATGCCCGGCATGACGACGTCCAACAGTATGATGTCGGGATGATTGGTTGCAGCCAGGGCCAGAGCCTCTGGACCATCAGCGGCCGTGGCAACCTCATAGTACTCTGACGTCAGTTTTGCCTCTAGGACGCGCCGACCGCCCTCGGAATCGTCAACCAGGAGGATCCGCGCCGTCATGGTCTAGTCCAAAAGCCTACGAATTGTGTCGAGAAAGCCTGTAACCGAGATCGGCTTGGATATGTAGGCCTCACAACCACCCTGGCGGATTCGCTCTTCATCGCCCTTCATGGCGAATGCGGTGACCGCGACCACGGGAATACTCGCCAGATCCTCATCTTCCTTGAGCCACTTGGTGACTTCAAGCCCCGAGATCTCGGGAAGCTGGATATCCATCAGGATCAAGTCGGGACGGTGCTCCCGGGCAATCGAAAGCGCCTCCAGACCCTCGCGGGTCTGAAGGGTCTCGTACCCCTGAGAGTCAAGCAAATCATGAAAAAGCTTCATGTTCAGCTCGTTATCCTCGACGATGAGGACCTTCTTGGCCATCAATCCACCGATTTCAACCCGGCTCCCGGAGGGCTCCGGAAGATCTTTGTACGTCATCCTTCTCACGCATATCCTTAAGCGCGCGTTAGCCGAGCACCAGTTCATGACCTTCACTTCGCCAGACCACCCGCCGCCCGAACTCTCCGCCCTCGGCCTAGCCGGAAACAGGCCCCTCTTGATCGTCGACGTGGACGAAGTCCTGGGCCTCTTCATGGAGGGCTTTGCCCGTTACCTCGGCGGCCAGGGCCTGGAGATGCGTTTCGATCGCTTCGCCCTCTTCCAGAACATCTATCGCCCGGGCGAAGACACGCACATCGACCTCGAGACCGGCCAGGCGCATTTCCAGGCCTTCTTCCGGGACGCCGTCGCCGACATGCCCGTCGCGGACGGCGGCCCGGAGGCCTTGGCCCGGCTTTCGCATCGGGCGGATATCGTGATCCTGACCAATGCACCCGGCCAGGCCCTGGAGGGACGGGCCCGCTGGCTGAAGCGTCACGGTATGGACTATCCCCTGCTGATCAACAGCGGCCACAAGGGCCCGGTGGCGGCGGCCCTGGCGGCTCAGGCTGTCGGTCCGGCCGTCTTCATTGACGACATGATCCCCAACCTGGACTCCGTGGCCGAACACGCCCCGGCAGTGGCCCGTTTCCAGACCGTCGCCGACCCCCGCCTGCGCTCCATGGCGCCGAGCCGGCCGGATTTTCATCCCCGGATTGATGGCTGGGACGGGCTGGAGGCCGCGATCACTGTCGTCCTGGACGCTACCGTCCGGTGATCGCCTTCGGAATTGACCTCGGCGGCACCAAGATCGAAGCGGCGGCCCTGTACCCCGACGGGACCTTCGCCGCCCGGGTACGACGGCAAACGCCCGCGGACTATCCCTCGGCGCTCGAGGCCATCGCCAGCGTCCTGGAGGAAGCCGAGCAACAGGCGGGTGCCCGGGCAGTAAGGCTCGGGGTGGGCGGCCCAGGCTCCGTGAACCCGCACACCGGACGCATGCGCAACGCCAACTCGACGTGGCTGAACGGCCGCACCTTTCCCGAAGACCTCGCCCGCCGCCTCGGACGCCCCGTCCGATACGTCAATGACGCTGACTGTTTGGCCGTCTCGGAAGCGCGGGACGGGGCGGCGGCCGGGCGGGACCCCGTCTTCGCGGTCATACTCGGGACCGGGGTCGGCGGTGGGCTCGTCATGGATGGCCGACTGGTGTCCGGCGCCAACGGGATTGCGGGGGAATGGGGGCATGGCCCCCTGCCCGCCCCGACTCCTGAGGAAACGCCTGGCCCCGATTGCTGGTGTGGCCGGCAGGGCTGCCTAGAGACCTGGCTCTCAGGCCCCGCCCTGGCCAGGCACGACGGACGCGGCCTGACCGCCGAGGCCATCGCCGCCCGGGCGACCGAGGCCGACCCCCACGCCCGGGACAGCCTCTCCCGCCATGCCGAGCGCCTCGCCCGGGGCCTGGCTTCGGTGGTGAACCTGCTCGATCCCGGCGCCATTGTCCTGGGCGGAGGCCTTGGGGGAATGCCTGGGCTGGCGGAAGGACTTGCCGATCGCATCCGGCCTCATGTCTTCAGTGATGACTGGCGGTGCGAGATCCTGCGGCCCCGCTTCGGCGACTCCTCGGGGGTGCGCGGCGCGGCCTGGCTCTGGGACCAGTGAGGGCGCTCTGCCGCGACTGCCTGTCCCCGGGTCCGTCCGTGGCGCGCTGCGCGGTCTGTGGTTCGCCCAGGATGCTTCGGCATGCTGAACTTGGAGACCTGTCGATCGCACATATCGACTGCGACGCCTTCTACGCCTCGGTGGAAAAGCGTGACCGACCAGAACTCCGCGACCAGCCGGTGATCGTGGGCGGCGGGCGGCGGGGGGTCGTGACGACCTGCTGCTACATCGCCCGGACCTTTGGCGTCCGTTCGGCCATGCCCATGTTCAAGGCCCTCGCTGCCTGCCCCCGGGCTGTGGTCCTGCCACCCGATTTCCCAAAATACCGGGCGGAAAGCCGCCGGCTGATGGGCATGATGCGCGACCTGACGCCCCTTGTTCAGCCCTTGTCGCTGGATGAGGCCTGGCTCGACCTGTCCGGGACCGAACGGCTCCACAGCGCTCAGCCCGCCCTGACCCTGGCGCGGCTCCAGTCGCGGATCGAGGCGGAGACCGGATTGACCGTCTCGGTAGGCCTGGCCCCCAACAAGTTCCTCGCCAAGATCGCCTCGGACCTCGACAAGCCGCGGGGCTTTTCGGTGATTGGTGCCGTCGAGGCCGAAACCTTCCTGGCAGTGAGGTCGGTCCGTCTCCTGCCCGGCGTGGGTCCGGTGATGGCGCGGGGCCTTGAACGGGCGGGCTTCGAGCGGATCGGCCAGATCGCCCGAGCCGAGCCGAAGGCACTGGCGGCCCGCTTTGGCGATTTCGGCCTGCGCCTTCACGCCATGGCCCATGGCCGCGACTCCCGGGGCGTCGACCCGGGCCAGGTGCGCAAATCCATCAGCGCAGAGACCACATTCGAGGCTGACCTCCGCGATCCGGTGGATCTCGACGGCCAGCTGGTGCACCTGGCCGAGAGGGTGGCCAGGCAGGCCCGGGCCGCGGGGCAAGCCGGCAAGGTCGCCACCCTTAAGCTAAAGGACCCCGAATTCCGCATACTGACCCGGCGCCGGACCCTGGTGTCCCCGACCCAGACCGCGCGGACCCTGATTGCCGCCGCCCGGGATCTCCTCGCCTCGGAACTGGCGTCCGGACCCCCACGCAGGGCGTTTCGGCTGATCGGCGTGGGCCTTTCCGACCTTTCCACGCCCAAGGATGCAGGCAGCGACCTCTTTGGCGAGGACGATGCACGATCCCTGGCTGCGGAACGGGCCGCGGACTCGATCCGGGCGCGATTCGGGCCGGCGATCCTGAACCCGGCCCGAAGTCTGGAACGCAAGCCGCGACCCTAGAAGGATCGCCCGGCGCAGGTCTATCGGTCGAGGGAAGTGTGGAAAACTGAGGCGCCAGGTCCGCGAGCTGCGCGGCGGTGGCGCTATGCCCCTTTCATTCCTGAAGCGTTCGCATATCTAATCGAACTCTGAGGGGCGCCGTCGGGCGGCGTCCGAGGAGTGGATCTGGATGGCCGAACGCAAGCAGGGGGATCAAGGGACGGGCGATCGCTCTGCGGTGATCACCCAGACCAAGACCCGCACCCAGCGGCCGTCAATGTACCGGGTGCTGATCCTGAACGACGACTACACGCCTATGGAGTTCGTGGTCTACGTTCTGGAGCAGTATTTCCACAAGTCGCGGGAGGAGGCCACGCAGATCATGCTGCACGTCCACCAGACGGGCGTCGGGATTTGCGGGGTCTACACCTACGAAGTTGCAGAAACCAAGGTGGCGCAGGTGATCGACACCGCGCGCCGCCATCAGCACCCCCTCCAGTGCACAATGGAAAAGGACTAGCGACCGTGCCGTCATTCTCGCGCCAGCTCGAAGAGTCCCTGCATAGGGCCGTGGCCATGGCCAACCAGCGCAACCACGAATATGCCACGCTTGAGCATCTGCTCTTGTCGCTCACCGAAGACGAGGACTCCATCGGGGTCATGAAGGCCTGCGAGGTCGACCTCGCCGTGCTCAAGACGACACTCACCAACTATGTCGACAACGAGCTCAAGTCCCTGGTCGTCGATGACGGCGAGGACGCCAAGCCCACGCCGAGCTTCCAGCGGGTGATTCAGAGGGCCGTCATCCACGTCCAGTCATCTGGACGCGAGGACGTGACCGGTGCCAACGTGCTGGTCGCCATCTTCTCGGAGCGGGAAAGCCACGCCGCCTATTTCCTGCAGGAGCAGGACATGACCCGGTATGATGCGGTGAACTACATCGCGCATGGCATCGCCAAAAAGGCAGGTGCCAACGAGGCCAAGCCGGTCAAGGGTTCGGAAGACGAGGAAAAGGCCGCCGTCAAAACGGGCGGAGAAGCCCTGGACGCCTACTGTGTCAACCTCAACGAGAAGGCCAAGCAGGGCAAGGTCGACCCCCTGATCGGACGCTCTGCAGAGGTCGATCGCTGCATCCAGATCCTGTGCCGCCGGACCAAGAACAATCCGCTCCTTGTGGGGGATCCTGGCGTCGGCAAGACCGCCATCGCCGAGGGCTTGGCCCGCAAGATCATCAACAAGCAGGTGCCGGAGGTCCTGGCCGGCTCGACCATCTTCTCCCTCGACATGGGTACCCTCCTGGCGGGAACCCGCTATCGCGGCGACTTCGAGGAGCGGGTCAAGCAGGTGGTCAAGGAACTAGAGAACCACCCCGACGCCATCCTGTTCATCGACGAGATCCATACGGTGATCGGTGCCGGCGCCACTTCAGGCGGTGCCATGGACGCCTCGAACCTGCTCAAGCCGGCCCTGGCCTCGGGCTCCCTGCGCTGCATGGGCTCGACCACCTACAAGGAGTTCCGTCAGCACTTCGAGAAGGACCGCGCCCTCGTCCGCCGGTTCCAGAAGATCGACATCAACGAGCCGACGATCGAGGACACCATCAAGATCCTCAAGGGGCTGAAGACCTACTACGAGGAGTTCCACAAGCTCCGCTACACCAACGATGCCATCAAGGCGGCGGTGGAGCTGTCGGCGCGCTACATCACGGACCGCAAGCTTCCTGACAAGGCCATCGATATCATCGACGAGGCCGGCGCCGGCCAGATGTTGCTGCCCGAGAGCCGTCGCAAGAAGGTGATCGGCGTAAAGGACGTCGAGGCCGTCGTGGCCAAGATCGCCCGCATCCCGCCCAAGTCTGTGTCCAAGTCCGACACAGAGTCCCTGCTCCAGCTGGAGGCCGACCTGAAGCGGGCGGTGTACGGCCAGGAAGACGCCATAGAGCAGTTGTCTGCCGCCATGAAGATGGCCCGGGCCGGCCTGCGCGACCCCAGCAAGCCGATCGGCTGCTACCTGTTCTCGGGCCCAACCGGCACGGGCAAGACAGAGACGGCGCGCCAGCTGTCCTCGACCCTCGGGATCGAGCTCCTGCGGTTCGACATGAGCGAGTACATGGAGCGCCATACGGTCAGCCGGCTGATCGGGGCACCGCCCGGATACGTCGGCTTCGACCAGGGCGGCCTGCTGACCGACGCTGTCGACCAGCATCCGCACTGCGTGGTCCTCCTGGACGAGATCGAGAAGGCCCACCCGGACGTCTTCAACATCCTGCTCCAGGTCATGGACCATGGCGTGCTGACCGACGCCAACGGCAAGAAGGTCGACTTCCGCAACGTGGTCCTGATCATGACCACCAACGCTGGCGCCTCGGACGCCCAGCGCAACGCCATCGGGTTTGGCCGCGGCAAGCAGGAGGACGAGGTCGATGAGGCCCTCAAGCGGATCTTCACCCCCGAGTTCCGCAACCGCCTCGACGCCGTCGTCCAGTTCCGCCCGCTCACGCACGAGGTCATCCGCCAGGTCGTGATCAAGTTCGTCATGCAGCTGGAGGGCCAGCTGGCCGACCGGAACGTGACGATCGAGACCACGGACGAGGCGGCGGACTGGTTGGCCAAGAACGGCTTCGACGAGCTCTATGGGGCCCGGCCCCTGGCCCGCGTTATCCAGGAGCACATCAAGAAGCCCCTGGCCGACGAAATCCTATTCGGGCGGCTTGTCCGCGGCGGACACGTCAAGGTGGTCCTGCGCGACGGCAAGCTTAGTTTCGACATCGAGGGCGAGAAGCGCGAGCCTGGCGCACCGGTCATCGAGACGCCCCGCAAGGGTCGCTCACCGGCGCCGGAACTGGCGGACTGATCCGCCCGCGGGTGCCGGTCAGCTGATCTTCGCAGCGATCAAGCGGGCGAGCTCGGCGAGCTCGTCCGGGTTGGCCATGCCGCCGGCCGCATGACGACCCAAGGGCGCGGCCTCCCACCTGGGGATGATATGGAAGTGCAGGTGGTAGACGGTCTGCCCTGCTGGGCCACCGTTGAACTGGGTGACGACCAGGCCATCCGGGGAGAGGGCCGCGCGAACCGCCTGGGCCACGCGCTGCACCGTCAGGATCAGGGGTGCCAGCCGGGCGGGATCCTCGTCCAGCAGGTTGCGGGCTTCGGAATGCTTGGGGATGACCAGGGTGTGGCCCCGGCTCTGGGGGAAGACGTCCATGAAGGCGAAGGCGTGCTCGTCCTCGAACACCCGGGCGCAGGGCGCCTCGCCCCGCAGGATCTTCGCGAAGATGTTGCCGGGATCATAGGCACCCTCGAGGCTCATGTCGGTCTCCCCTGTCTGACGGCCGCTGGATAGCACGGACGCGGTCAGGCGTCTCCCGACTGGCGGAAGGGGGAATAGGCCTCGGAGAGCCATTCCATCTCTTCCTCCACGGCCTGCATCTCCCGCCGAAGATAGTCCTCGACGGGGCCGCGCAGGGCGGGGTCGGCGATGAAGTGGGCCGAGTGCACCGGCGCCGGCAGGTAGCCCCTGGCAATCTTGTGCTGCCCCTGGGCGCCGGCCTCGACCCGGGCCAGGCCCCGGCCGATCGCCCACTCGATGGCCTGGTAATAGCAGAGCTCGAAATGCAGGAAGGGCACGTCCTCGACGCAGCCCCAGTTGCGGCCGAAGAGGCAGTCGCCGCCGATGAGGTTCAGGGCGCCGGCGATCCACCGGCCGTCTCGCCGGGCCATGATCAGAAGCACACGATCGGCCATCCGCTCACTCAGGAGGGAAAAGAAGAGGCGGTTGAGATAGGGCCGGCCCCACTTCCGCGATCCCGTGTCCACGTAGAACCGATAGAAGGCGTCCCAGTGTTCCTCGGTCAGGTCCCCGCCCGTCAGGCAGAGGATCTCCAGCCCTTCAACCGCGTCGCGCCGCTCCCTCCGGATGGTCTTGCGCCGGCCCGACGACAGGTCGGCGAGGAAGTCATCGAAGGTCGCATAGCCGCGGTTGAGCCAATGGTACTGCTGGCCCTCGCGCAGGGCCAAGCCCGCCTCGCCCATCCAGCTCCACTCGTCGCGGTTTGGAAAGTTCACGTGCAGGCCTGAGGCGCCGAACCGCTCGCAGACAGTCAGGGCACCGCCCAGGAGCGCCTTCCGGCCAAGGTCGGGGTCCACACCCGGGCGAACCAGCAGGCGCGGTCCCGTGGCGGGCGTGAAGGGGGCCGCGGACAAGAGCTTTGGATAATACCGGCCTCCAGCCCGCTCGTAGGCGTCGGCCCAGGCCTGATCAAAGATGTATTCCCCCTGGCTGTGGCTCTTGAGGTAGAGGGGCATGACGGCCGCAACCCGCCCGGCTTCGTCCTCGACGGCCAGGTGCTGTGGTCCCCAACCCTGGGATTCGACAGCGCAACCCGCTTCCTCAACGCAGTCGAGAAAATCGAAGCAGATGAAGGGGTTGAAAGGTTGGTCTTCGCGCATGGCACAGGCGTCCCAGTCCGCCCTGCCGATCTCGGAGATGCGGCGGCTGATGCGCACCGCGGGCTTCAGGATCACGCCCGGAAACCCTCGAAGATGATGTTGTCGCAATGGGGCCGTGCTGCCTCGGCCTGTTCGGGGGTGCGCGCCGTCCAGCCGACGATGGGCATTCCCGCCATTCGGTGCGCCGCCACCTCGGCCAGGGCGACAGTGTCCAGGCTCATGGCCAGGAAGTGCGGCCGGGCGATGGAGACGTGTTCCAGCCGTGCGAAGGCCTTGCGCTGCTCGGGCGAGATGTGGCTGGCCTCGTCATTCCAGCGATAGCTGTCCAGGCCCCGCAGGACCCCCGGGAACCGGTCGGCGAACCAGGCGTGGCTGTAGGGGTTGAAGCCGATGACGCAGGTGGGCCCGGCATGGTCGATGAGAATCTCGTGGACCCTCTGCTCGAGGGGGCCGACCTCACCGAAGGGGGTCTTGAGCTCCACGTGCACCATGGCCCGATGACCGATGACCGCCATGGCCTCCAGCAGGGTCGGTATGGTCTCGTCCGTGCCCTTGAGGGACATCTGCCCCAGGTCCGCTGCGGTATGGTCGCGAACCCGGCCCTCCTGTCCCGTCATCCGCCCGAGGGTGGCGTCATGGAAGACGACCGCCTCGCCGTCCGCCGTGAGGTGAACGTCAAGCTCAATGCCATAGCCCGCCTGGCAGGCGGCGTGGAAGGCGGCGAGGGAATTCTCCGGTGCTCCATCCGGGCTCCAGAACCCGCGATGGGCGATGGCGGGCTGGAACAGGAGGTCCCAGGCCTCTCCGAACTGCGCCTTCATCTAACCTCCACCACCGCGTCGACCTCGACCGCGAAGTTCAGCGGCAGGCGATAGACGCCCACCGCCGACCGGGCATGACGCCCAGCGTCCCCGAAGGCCAGGACCATCAGGTCCGAAGCGCCGTTCACGACCTTCGGGATATCGAAAAAGTCCGGCCCGGCCTGGACGAAGCCCCCCAGCTTGATCACCCGTATCACCCGGTCGAGGTCACCGTTGCAGGCAGCCTTCATCTGGGCGAGCAGGTTGATCCCGCAGAGCCGGGCGGCGCCCTGAGCGGCCTCCAGGTCGACGTCTGCGCCGACCACGCCCTTCACCCCTCCCGAGGCGTCCAGGGAGACCTGGCCTGAGATATGGACCAGGGAACCGCTCCGGACGAAGGGCACATAGTTGGCGACGGGCGCGACTGGGACCGGAAGGGTGACGCCGGCGGCGGCAAGGCGGGATTCAACTTCAGACATGGTTCGAGACTATCCTCTGGGAAGGGCGCCGGACAGGGCCAACCTGATCAAATTCAGCTCTGCGGCGGCGTGTTCCCGCCCCTCAGAACCTTTCTGGCCTCTTCGGACCGGGCGGCGTCGTCCGGGCAGACATCCCCCAGTCGTCGGGCTGTGGTGGTGGCGGTTCCGGCCAGGGGAATCCCCGCAATCTTCGTCGACAGGGAGAGCTTCAGCCGGAAGGTCTCCGGCGCGTAACCGCCACTCGCCGTGACATCCGCGACCTGGCCTTCCTTGGTGGTGCAGCTACCCTTCAGGAGGATCTTGCCCTCCCCGACTTTCCGGGAGGGATAGGTGCAGGCGTAATGCCGGTTGGACGGCGAGGTCATGAACTTGTTGATCTCGGAAGCCACCATACAGCGACGCTCGACCTTCTTCTGGGTGATCACCACGTTGAAGACGTTGGTCAGTTCCCAGTAGCCCGGACGCGGCCGACCCACGGTGTCTGCCCAGGCCGGGGCCGCCGCCAGGACGAGGGCTGGGAAGGCGGCGGCGAGCGCCATGCGCTTCAGTTTCATCGCCTCTGTCCTCTTCTGCGCCCTGGGATGCAGGCCCGGTGGCTGGCCTTGCACGGTCACGGGCTGTAAACCACGCCCAGACATGGGGTGTCGATTGCCTGATTCCGACCCGACCGCGCCACACGGCTCACCCTCCGCCGGGGGCCTCGAACTGACCGTCGTCGTGCCGACGTTCAACGAGCGGGCCAATGTGCGCAGGCTCATCGGACTCGTCGAGGCCGCCCTGGGCGACATCCACTGGCAGATCATCTTCGTCGATGACAACTCCCCCGATGGAACGGCGGCTGAGGTCAAGGCCGTCGCCGCGGTGGACCCCCGGGTCCAGTGCCTGCACCGGGTCGGACGCCGGGGCCTCGCCGGCGCGGTGATCGAGGGGGTCATGGCCAGCGCCGCACCTTTCGTCGCGGTCATGGACGGCGACCTCCAGCACGATGAAAGCCTCCTGCCGGACATGCTCCGGACACTCCGCGACGGCGGCGCAGACCTGGCGGTTGGCAGTCGATACTGCGGCGAAGCCGGAGCCGACGCGTCCGCGCTTGGCGCCCGCCGGGAGGCCGGCAGTCGCCTGGCCAACTGGCTTGGCAGCAAGGTGCTCAAGGCCGACCTGACCGACCCGATGAGCGGCTTCTTCATGGTCCGGCGCTCGGCAGTGGAAGCCGTCGCACCCCGACTTTCGACCTCGGGCTTCAAGGTCCTGTTCGACATTGTGGCCTCGCAGAAGACGCCGCTGAAGATTGTCGAACTGCCCTACACCTTCCGGGCCCGGGAGGCCGGGGACTCCAAGCTCGATAACGGCGTGGTGGTCCAGTACCTGGGGCTCCTGGTCGCCAAGCTCAGCCGGGACGTCATCTCACCCCGCTTCCTGATGTTCGCCATGGTCGGAGCCAGCGGTGTGGTCGTGCACCTGCTCATCCTCCGCAGCCTTCTGCCCCTGGGCTTTTCCTGGGCCCAGACCCTGGCCGCCCTTGGCGCCATGACCTCCAACTACCTGATCAACAACGCCGTCACCTATCGGGACCGCCGGCTGCAGGGGCTGAAGCTCGTTACCGGCTACATCAAGTTCTGTGTGCTTTGTAGCGTGCCCCTGGCGGCCAACGTCGCCGTCGCCACGGTCGTCTTCGAGCGCGGACCCGCCTGGTGGGTGGCGGGCCTGGCCGGCGCCGTCGTCGCCGCAGCCTGGAACTATGTGACCACCTCGCGGGCGGTGTGGTGAGGCTGGAGGCCAGCCGAAGCCTTTGGCTGCTGGTCCTGGGACTCACGGTCTTGCGGCTATGGGCCGCGGCGACAATCCCCCTGACCGAGGACGAGGCCTACTACCGCCTCTGGTCCCATCACCTTCACCTCGGCTATTACGACCACCCGCCGATGATCGCCTGGTGGATCCGGCTGGGGACGACCCTGGCCGGGGATACGCCGTTGGGCGTGCGTCTCCTGCCCGTCCTGGGTGCCGCGATCACCACACTGCTGACGGCGGACCTTGCCCGGCGCCTGGGCGCCAGCGCCCGAACTGCCCTGGTCGCAGCCCTGGCCTACAACGCCATGCTGACCATCGGCGCGGGCGGCATTCTGGCCACGCCGGATGCCCCGGCCATCCTGTTCTGGGCGGCGGCCCTATCGGTGCTGGGCCGGATCGGGGCAGGAGGAAGCCCGCGCCTGTGGCTGCTCGCTGGATTGATGGCGGGCCTGGCCTGTGTTTCCAAGTACTCCGCCCTCTTCCTGGCACCGGGCATCTTCCTGTGGCTGGTCAGTTCCCAGGAGGGACGCAGGCGCCTTCTGACGCCCTGGCCCTGGACAGCTGTGGCCTTAGCCGGCGCAGTGTTCGCCACCAACCTGGCCTGGAATGCAACGAACCACTGGCTGACCTTCGAGAAGCAGTTCGGACGGGTGGAGCCCTCGCAGTTCCGGCCCGGATACCTTGGCGAGCTCCTCTCGACACAGTTCGTGCTGCTCAATCCGTTCATCGCGGTCCTGGCTGGTGCCGGGATCTGGGCGGCTATCCGGCGACGGGGACGGGCTGGCGGGACGGACCTTTCCCTGCCCCTGCTGGCCGCCCTGCCCTTCGGCCTCTACCTGGCCCTTCACGCCCTGCACGACCGCGTTCAGGCGCACTGGCCGGCGACGATCTTTGCCGCCTTCGCCCTGGCGGCCGCCGCCGCGGTCGAGGCCCGACCCAGGGGATGGCGGCCCCGCACCCTGGCCGCAGGGCTCGTCTTCGGTGCCGTCGCCATGGCAGGAGCCCTGGCCTGGGCAGGGCTTCAAGGACCGCCCCTCAATCGACGCACAGACCCTCTGCTGCCCATCCGCGGCTGGCCGGAATTCGCCGGACAGGTGGAGGCGGCCCGGGTCAAGGCCGGCGCAGAGTGGGTCGGCGTCGCCCACTACGGAGCCTTGTCCCAGTTGGCAGCCACCGGACGGATCCATGCGCCCCTAGTTCACCTGATCGAGCGAGAGCGCTGGCCGGACGCCGCACCCGCGCCCGTCGAGCGCCCGGGCCTGGTCCTGGACAAGAGCCGGCGGCTGTCCCTGGCCGACCTGCAGGCCTGCTTCCGGACGGTGACCCCCGCCGGCGAACTCGTCCGGGGCCTCCCGACCAGCCGGGTCGACCGCTATCCCCTCTTCCGGGTCGAGGGGCCGGTTCCCGGCTTGCTCGCCCGGGGCTGTCCGGACGAACTGGGCAAGAACCGGCGCCGCTGAGCCCTACCGGCCGGTGAAGTCGGCGGGGCGCTTTTCGAGGAAGGAGACCATGCCCTCGCGGAAGTCGCGGGTGCGGATCAGCTGCAGGAACTGAAGGTAGACGTGGTGCACGTGGTCATTGAAGGTCTCGTTGAGGCCCATGCGCATCAGGCGCTTGGCCGACTGAACCGCCAGGGGCGCGTTGCCGGCGATCTCCAGGGCCATGGCCCGGGCGGCGGTGTAGATCTCCTCGTCCGGGACCACGGCGTTGGTCAGGCCCAGCTCGAGGGACTCCTCGGCAGAGAGGGTTCTGCCGGTAAAGATCAGTTCGGCGGCCTTGGCCCAGCCCAGGAGGCGCGGCAGGATCCAGGTGCCACCGGACTCCGGCACAACGCCCCGCTTCACGAAGGCCGCCGCCATCTTGGCGCTGCGGGCCATGATGCGGATGTCGCAGCCCATGGCGGTGTCCATGCCGTAGCCTGCTGCAGAGCCGTTCAGGGCGCAGATGGTCGGCTTGTCCATGGCGAACAGCACTGTGGGTGGGGTGTTCCGCAGGTCGAGGTTGACCGAGACGTTCTGGCTGGAGGGATCGGAGCCTATGCCCGTCCCGGTGGTGGCACCGACCAGGTCGAGCCCGGCGCAGAAGGCCTTGCCGGTCCCGGTCAGCACGACCACCCGGACCTCGGGGTCCTCATTGGCCTGGACCAGCAGGGCGGTCAGCTGGTGGAGCATGGGCCCCGAAATGGTGTTCAGCCGCTCGGGGCGGTTCAGGGTGAGGGTCGCAATGCCCTCGGAGACCTCGTAGAGGACCTCGTCGGTCCGGTCCTGGGTGTCGCTCATGGCTGTCCTCCGTCGTCTTGTTGTCTGTCACCTAAGCGTGCCGGTGGGGCGCGGGCAACCGCCTCAGCGGCGCCCTACCGAAACATAGGTCGGCTGGTCGATGGCGATCTGGTCCTCGATCCCGGCCTTGAGGGCGGCGAGCAGCCCCGGGGTGGCCACATCCATCTCGCCCCGGCGCAGGCGTTCACAGAGCTCGGCATTCAGGGTCCCAAGGTCCGCCTCCATCCCCAGGAGGGTGGACAGGCGCGACCTGGCGGCGACCTCGGCGGCGGGGCCCTGGCTCAGCTCGCGCTTCACGGCGTTGAGAGCGTTGACCGCCACCCGGGACAGGAAGGCGTCCCGGGGATTGAGCTGGGGGCGGATCGACTCCACCCAGCCCGCCACCGCCTCGATAAGCTCGTCCGCCCGGGGATGCTCGATCACAGGCCCGCCTCCAGAAGGTTCACAAGGTCGATCTCGGTCTCGGAGACCCGACGTCCGATCATCGGTCGCTCCACCGAGTTTGTCGCGCCCGTCGCATAGCTGGAATACATCATCAGGCACATGATCCCCCACTTCAGGGACCCCAGGGCCTGCCAGAAGAGGACCCGGGACAGGGGGACTTCCGCGCCGCCCGCCTCGATGTAGCCCTCCAGCAGGTCCTGGTAGTCGCCGAAGCCGCCCACCGGCCGGTCGGCCCGGCCGAAACGCCAGGAATTGACGCACAGCCAGCCCAGGTCCTCGGCGGGGTCGCCCACGTGGGCGAGTTCCCAGTCGAGGACCGCCACCACCCCGAGAGCAGGATCGAACATCATGTTCCCGTTCCGGAAGTCTCCGTGCAGCACGACGTTCGGCATGGGCGGGGGCAGGTTCCGCCGCAGGTGCTGCAGGGCCAGTTCCAGGATCGGCCGCTCGGCGCCGGACGTCCGGTAGATGGCCTCATAGCGGTCCAGCTCGCCCTGGGCGTCGGCGGTCGTCAGATTTGCTGCGCCGATGGGAAGGGTGTGGATCCGGGCGAGGATCTGGCCGCACTGGCGGGCGAGGTGCGGCCGCACGACGTCGAACCGCGGATCGGCGACGATCTTGCGCCCGAGGGTTTCACCGGCCACGAAGCCGGTGATGTGTCCCTCGCCCAGTCCATCCTCCGGCTGGCACAGGCGCACCAGGGGCGCGACCGGGGCGCCGGCATGCCCCGCGGCCTGGATGAGCGCCGCCTCCGCCGCCATGGACGCCGACCGGGAGGTCTCGGGGTCCAGCGGTACCGCCCTTCGGCGAAGGATCAGCGGACGCGGCTCACCTGCGCCCAACAGGTTGAAGGCCCAGGTCTCCATGCTGGCCCCGCCGGTCAGGCGTTGGGCCTTCTCGACGCCGGTTCCACCGAGTTTCGGTGCCAGGGCGGCGAGGGCTGCAAGAATATCGACTTCCATGACGTAGGGGCGCCTCGGGAGAGTTGGGGGCTTGACGTTCTGCCCGCCCGAGGATGGGCTTGTAAATCGTCAACATCAATGGACGCGGCGCAAGACCGGCTGACCGAAGGGAAACGTCATGGACTTCAATCTGCCCCCCGAACTCGTTGCTTACCTTGGGGAACTCGACGAGTTCATCGAGCACAAGATCAAACCGCTCGAGCGCAAGGACGACAATATCCGGTTCTTTGACCACCGCCGGGAGTGGGCCCGGACCGACTGGGACCAGGGCGGCCTGCCCCACCATGAGTGGGAGGATCTTCTGGGACAGGCCCGCAAACTGGCCGACGAGGCCGGGCACCTGCGCTTCGCCTGGCCCACGGAGATGGGTGGCAAGGGTGGCACGAACCTCGCCATGGCCGTGATCCGCGAGCACCTGGCCGCTAAGGGCCTGGGCCTGCACAACGACCTCCAGAACGAGCACTCGATCGTTGGGAACAACCCCTTCATCCTGATGTTCAAGGAGTTCGCCACCAACGCCCAGTACGAGACCTACGCCGACCTTCTCCTGAAGGGGAAGATGCGCACCACCTTCGGCCTGACCGAGCCCCTGCACGGCTCGGACGCCACCTACATGGAGACCCGCGGCGTCCCCCACGAAAAGGATGGCAAGCCCGGCTGGCTGATCAATGGCGAAAAAATGTGGTCCACCGGCATGCATGTGGCCACCCACTGCATGGTCTTCGCCCGTACCAGCGGCAATGACGGAGACGCCACCGGCATCACCTGCTTCATCGTGCCGGCCGATGCCCCCGGAGTGAAGGTCGAGGAGTACCTCTGGACCTTCAACATGCCCACCGACCACCCGCGGGTCAGCTTCACCGACGTCTGGATTCCGGAGGACAGCTACTGGGGCGTGATCGACCGGGGCCTGGGCCTGGGCCAGAGCTTCGTACACCAGAACCGGATCCGGCAGGCGGCTTCGTCCCTTGGCGCGGCGGTCTACTGCATCGAGGAAAGCGTCAAATACGCCCTGATGCGCAGGCCCTTCGGCAAGCCCCTGGCGGACAATCAGGCCATCCAGTGGCCCCTGGTTGAGCTGGCCACCCAGGCTGAAATGCTGCGCCTCCTGATCCGCAAGACCGCCTGGCAGATGGACCAGATGGAGCACAAGGCCGTCGAGCGCGAGCTCTCGGACAAGGTCTCCATGTGCAACTATTGGGGCAACCGCCTGGTCTGCGAGGCCGCCGACCGGGCCATGCAGGTGCATGGCGGGATCGGCTATTCGCGCCACAAGCCCTTCGAGCACATCTACCGGCACCACCGCCGCTACCGGATCACCGAGGGCTCGGAGGAGATCCAGATGCGCAAGGTGGCGGCCTTCCTGTTCGGCTACATGGGGCCACGCCGGAAGGAGTTCGCCGACCTGACCTGGGACGACGTCGACTACCGCAACCAGAGGTAGACCGGCAGCGAAAGCTTGAGGGGGAAGGCGGCGAGGCCGTTGACCCCCTCCGTCGCGCTGCGCGCGCCACCTCCCCCTGAGGGGAGGAATTACCCCTCTAATTGCTCCCCATCAGGGGGAGCTGTCGGCAAAGCCGACTGAGGGGGTCAGCGGTGACTCAGGTCAGGTCCCGTACAGCCTGTCGAATGCCGGCGGCAGGCTGTCGGGCAGGCCGAGCAGCGGCCCCGAGGAGAGCAGCAGGACGACCTCGTCTCCCGACAGGGCGGACAGGGCCAGCTGCGCTTCAGCGGCGCTGGACACCGGACGGGCGTCCACCCCGGCCGCCCGGGTGCGGTCTACGATCTCGGCCAGGGTCGACTGGTTATGCCCACTGGCGCCGTGATCCGGCGGGGGCAGGATCAACACCCGCTCCACCCCCTCGAAGACCGTGTCGTACCAGGACAGGGC
This sequence comes from Phenylobacterium deserti, assembly GCA_945859865.1. Lineage (GTDB taxonomy): Bacteria > Pseudomonadota > Alphaproteobacteria > Caulobacterales > Caulobacteraceae > Phenylobacterium > Phenylobacterium deserti_B. Next base: position 26,914 of record CAMAOY010000005.1, read on the forward strand.
ATCCCGGGATCGCCAGGAAAAGGTATGCGGCTCGAAGACTACGACAAGCTTCCGGTCCGGGAAGTGAAGCCTGAGGGCGTCAATGGCTGAGCGGGCCTTCTCCCATGAAGAGCCAAAGCCCTCGATGACCGGGATCCGCGATGTGCGGGTCAGTCGGTCAAGCCGGCGCCGGATGCCCTCGAAGCTGGCAACGGCGCGGACCAGCCCCTCCCGCTCCACCAGGCCGGTCTCGAGCAGCAGGGCCGAGACGCCCACGATGTTCTCGATGTTGTGGGCGCCGAGGAGGCCCGTGGTCATGGGCGTGCAGGCGCCGTCGGGGGCGACCAGGTCGAAGCGGGTGACGTCGCCAAAGACCTCACCCTGCGCCCGCCAGCCGCCGAAATCGCCGCCGTACCAGACAATGCGCGCGCGGGTCTCGCCTGCGACCTCGCGCACCGCCGGATGGTCGCAGAGAACGGCAAGGCCATCCGACGCCAGGCCGCGCAGGAGTTCCCGGAACGGTGCCTCGTACTCGGCGAAGGTCGGGAAGACGTTGACGTGGTCGTGCACCAGCGAGGTCAGCAGTAGCCTCTGGGGGTGATAAAGGGCGAACTTGGACCGCCGGTCATCCGGCCCGACGATGTACTCGTCGCCCTCGAGGATCATCTCGGGCGAGGCGCCCCACCTCCCGGTCGCCGGCAGGGAGGGCGAGATAGCACCCACCAGCCAGCCAGCGTCGACCCCGCAGGACCTCAGGACATGGGCGGCCAGGGCCGCGCAGGTGGACTTGCCGAAGGAGCCGGCCACCACGGTGTTGACCCGGTCCCGGGTCTGGTCGCCGACGAGTTCGGGGAAGTTGGTGACCCTGACGCCGCGATCCCGGGCGGCCCGGGCCTCGACATTGTCGTCGCCGCCAAGCTTGGCGCTGGCCCCCTGGACGAGCACGTCGAGGTCTGCGGGCAGGTTGGTGGCATCCAGGCGCCAGACAACCGGCAGACCCAGGCCCTCGACAAAGGTGGACATGGGCGGAAAGACATCCTGGTCGGAGCCGGAGACCTGATGGCCAGCGTCCTGCATCATCTGGGCGACGGCCGCCATGCCCGCGCCAGCGATTCCGGTGAAGTGGATCTTCATGGCCCCCTTCCTGAAGTCCGCGCCCTTAATGTCGGATTAACCATACCCGGCCAGGCTTTCATCGTCTTCCCTGAAGACATCCACCATCATCACCTCGCGCCCGGCTCTGGCCGGGCGTTCTTTTCTCCGGCCTTTGAGAGTCCCGGCAGAGGTGCTGTAGTGCGCGAAGTAACGCAGGGAGGACAACGCCATGGCCAGGGCCGCAGCCGGCTTCAAGACCCGCCTGGAGCCGCAGGACGAGTTCCCGCACGATCCAGGGGCCTTCAAGAACTACAACGAGAGCATGTATTTCAACGTGTTCGACCCGGCCCGGAAGGCGGGCGGCTGGTTCCGGATCGGTAACCGGCCCAACGAGCACTACGCCGAGATGACGGTCTGCCTCTACCTGCCGGACGGCCGGGTGGCCTTCATGTTTGGCCGCCCAACCATCGAAGCGAACACCGAGATGAACGCCGGCGGCCTGAAGGTCGAGGTGGTCGAGCCGTTCAAGCGCCTGCGGGTCACTTATTCCGGCAAGGCCCTGCTCCTCGCCAGGCCGCACGAGATGGCCGACCCCAAGCGCGCCTTCCGGGAGAACCCTTCCCTGCCCTGCACGGTGGAACTGGACTACGAGGGCGTCTCGCCCATGTACGGTGGCGAGACCGTGCGCGAGGACGGGACTCCGATCGAGATCGACCCCGAGAAGTCCTTCGCCAAGGCCCACTATGAGCAGCACTGCGCCGCAAGGGGCCGGTTCATCATTGGCGACGAGAGCTTCGAGATCGATGGCCATGGACTGAGGGACAAGTCCTGGGGCCCCCGCCACTGGCAGGCCATCGACTGGTACCGCTGGTGCCCAATGAACTTCGGCCGCGACTTCGGCATGATGCTGTCCGTCATCGGCGACGGAAAGGGCGGCGCCCGGCAGGGCGGCATGGTCTTCCGCGACGGGATCTACGACCTGATCTCCGAGTGCCGGATCGAGAGCGACTGGGACGAGCACGGCTACCAGACCCACCTGCGGGCCGAGGTGACCACCGAGGGCGGCAAGTCCTATTCCGTCACGGGCCGGGTCCTGTCCCTGATCCCCCTGAGGAACCGTCGGACCACCCCTGAGGGCGTCGAGCTCCAGACCCGGATCACCGAGGGCATGACCGAGTTCCGGTGCGGCGACCTGGTGGGCTATGGCCTGTCCGAATACCTGGACCAGATCCTCGACGGACAACCCAACGGCAAGGCTGCCGGCTACTGAGGCACCCGGGAGACGGACGCGCTTGCGCACCCGTTCGGCGCGGTCTATAGCCCCGGTCCTTCCAGGTGATCCCCGATAGCTCAGCTGGTAGAGCAGTCGGCTGTTAACCGACTTGTCGCAGGTTCGAGTCCTGCTCGGGGAGCCATCCTCTTCCGCAGCTTCCCGCCCTCCGGGCGGCAGTGTCAGGGAGCACCATGGAAGTTTTCTACGATCGTCTCGCCGACTGGTGGCCCGTGATCTCCCCCGTCTCCGACTACAGCGGAGAGTGCGCGGAGATTCGTCGCGTCCTGAAGGCCCGCCGACCCCATGCACGGTCCCTGCTGGAGCTGGGCAGCGGCGGCGGGCATGTGGCCTTCCACCTGAAGGCGGACTTCGACTGCACCCTGACCGACCTCAGCCCCGCCATGCTGGAGGTCTCCAGGCGCCTGAACCCTGGCTGCCTCCACATCCAGGGCGACATGCGCACCCTGGACCTCGACCGACACTTCGACATCGTCCTGGCCCACGACGCTATCGCTTACATGACCTCGGAGGCCGACCTGCGGGCCGCCTTCGCCACCGCCCATCGCCACCTCGCCCCCGGCGGGCTGGCCCTTTTCGTTCCCGACGAGGTCCTTGAGACCTTCGAGCTCGGCGACTCCGATCTCTCTCTCTTTGGCGGCGAAACGCCGGACGGGCGGTCCGCCCGGGCCATGGAGTGGTGCGGTGAGCTGGCGGCGGATGGGACCACGACCGTCCACTACGCCTTTCTCCTGAAGGACGCGGACGGCCAGGTGACCACCGCCGGCGAGACCCATCACGTCGGCGTCTTCGCCCGCGCCGACTGGGAGCGCTGGCTGGCGGCCGAGGGATTCGCGGTGGAGACCGTGGAAGAGCAGACGGACGAGGACCGAACGCCGCGTTTCCTCTTCCTTGGGACCCGGACAGAGGCCTGACCCCGAGGGGCCGACCCGCAAGGGTTTGGTGGTCGAGGCGACATCCGCTCTAATGGTATTGAGCCGTGAAATGCGCCTGGAGTTCCCGATCCCATGCCCTGGACCTCAGTCTTCGACGGTGATGCTCCCGAGCGGGTGAACCGCTGGCTGGCGCACAGGGGCGTCTGTTCCCGTCGGGAGGCCGAGGCGCTGATCGCGGCGGGACGGGTGCGGATCGATGGCGAGACGGTCCAGGATCCCGGCCGCAAAATCCTCCCCGGACAGACCCTGGAAGTGCAGGACGGAGACGACGCCGAACAGGCGGTGACCGTCCTCGTGCACAAGCCGCCCGGCCTGGTCAGCGCCCACCCGGAGCCCGGACAGGCCGAGGCCCGCAGCCTCCTCACTTCAGAGCGCGCCGAGGGCGGCGCCCCCCCTCCCCCCGACGACCTCAGTCTGCCCCCGGCCGGCCGGCTGGACCGGGAGTCTCGTGGCCTTCTCGTCCTCACCTCAGACGGGGTGGTAGCCCGGGCCCTCATCTCGCCGGCCTCGACGTTGAAGAAGGAATACCAGGTGCGGGTCGCCGGCGGCCTGACGCCCGAGCAGATCGCCCGGCTCCGCCACGGCCTGTACCTGGACGGCCGGCCCCTGAAGTCCGCCGGGGTCTTCCGCAAGGGCGAGGACCGGCTGCGCATTGTCCTCACCGAGGGCCGGAACCGGCAGATCCGGCGGATGTGCGAGATGGTCGGCCTGCGGGTCACGGACCTGCAGAGGAGCCGGATCGGCCCGCTGTCGCTCGACGGCCTGCCCGAAGGCCGCTGGCGCTTCCTGACGGCGGCGGAGAGGCGTGACCTCCTGGCGGCGGACCTCCCTTCCCAAAGCCTGGGATCAGGCCCATATCCGGAAGAAGACTGACAGGGACGGCGCAATGAATTCGAAATCCCGGCCGGACTGGCGACGGCGCGGACTCCTCGCCCTCGTGGCCCTCGCCCTCCTCGGCCTCATCGGCTTCGGCGTGCGCAGCTGCCGCTCCGAGCCCGAGGCCCCACCCTATCGGACTGGGCAGGTCGAACGGGGCTCCCTTGTCCAGACCGTTTCGGCGTCCGGGGTCGTAGAAGCCCTGGTCACGATCGAGGTCGGCTCGCAGATCTCGGGTCAGATCATGTCGATCTCGGCGGACTTCAATGACCGGGTGAAGGCGGGCCAGGTACTGGCGGAGCTCGATCCCCAGACCTACCAGTCCCGGCTACGCCTCGGGCAGGCGGACGTCGCCGCCGGCGAGGCCACCGTGAAGCAGGCCGAGGCCCAGGCTCAACAGGCCCGGCAAGACCTCGCCCGCAGGCGCTCCCTGGCGTCCCAGGGGTACTATTCCGCCGCCGCCCTCGAAGCCGCGGAATCCCAGGCGCGAACCACCTCCGCTGCACTGGAAGTGGCCAGGGCTCGGGTCCAGCAAAGCCGCGCCAGCCTGAGTACCACGCAGGTGGACCTGTCGCGGACGCGCATCATCTCGCCGATCGACGGGATCGTCGTCCTGCGGGCCATCGAGCCCGGCCAGACCGTCGCCGCCAGTTTCCAGGCACCCGTGCTGTTCCGCATCGCCCGGGATTTCGACCGGGTGAAGGTCAAGATCTCCGTCGACGAGGCCGACATCGGTGGGGTGAAGGAGGGCCAGGCGGTGACCTTCTCGGTGGACGCCTTCCCGGACCAGGTGTTCGACGGCGTCGTCACCCAGGTCCGCAAACAGCCCGTCATGGAACAGAACGTCGTCGCCTACACGGTCATGGCTGAGGCGCAGAACACGGGCGGTCGCCTCTTGCCGGGCATGACGGCGAACGCGGACATCGTGATCCAGCGCCGGGACGGCGTGCTCAAGGTCCCTGTGGCCGCCCTGCGGTGGACGCCGCCGGCCGAGGTCCAGGCCGCGCCCCGCGGGCCGCCCGGCACGCCGATCCGCAACGACTCGGGGCCCGCCTATCCGGGCTCGGTCCCGGTGCAGAAGGTGGTCGGCCAGCTTGGGCTCGACCCCAAGCAGAAGAAGACCTGGTTGGACATTCAGGCGGACCTCCGCGTCCAGGCGACCGCCGCTGCGGGATCGGGCACAGACCGGGAGGCAAGCCGCAAGGCCGTCGCCGGCGCCGTGGAACGCAGCCTTGCCCGGCTTGATGCGGCACTCACCCCTGCACAGAAGGCACGGCTGAAGATCCTCCGGCCCCTGGCCTTCGACGTCGGCCCAGACGCCGGGGGCCTTGTCGCCGGCGTGGTCTACCGGCAAACCGCCGAGGGTCCGCAGCCGGTGGTCCTGAGCGTCGGGACCAGCGACGGGTCGATGACCGAGGTGAAGGGTCCGCTCAAGCCGGGCGAGGCGCTGATCCTGGGCGGCGGCCCCAAGCCCAAGATGCGCGTCGACGTGGGCTGACCGGACATGGCCGAGCCCGCGATGATCCAGATCGAGGATCTGACCAAGACCTACGTCATGGGCGAGGAGATCGTCACGGCCCTCGACGGAGTCAGCCTGTCGATCTTCCGCGGCGAAATCATCGCGATCATCGGGCCCTCCGGATCGGGAAAGTCGACCCTGATGAACATCCTTGGCGGGCTCGATCGGCCTAGCCGGGGCGGCTACCGGTTCGAGGGCGATGGTGTCGCCCACTTCTCGGATGACCAGCTGGCGGACTTCCGGAACCGAAGGATTGGCTTTGTCTTCCAGTCCTTCCAGCTGCTTCCCCGCCTCTCGGCCCTGCAGAATGTCGAACTCCCGATGGTCTATTCCGGGGCGGCGCCCCGGGCCCGCAGGGAGAGAGCGGCAGAACTCCTGGAGCGGGTCGGCCTGGGCTCGCGCATGGGGCACCGGCCCAACCAGCTTTCAGGCGGCCAACAGCAGCGGGTCGCCATCGCCCGGTCCCTGGCGAACCAGCCAGACCTCCTGCTCGCGGATGAGCCCACGGGGGCCCTCGACAGCGCGACCGGGATCGAAGTGCTGGCGCTCTTCCAGAAGCTCAACAAAGAGGGCCTGACGGTCGTCCTCGTCACCCACGACCGGGGCGTCGCCGACGCCGCCCGCAGGCGCATCGCCTTCCGGGACGGACGGGTGACAGAGGACGTTCAGTTGTGAGCGGCGCCTCCCCCACAGAGATCGTCCGCTTCGCCGCCGGCGCCATCATCGCCCACCCCCTGCGCTCGGGCCTGACCTCCCTCGGCGTGGTCATCGGCGTCGCCGCCGTGGTCATGATGACCTCCATCGGCCTGGGCGCGCAGAAGCGGGTGACCGACACGATTTCTGGCCTTGGCTCGAACCTGATCATCGTCAGCCCCCTCCAGCCCCGGACGGCCGGCGGGGTCATGGGCGGGGCCGGAGCGGGCCAGAGCCTTACCGACGCCGATACAGAAGTGATCCGCCGACAGGTCGAAGGGGCCGTAGCGGTTGCGCCTTCGGTCACCGGAATGGCCCAGGTCACAGCCGACGGCGCCAACTGGAACACCTCGATCGTCGGCGTATCCCCCGAATACCTCGAGGCGCGGGACCTGACCGTCGCCTCGGGCCGCATGTTCGAAGAAAGGGATGCCCGGCAAGGGCGCAAGGTCGCCGTCCTCGGCCCCACTGTGGTCACTCAGCTCTGGGGCGACGCGGACCCAATCGGCAAGCGGATCCGGATCCGCGGTGCCCCCTTCGAGGTGATCGGCGTCCTGGGGTCAAAGGGCCAGTCCAGTTTCGGCCGCGACCAGGACGACCTGATCCTGAGCCCACTCGAGACAGTGCGCTCGCGGATCATTGGCCGACGGATCAAGGCCGACAGCGTCCAGACCATCTACGTCAAGGCGGTCTCCGAGGAGGAATTGGCCTCCGTCCAGGAGGACATCGACAGCACCCTGCGCGCCGAACACAAGATCCAGGCGGGCGACGACGACGACTTCCAGACCCAGAACCTGGCCTCCATCCTGGAAGCGTCCAAGGCGGCCATCGGGGCCTTCACCGTCCTGCTGGCCGCCATTGCCGGCGTGTCTCTCGTCGTGGGCGGCGTGGGGATCATGAATATCATGCTGGTGGCGGTGACCGAGCGGACCCGGGAGATTGGCCTGAGGATGGCCCTCGGCGCCCGGCGCAAGGACGTCCTGGCGCAGTTCGCCCTGGAGGCTGTGGTCCTGTCTCTCTTCGGCGGGCTCATCGGGCTTGCGATCGGCCTGCTCGGTGCCGCCGGCATCGCGGCGATCGGCGACTGGCCCTTCGCCCTGCCCACCTGGGCGATACCCGTCGCCCTTGGCTTCTCAAGTCTGGTCGGGCTGGTCTTCGGTGCCTATCCTGCCTGGCGCGCCGCCCGCCTCGACCCCATCGAGGCCCTCAGGCGCGAGTAGCCCCGGATCCGAACGTGAAGCTTCCCGTCCTCCTCGCCCTGACCTGCACCCTCGCTGTCACCGGCTGCCAGCCGCAGGTCAGCCGGCCGCCCTGCCCTGAGGGCAAGACCTGCCTGGCGTGGGGAAACAACACCGAGGCAGGGTCCCTGGATCCCCAGAAGGCGACCCTGGTCGATGAGTTCGCCATCATCGCCGACCTCTTCACCGGCCTCTTCACCGACAGTCCGGAAGCAACGCCGATCCCGGCCCTGGCGCAGAGCTATGCGGTCTCGGCCGATGGCCTGACCTGGACCTTCCGCCTCAGGCCCTCGACGTGGAGCGACGGTCGGTCCGTCACCGCGAACGACTTCGTCTTCGCCTACCGGCGAATCCTGGATCCGGCCACGGCGTCCAGCTACGCCTATCTTTTGTACCTGATCCGCAATGGGCAGGCGGTGAACGAAGGCAAGGCGGGCCCTGAAACCCTGGGCGTACGGGCCCCCGACGACCTGACCCTGGAACTGACCCTCGAGCACCCCGCGCCCTACCTGCCCGCCCTGCTGAAACATCAGAGCTTTTTTCCAGTTCCCGCCCACGCGGTGAAGGCTCATGGCGACGCCTGGACCCGCCCGGAAAACTTCGTGGGGAACGGGGCCTTCCGGCTGGTGGACTGGAAGCTTGGAGATCACATCCGGGTGGTGAAGAACACCGCCTTCTACGACGTGCCCTCCGTCTGCGTGGACCAGATCGACTACTTCCCGACGCCGGACTCGGTGATGGCTGAGCGTCGGGTCGCCCGCGGCGAACTGGACCTGAACACCAACTTCCAGTCCAGCCGGGTCCAGCGGCTCCGCGACACCCTTCCGGGCTATGTCCGGACCTTTCCCGCCCTGGCGACCTTCTACATCGCCCTGAACCTCCCCGAGGTGCCCGCCTTCCAGGACATCCGGGTGCGGCGCGCCCTGTCGATGGGGGTCGACCGCGATTTCATCACCGGCAAACTCATGCGGGCCGGTCAGAAGCCCGCCTACAGCTTCGTGCCACCGGCGACGGCGGGCCATGGCGAGGGCGTGCGCCTGAAGTGGGCGGACATGCCGTTCCCGGAGCGCCAGGCCGAAGCCCGCCGACTGCTGGCCGAGGCCGGCTATGGCCCCGGAAGGCCGCTCTCGGTGGAGATCAAGGTGGGCAATTCGCCGGATACACTTCTGATCTCCCAGGCCGTCGCCGCCGACTGGACCGCCCTGGGCCTGAAGGTCTCCACCGTGCAGAACGAGGGCCAGATCGCCTTCGCCGCCTACCGACAGAAGGATTTCCAGGTCGGAATGATGACCTGGTACGCAGACTTCAACGACCCCCTGACCTTCCTTGGCCTGTTTCGTTCGGACACCGGCCAGCAGAACTATTCCGCCTACGATAACCCCCGTTACGACGCCCTGCTCGACAGGGCCGACCTGGAGCCGGACTCCCGGAAGCGCGGGAAGCTGCTGGCGGAGGCCGAGCAGCTGATGCTGGATGAGGAGGGAACCATCCCGGTCTTCCAGGTGGTCAGCCGGGCCCTGATTTCCCCCCGGGTCACAGGCTGGACCGATAATGTCGAGAACTTCCATCGCGCGCGCTGGGTCTGCGTGAAGCCCGCCGCTGTCGGGGCTTCGCCTGGTCAGCATTGACAGCCGCGCCCGGCCCCGCCTTGCTAGGCCCAAAGACCGGATCAGGGAGGGCGGACCTATGGACTTCAAGCTGCAGGGTAAGGTGGTACTGATCACCGGCGGATCCCGGGGCCTGGGACGCGCCATGGCCCAGGCCTTCGCTGAGGCCGGCGCTAACCTGGCCATTGTCTCGCGCAAGCTGCCAGCCTGCGAGGACGCCGCTGCCGAGCTAGCGAAACTGGGCGTCGAGACCTTCGCCCACCGCTGCCACGTGGCCAACTGGGATGAGATCGAACCCATGGTCGACGCGGTCTACCGGCGCTTTGGCCGCATCGACGTGCTGATCAATAATGCCGGCATGTCGCCCCTCTATCCCTCGCTGGAGGAGGTGACGGAGGACAATTTCGACAAGGTCATCGGGGTCAACTTCAAGGGCCCCTTCCGGCTCTCCGCCCTGGTGGGTGCCCGGATGCACCGGGGAGAGGGGGGCTCGATCATCAACATCTCAAGCATCGCCTCCCTGGAGGCCTCGCCCTACGCCCTGCCCTATGCCGGGGCCAAGGCGGCGCTGAACGTCCTGACTACCGGTTTCGCAGCCGCCTACAGCCCGAATGTCCGGGTCAACACGATCTGCGTGGGCCCCTTCGCCACCGACGTGGCCGAGCACTGGGGCGATCCACCGGACCACGCCAATCCCGGCTGGACCAAGGGTGGCATGCGGGTCGGCCTGCCCACGGAAATGGTCCCCGCCGCCCTCTGGCTGGCCAGCGACACGTCCAGCTTCACCAATGGTGCCCTCATCCGCATCGACGGCGGCCCTGTCCGCGCCCGCCTCCACCCCTAATCCTGAAAGGCCAGATCTTTATGCCCAGCTCCACGCCCACCTTCGAGACGATCCTCTATTCGGTGGAGGATCACATCGCGACCATCACCCTGCACCGGCCAGAGCGGATGAACGCCTGGACCCTGCAGATGTGCAACGACCTCCAGGCCGCCTTCGACCTGACAGACCGGGATGACGACGTACGGGCGGTCATCGTGACCGGCGCTGGCCGGGCCTTCTGCGCCGGAGCCGACCTTTCCGGCGGCAGCCAGACCTTTGGTGCGGCCAAGCCCGACAAGGACACGCCGATCCGCCGCGACACTGCGGGCCTCGTTACCCTGCGTATCTTTGACAGCCTCAAGCCGGTGATCGGCGCCATCAATGGCGCAGCGGTGGGCGTGGGCGTCACCATGATCCTGCCCATGGACGTGCGGATCGCCTCGACCGACGCCCGCTTTGGCCTGGTCTTCAACCGGCGAGGGATCATCATGGAAGGCGCCTCGTCCTTCTTCCTGCCCCGCCTGGTCGGCATGCCGGCCACCCTGGACTGGATCTATTCCGGTCGGGTTTTCCCGGCCTCAGAGGCCCTGGAGAAGGGGCTGGTGAGCGCCTTGCATCCGCCGGAGTCGTTGATGGACGCCGCCCGCGCCCTGGCCCGCGAGTACGCAGACAACACGGCACCGGTCTCAAGCGCCCTGACCCGCCAGCTCTGCTGGCGCATGCTCGGCGCCAGCCATCCCATGGAGGCACACCGGGCCGAGAGCCGGGCCCTGATGGCGCGTGGGGGATCTGAGGATGCGGTGGAGGGCGTGAAGAGCTTCTTCGAGAAGCGCCCCGCCAACTTCACCGATCCGGTCTCCAGCCTGCCCGACGTCTTCCCGGACTGGGTCGACCCGCAGTTCTGATCACTCGAACCCGGCGTTGGCCTTGGTGCGGATGTTCAGCTGGCCCGCCAGGCCCGCCTTTCGGTGGTGGTCGATCTTGCCCATGTCCTCAGACATGGCCATGGCCCGGAAGGCGGCCAGCGAGGGATATTCGGCCAGGGCGACGGCGTCCCAGAGGTCCTCGACCTCGCCGATCATCAGGCTGGTGACCTGGCCCGAATAGCGGATGCGCCCCCCCAGGGCCTGGACAAGCTTGCTCACGCCTTCTCCGTAGAGGGCATAGGCCTCGGCACCGGTGAGGTGGGCGTTGGAGCCGTCCTCGTACTCGGCCTTCGGCTTGAACTTCAGCAGGTTGACCATGACGAAGGGCCCGTCCTCCTCGGCGGAGAAAAAGGCCATGGCCTGTTGGGGGGGCGGATAGACGGCGTTGACGACCTTCATGGGGCTCTCTCCAGTTTCGATCAGCGGGTGCGCCGAACCATATCGTCCAGCAGGTCGGCGATGGCGGCGGGGCAGTCTTCCTGGAGGAAGTGGCCGCCAGAAAGTATGGTGTGAGCCTCGCCCTGGGCGCCGGGGACGCGGGCCTTGAAGTCCGCTTCGCCGCCCTTTGTGACAGGGTCATTGTCGCTGAAGGCGGTCAGGAAGGGCTTGTCGAAGGCTTCCAGCACCTTCCAGGCTGCCAGGTTCTCGGCCACCGAGCCGTGCTCCGCCGTGATGGGCACCAGGGTCGGGAACTGGCGGGCGCCTTCCTTGAAGGACTCCTCCGGGAAGGGGGCGTCGTAGGCCGCGACCTCTTCAGGCTTGAGTTCGCGGGTGGTCCCCATGTTCACGATACCGCCGACGGGCATGACCGGGATGGTCTGGGACATGTTCAGCCAAGCTTCGAAGGCGGGGGTCAGGCCGCTGCCCACCGGAAGGCCGGTGTTCCCGATGATCACGCCGGCAAATCGTTCCGGGAAGGCGGCGACGAGGCGCAGGCCGATCAATCCGCCCCAGTCCTGGCAGAAAAGTACCACGCCCTTCAGGTCGACGCCCAGGAGCCACTGGCTCATCCAGTCCACGTGGCGTTCGTAGGTATAGTCAGCGCGCGAGGCGGGCTTGTCGGAGCGACCGAAGCCGATCAGGTCCGGGGCCAGGACCCGGTGACCCCGGGCGACCAGCAGGGGAATGATCTTGCGATAAAGGTAAGACCAGGAGGGCTCGCCGTGCATCAGCAGTACGGGCGCGCCGTCCCGGGGACCTTCATCGACGTAGGCGATCCGCAGGGCCGCCCCATCGGGGCCCTGGATGTTGGCGTAGTGCGGCGCAAACGACCAGTCGAGAAGGCCCGAGAAGTGTTCGTCGGGGGTTCGCAGCACCTGCATTCCATGCCTCCACGGGGCCATGCACCCCGGTTCCGGTTGACAGTCCCGCCGCGGCGGGAAACTAATGGCAACACGCGTGCCACTATCAATCCCACCGGTCAAGCACCGGAGGCGACGCCAGAGGAGACCATCCGCCATGAAACGCTTCTTGCTGGGACTTGGGGCCGCTCTCATCCTCCTCCTGGCGGGTGCCTGGCTGATGAGGGGCGAGATCGCCGTCCGCCTGATGGGGCGCATCTATGATCGCGCCATGACCGCCTCTCCGGCAGATGGCCTGCCAGATGGGCTTCATGTCGCCCTTTGTGGCTCAGGATCACCCATGCCGGATCCCTCCAGGGCCGGGCCCTGCACGGCGGTCCTGGCGGGCCAGAGGCTCTTCGTCTTCGATTCTGGGGCCGGATCGGTCCGAAACCTGTCCCTGATGGGGCTCTCACCCTTCCGGGTCGAGCGCGTCTTCCTGACCCACTTCCATTCGGACCATATCGACGGCCTGGGCGAACTCATGCTCCAGCGATGGGCCGGCTCAGGCGCTACGGCCCCCCTGCTCGTTCACGGCCCCAAGGGCGTGGAGACTGTCGTCGGCGGCCTGATGACCGCCTACGGGCTGGACCGAAACTATCGCATTGCGCACCATGGCGAAGCGGTAACCCCGCCTGCGGGGTTCGGCGGCCAGGCAGTTGCCTTCGAGGCGCTTTCCGGCACCGATGACGTCGTCCTGATCGATGAACCTGACCTGAAGATCCGCGCCTTCCCGGTCGATCACGCCCCGGTCTCACCGGCGGTTGGCTACATCATCGAATACAAGGGGCGTAAGGCCGTAATCGGCGGCGACACCAACGTCTCGCCCAATGTCGAGCGTGCCGCGCGCGGGGCGGACCTGCTGGTCCATGAGGGCCTCTCCCTACGCCTGGTGGGGATCCAGCAGGACGCCGCCAAAAAGGCCGGGAAGGCCAACCTGGCGAAGATCCTCGGCGACATCACCACATACCATACAGATCCGGAGGCCGTGGCTGCCCTGGCTGCCAAGGCCGGCGTGAAGACCCTGGTCTTCACCCACATTGTCCCACCCCTGCCTCTGCGGTCCCTCGAAGGCCCCTTCCTCGGCAAGAGCCGCAAGGTGTTCAAGGGCGAGATCCGGGTCGGCCAGGACGGCGACATGTTCACCCTTCCGGCGGGCTCCGAGGACACCAAACGCACCAACCGGCTCAAGCGCTTCTTCTGACCAGGACCTCAGCCCATGACTGATCCCGTCTCCCTCTCCGGCGCTCCCGGATCGCCCTACACTCGCAAGATGCTCGCGGTCCTGCGCTACCGAAGGATCCCGTACCGCTTCCTGGTTGTCTCAAACTCGGCCCTGGAGGCCCTCCCCAGGGCCAAGGTGCCTCTGCTGCCGACCTTCTACCTGCCGGGCGCAGACGGCGCACTGGAGGCCGTGACGGACTCCACGCCCCTCATCCAGCGTTTCGAGAGAGAACACACAGACCGCAGCCTCATCCCTGGCGATGCCGCCCTGGCCTTCCTGGACGCCCTGATCGAGGACTATGCTGACGAGTGGCTGACCAAGGCCATGTTCCATTATCGCTGGGCCTACGCGGCCGACATCGCCAAGGCCTCGGCCATCCTTCCCTGCTGGCGAGGGCTGTCGGTCCCCGACGCGGACCTGGCCGAGCGCGGGCGGGCGGTCGCCGAGCGGCAGATCGGCAGGCTCCGCTATGTAGGGTCCAACGCCGTCACCGGCCCGATCATCGAGGCGAGTTACCGTCGTTTCCTCGACGCCTTCGAGGACCATCTTCGGGTCCTGCCCTACTTGATGGGTAAGCGCCCCGGCGCCGGCGACTTTGCCACCTATGGCCAGCTGACGCAGTTGGCAGAGTTTGACCCCACGCCCGCCGCCCTGACCCTCTCGGTCGCCCCGCGCGTCACCGCCTGGGTGGGCATGATGGAGGACCAGTCCGGCGTGGAACCTGGCGACGGGGACTGGATCGACGCGGCAAACCTGCCGCCGACCCTGAAGGTCCTGCTTGCCGAGATCGGACGTGTCTACACGCCCGTCATGCTGGCCAATGCCCGGGCCGTGATGTCGGGTGCGGCGGAAGTCCTGGCCGAGGTCGACGGCCAGCCCTGGTCGCAGCAGCCCTTCCCCTACCAGGCCAAGTGCCTGAAGGCCCTGAGGGACGCCTACGCCGCGCTCGCCCCGGACGCCCGGGCGGTGGTGGATGTGGTCCTTGACGGCACCGGCTGCGAGGCTCTTCTGGCGGGATGACCCCCGACCTTGAGGAAACGGATGGCCGACGCCGACGCGGTCTCGACAGCCGCGACCGCATTGTCGAGGCCATGCTGGAACTCATGCGGGAGGGGGAGGTCGCCCCCGGGGCGGAACGCGTGGCATCAAGGGCCGATGTCGGTCTGAGGACAGTCTTCCGCCACTTCCGGGACATGGACAGCCTCTATGCCGAGATCAGCCGGACCATCGAGGGCGAACTCGCGGACCTGGTCGCCCGTCCCCTGGCATCGGGCGATGAAGCGGGCCGGCTGGTCGAGCTGGCGTCCCGGCGGGCCGAGGCCTACGAGCGCATTTTTCCCTTCAAGCACGCCTCCGCAGCGCACCGGCACCGGTCCGACTTTCTGGCCCGCGACCACGCCCGGATGGTG
>CAMAOY010000006.1 GCA_945859865.1 Phenylobacterium deserti
GGCCAGCTGACCTTCACGACCCCGGCAGGCAACTTCGTCCTCACCGCCAAGGCTGACCGGCTGGAGATCGGCCCCGGACAGATCGGCCGCATACTCGACTACAAGACCGGGGCCCCGCCCTCCATCGACACCGTCAAGACCGGGTTCTCGCCCCAGCTGACCCTTACCGGCGCCATCCTCGAGGCGGGCGGCTTTCCCGGGTTGAAAGGCCTGAAGGTGGAGGAGCTATCCTACGTGCGGATCACCGGACGCCGGCCGGCCGGCGAGATCCGCAGCGCCATCGACACCTCGATGAACGCCACACAGGCCTCGGCGGCGGCCCTCGAGGGCCTCAAGGCGCGGATCGAGGCCTTTGACGATCCAGGTCGCCCCTACACCTCCCGGGTCGCACCGGCCAAGGTGAAGCTCCACGCGAGCGACTACGATCACCTGGCCCGGGTGCGGGAATGGTCCTCCATCGGCGAGGGAGAGGACACATGACCCCCTCCGAGGTCGACGACCCCCAGGCCCTCGCCGCCGACCCCTTCCTGTCGGCCTTCGTCACCGCCAATGCGGGCTCGGGCAAGACCAAGACCCTGATCGACCGGGTCGCCCGCCTGCTGTTGGCCGGGGCTGAGCCCGACCAGATTCTCTGCGTGACCTATACCCGGGCCGCAGCGGCGGAGATGCAGGACCGGCTGTTCAGGCTCCTGGGCGACTGGTCGGTGATGCCGGACGAGGCTCTCGGCATGGCCCTTGGCGCGCTGGAGGGCCGCCCCCCCGCCGCCTACGAGCCCGACGCGCTCTCGAGGGCCAGGGCCCTCTTCGCCCAGGCCCTGGAGACGCCGGGGGGCCTGCGCATCCAGACCCTGCACGCCTTCTGCGAGAAGCTGCTGCGCCGGTTTCCCCTCGAGGCCGGGGTCTCCCCGGGCTTCGAGGTGCTCGATGACCTCGGCGCGGCGGACCTGGCGCGCAGGGCACATGCCGGGATCGCGCGCCACGCCCTGGGGGGCGACGGCCGGATCGCTCAGGCCTACGCCCGGCTATCGGTGGACCTGGATCACCGACGGTTCCTGGGCCTCTTCGACGAATTCGCGCGCCTGTCCTCGGAGCTTGTCCGGTGGTTCAAGACAGCCGCCGCCGGGGACGGGGTCGAAGCCGCGGTCTGGACGGCGCTAACGGGCGCGCCGGAACCGCTCGAGCCTGCGCAGGCGGAGGCCGACCTGGTCGATGTCTCGCAGGGCCTGGCCCCCGCCGACTGGATGCGGATCGCCCAGATCCTCAAGACGTCTCCTGCAAAGGGCGAGAAGGGCCATGCGGAGACCCTGGAGGCCAGCCAGGGTCGCCCGACCTACGAACAGGTACGGCCGATGCTCCTGACGAAGACCTGGACGGTCGCCACCTGGTTCGGAGGGTCTCCCCGGCTGAGGCCCTACCCGGACATCGTCGACCTGCTGGATGGAGAGGCGAACCGCCTTCTGGACCTGGAGATGCGCCGGCGCATGGCCGTGGCGGGACAGAGGACCCTCGATATCCTTGTCCTGGCCCAGGCCTACCTGACCGCCTACGAGAACGAGAAGACCCTGTCGGGGAAGCTGGACTTCAGCGACCTGGTGGGCCGGACCGTCGCCCTGACCCGGACCGCGCCCATGGCGGCCTGGGTGCTGTACAAGCTGGACCAGAGGCTGGCCCATATCCTCGTGGATGAGGCGCAGGACACCGCGCCGGACCAGTGGGGAATCCTCCGGGGCCTGACGGGCGACTTTTTCTCCGGCGCTGGCCAGGCCCCAAGGGGGACCGGCCCGGGCCGGTCCTTCTTCGTCGTCGGTGACGTCAAGCAGTCGATCTATTCCTTCCAGGGCGCCTCACCCGAGAACCTGGGCATCGAGTACGCCCATCACAGCCAGGCGGCTGCCGCCCTGGGCGCCCGCTTCGAGCGCATCGACCTTACCCGGTCCTGGCGGTCCGTGCCGCAGGTCCTGACCTTCGTGGACGCGGTCTTTGCCGGGGACGAGAAGGCCCAGGCCCTGGTCAGCATGGAGGGCGAGACGCCGCCGGTCATCCGCCATGAGGCCGGGCGCAAGGATCCCGGGTGCGTGGACCTCTGGGACCTCGTGCCGCCCGCCGAGAAGGAAACGCGGGACGCCTGGCAGGACCCGCCCGACGCCCTGGGAACCGACTCCAGCCCGCGGATCCTGGCCCGACGGATGGTCAGCGAGATTCGTCAGATCGTGAGCCGGGGCGAGTCCATAGGTGACAAGGCGACGAAGGGACGAAGGCCCGCATCCTGGGGCGACATCCTGATCCTGGTCCGCCGGCGCGGCGCGCTCTTCGACGAGATCCTGCGCGAGTTGAAGCGGAGCGGCGTGCCCGTGGGCGGTGCCGACCGGCTGAAGCTGTCCGAACACATCCTTTTCGAGGACCTGAGGGCCCTGGTCCGATTCGCCCTCTTCCCGGGCGACGACCTGACCCTCGCCGCCCTCCTGCGCAGCCCGTTCTGCGACGTCACCGACGAGAGCCTGTTTGACCTGGCACGGGACCGCCCCGATCCGACGCTCTGGGACACCCTGAAGCGGCGCGCCGGAGACGGCCGGAGCGACTGGGCCCAAGCTGCTGACTTCCTGGGGCGGGTGGCCCGGACAGGGGCTGGCCACACGCCTTACGACTTCATTGTAGGGATTCTTGAGTCGCCCGGCCCCTGCGGGCGCTCCCAGCGGCAGAGGCTCCTGACCCGCCTTGGCCGGGAGGCCGAGGAGGCCCTCGGGGTGTTCCTGGAGAAGACCCTGGAACTCGAACAGGCCGGGTCCCGGCACCTGGAGAGCTATGCCGCCGACCTGGACCGGCTGGATGTCGACGTGGCCCGGGAGATGGACGCCGCCGGGGCGGACGAGGTGCGGATCATGACCGCCCACGGCGCCAAGGGGCTTGAAGCCCCGATCGTCATCCTGCCGGACATGACCTTCTCGGATCCCGGGCGGTCGGGCCTGGTCCGGACCCATGACGGAACCTTCCTCTGGCTCGGCTCGGGTGACGAGGACTGCAAGGCCCAGGCCGGGGCCCGGGAGGACCGCAGCCGGGACTCGGGCCGCGAGCTCAACCGCCTGCTCTATGTGGGGCTGACCCGTGCGCGGGACCGCCTGATCCTCTGCGGAACCCTGCCGGGCAACCGGAATGAAGAGAACCTGACGGGGTGGTGGAGCGCCGTCTCCGAGGCCTTTGCCGACCGGTTGGGCGACGAGGTTCGGCGGATCGAGCGCGATGACTTCAGCTTCCGGCGGTTCGGCGCGGACCCGGAGGGCCTGGGACCCGCCAGCGCCGGGGCGACGACGGTCGCCGGGGCGGTCCCGCCCTGGCTGGGCCAGGTTGCCCGGGCCGAACCCCTCAGCCGCCTCGCCTCCCCCTCGGACCTTGGCGACTCGGCACCGGTGGCCGCCCTTTCCCCCCTCGCCGGACTGGGGGGACTGGGACGGTTCCGCCGCGGCGAACTCATCCACCGCCTCCTTCAGATCCTGCCGGACCTGGACCCCACGTCCTGGGAACGGGCGGCGCGCAGGCTTCTGGAGAAGGAGGCCGGCCTGACCGCCGACCAGGTTTCAGAGATGACGGCGGCGGCCCTCGGCGTACTGCAACACCCCGAATTCGCTTTCCTCTTCGGTCCGGGATCCCGGGCCGAAGCGGGGATCGTCGGAGGAGCGGCGGCCTTCCCGGAAGGCCTGCGCATCTCCGGACGCATCGACCGCCTGGTGGTGCGGGACGACGAGGTCCTGTTTGCCGACTTCAAGACCAACCGGCCGGCGCCGGCCCGCATCGAGGATGCAGACCCGGCCTACCTCCGCCAGCTGGCCATGTACTGGGCGGTCCTGGGCGACCTCTATCCCGGGCGAAAGATCCGGGCGGCCCTGGTCTGGACCGATGGCCCGCGTCTGACGCCCGCGCCGGAGCCTCTGCTGCGGTCAGCGCTCGAGGCCCTGCGAGAGGGGTTTCGATAGGGGCGCTTGATTGGGGGAGTTGATCGGGCACCCCCGCTCGCCATATCTAGTGCTAACGTCCGGACGATCCGGACCCCCAATCGAGGAGCCACCCATGGGCACCGTCGCCGTCACTGACCAGTCCTTCGAAGCCGACGTCCTGAAGTCGGGCAAGCCCGTCCTGGTGGACTTCTGGGCGGAGTGGTGCGGGCCCTGCAAGCAGATCGCCCCGGCCCTCGAGCAGATCGCCTTGGAACTTGGCGAGCATGTCACGGTGGTCAAGCTGAACATCGAGGACTCCCCCGAAACGCCCGGCCGTTACGGCGTGCGGGGCATCCCGACCATGATGCTCTTCAAGGACGGCCAGATGACCGCCATGAAGGTCGGCGCCATGCCCAAGCAGAAGATCGTCGACTGGCTGACCGAGTCCGGCGTCGGCTGAGCCAAAAGCCCCCTCAGCTCGGCCAGGTTTCCGGGCTGAGGGCCAGCACCTCGCCAGCGAAGTGAAGGCCGCCGCAGATCACGATCCGGGGCGGAGGCCCCTTCACATCGAGGGCCAGGGCGACGGCCGCCGAGACATCTGGCGCCGTCGACGCCTGAAGGCCCTGCGCCCGGGCCGCCGCCGCCAGGACGTCCGGCGACAGGGCCGAGGCGGACTCGAAGGTCGTGGCGACCACCTTCGGACCCAGGTCCGCGAATGCGGCGAAGAAGCCACGGGGATCCTTGCGGGAGAACTGCCCGGTCACCAGGACCAGGGGCCGGGGATCTCGCGCCCCCATCTCCTCGCAGGTGCGCGCCAGGGCGGCGGCGCCGTGGGGATTGTGGGCCCCGTCCAGCCAGAGGTCGGATCCCCTGGCCGCAGCCAGCCCGCCCAGGGGTCCGGTGGTGAGCCTCTGGAACCGGCCGGGCCAGACCGCCTCCGCAACGCCCCTTGCAAGGGCGGCCTCGTCAATGCGCGGATCGCCAAGGGCCAGGAGGGCGAGGGCGGCGAGGCCAGCGTTCTCGAACTGGTGGAGCCCAGGCAGGGACGGAGGCGGAAGATCGAGAAGCCGGTCCGGGGCCTGGACCACCAGCCGGCCCCTTTCCCGCCAGATATCCGCGTCCCGGCCGACCAGGGTCAGGGGTGCGCCCCGGGCCTCGGCTTCGGCCTCGATCACCGCCAGGGCCTCTTCACGCTGGCGGGCGGAGACCACGGGCCGGCCCGGCTTGATGATGCCCGCCTTCTCCCAGGCGATCTTCGACAATTCGGGGCCCAGCATCTCCAGATGGTCGTAGTCGACCGGCGTGATCACCGACACGGCGGGGGCGTCGAAGATGTTGGTGGCGTCAAACCGCCCGCCCAGGCCGACCTCGATCACGCAGAGGTCGGCGGGGGTGTCCGCAAAGGCCTGCAGGGCCAGGACCGTCGTGATCTCGAAGAAGCTGATGGGCTGACCGGCATTGACCGCCTCGAGCCGGTCCGTGAGGGCGTCGAGGGCCTCGTCCGTGATCAGCCGCCCGGCCACCCGGATGCGTTCGGCGAACCGCACCAGATGGGGCGATGTGAGGACGTGGACCTTCAGCCCCGCCGCCTCGGCCATGGCCCTCAGGAAGGCGGTGGTGGAGCCCTTGCCGTTGGTGCCAGCGACGTGGATCACGGGAGGCAGGCGCAGGTCGGGTCGGCCAAGGGCCTCCAGAAGGCGCTCGACCCGTCCGGTCGTCAGGTCGATGAGGGACGGGTGGCTCGCCCGCAGGCGCTGGATGACGGCGTCAGAAGCCCGGATCGGATCGTACATGGTCCGAGTTCGACGGTCAGGCAGCGCGGGCGCGGGCCCGGCCCAGCATCAGGGTCCCGAGCACCGAGGCGAGGATGTCCGGCAGTTCAGAGCGGGCCGCTACCAGGTCGACCATGCCCCGTTCCATCAGGAACTCGGCCCTCTGGAAGCCGGCGGGCAGGACCTCGCGAATGGTCTGCTCGATGACCCGGCGGCCAGAGAAGGCGATCATGGCATTGGGCTCGGCGATGTGGATATCGCCCAGCATGGCGTAGGAGGCCGAGACCCCGCCAGTTGTCGGGTCGGTCAGCACCACGACATAGGGTAGGCCGGCGGCCTTGACCTCGTTGAGGGCCAGGGTGGTCCGGGCCATCTGCATCAGGGACAGGGTCCCCTCCTGCATGCGGGCACCCCCGGAGGCGGTGAAGATGACCAGGGGAACCTTGCGACGCACGGCTTCCTCGGCGGCCTTGATGAAGGCCTCGCCGGCGCCCATGCCCAGGGACCCGCCCATGAAGTTAAAGTCCTGGACGATGACCACCGCCGCCTGGCCCCGGATCGTTCCGAAGGCGACGGCCATGGAGTCCTGTTCGCCGGTCGCCTTGCGCGCCGCCTTGAGGCGGTCGGCATAGGGCTTGTCGTCCGGGAACTTCAGGGGATCATCGACCACAACCGGCGAAGGGATGCGCTCGAATCGTCCGCCGTCGAAGGTGTAGCGCAGGCGCTGGGCGGCGCCGATGCGCATGTGGCTGCCCGAGGGCGTGACCCACATGGCCGCCTCGAGGTCGGGCCGGTACAGCATCTCGCCCGTATCCGGGCACTTGACCCAGAGGTTCTCGGGGGTCTCGCGCCTGGCCACCAGGTTGCGGACGCCGGGGGCGATCTTGGCCAGCCAGCCGCCGCGCTCACGGGGGGCCTGGGGCGGCTTCCCGGATTTGTCGTCGGTCTGGTCCGCCATCGCCATTCTGCGCCTAAGCTCCGACACTCGACGTCCTTGCCGTACGAACAGACTTAGCCAGACCCGCCACTTTTGTAAGCACCCGGTCGGTCACGTCTTCGTTTGCAGCCAGGGCGGCAGCCACCTCGTCCACCAGGGCCGAGCCGACCACGACGGCGTCGGCGACCCGAGCCACCTCGGCCGCCCTCGCCTCTGTCCGGACGCCGAAGCCCACGGCCACCGGCAGCCCGGAGGCGGCGCGGACCCGCGCGACATTGGGCGCCACGGCGCCGGCGTCGGCCTCCTTCACGCCAGTAACCCCGGCGACGGAGACGTAGTAGACGAAGCCCGAGGTCCGACGGACCACCACAGGCAACCGCCGGTCGTCCGTCGTGGGCGTGGCGAGCCGGATCAGGGACAGATCCTGGGCGTCGAGGGCGTCGGCGAGGGGATCGGCCTCCTCAGGCGGAATGTCGACCACGATCAGGCCGTCCACCCCCGCAGCTGCGGCGTCACGGGCAAAGGCCACATAGCCCGGGGTCTCGAGGGGATTGGCATAGCCCATCAGGATGACCGGTGTTTCAGAATCCGAGCGGCGGAAGGCGGCGACAAGGTCCAGGGTCTTCTGCAGGGTCATGCCCCGGGCCAGGGCCCGCTGGGCCGCGCGCTGGATCGGCGGGCCTTCCGCCAAAGGGTCGGAGAAGGGAAAGCCCACCTCGATCAGGTCAGCCCCGGCGGCGGGAAGCCCCTTGAGGATGGCCAGGGCGGTCTCCGGATCGGGATCTCCCGCCATCACGTAGGGGATGAAGCCGGCGCGGCCCTCCTCGCGGAGGCGGGCGAAGCGGGCGTCGATCCGGGCGCGGCTCAAATCGAGAGTCCCAGGGCCTGGGCCACGGTAGCGACATCTTTGTCGCCGCGGCCGGACAAGTTGACCACCACGATCCCCTCGGGGCCCAGCTCGGCGCAGATCTGCGGCAGGCGGGCCAGGGCGTGGCTGGTCTCGAGGGCCGGAATGATTCCCTCCAGCTCTGCGCAGAGCCGGAAGGCCTCAAGGGCCTCGCGGTCGGTGCAGGTCAGGTATTCCGTCCGGCCGACATCGTGCAGGAAGGCATGTTCGGGACCGATGCCGGGATAGTCCAGGCCCGCAGAAATCGAGTGCGCCTCGGTGATCTGGCCTACCTCATCCTGGATCAGGTAGGTGCGGTTGCCGTGGAGGACGCCAGGCCGGCCGCCATTGATGGCCGCCGCATGGCGCTTGGTGTCCATGCCGTCGCCGGAGGCCTCGACCCCGATCAGGCGCACGCCCTCGTCGTTGAGGAAGGGATGGAAGGTGCCGATGGCGTTCGATCCCCCGCCCACGCAGGCGACCACGGCGTCGGGGAGCCGGCCCTCGGCCTCGAGGATCTGCGCCCTGGCTTCCCGGCCCATGACCGCCTGGAACTCGCGGACCATCTCCGGATAGGGATGTGGGCCCGCTGCTGAGCCGATCAGGTAGTAGGTATCATCAACATTGGTGACCCAGTCGCGAAGCGCCTCGTTCATGGCGTCCTTCAGGGTCGAGGAGCCCGAGGTCACCGGCTCGACCCGGGCGCCCAGGAGGTTCATCCGGAAGACGTTGGGCTTTTGGCGCTCGACGTCCACAGCCCCCATGTAGACCACGCAGGGCAGGCCGAAGCGGGCGCAGACCGTGGCCGTGGCCACTCCGTGCTGGCCGGCCCCGGTCTCGGCGATGATCCGGGTCTTGCCCATGCGCATGGCCAGGAGGATCTGGCCCATGCAGTTGTTGATCTTGTGCGCACCCGTGTGATTGAGCTCTTCGCGCTTGAGATAGATCTTCGCGCCCCCGAACTTCTGGGTCAGGCGCTCGGCGAAGTACATGGGGCTCGGCCGGCCGACATAGTGCTTGAGATAGCCATCCAGCTCGGCGTGGAAGGCCGGATCGGCCATGGCGAGCCGGAAAGCAGCCTCCAGCTCATGCACCAGGGGCATGAGGGTTTCAGGCACGTAGCGGCCGCCATAATCGCCGAACCGGCCGGAGGCGTCGGGATAGGCGGAATAGTCGTTGGGCGTAGTGATCTGGTTCACGGGAAGCCTATTGTCTGGCTCGGCGGACAGCGTCGAGGAAGGCCGAGATCAATGACGCGTCCTTTAATCCGGGACCGCGCTCCACACCAGAGGAAACGTCCGCCATCGGGGCCCCGGAAGTCGCCAGGCCCTCGGCCACATTCCAGGGATCGAGACCCCCCGCGAGGAACCAGGGACGGGGGGTGCGAAAGTCCTTGGTGATCGACCAGTCGAAGGCCTGGCCCAGCCCCCCGGTCATTCCGGCACCCTCCGGCGGGCGGGCATCCAGCAGAAGGTGGTCGGCGAGATCGGACCAGGGCCCGGCGGCCGAAAGGTCGGCGGTGGAACCCACCGGCAAGGCGCGAATCAGCCCCACTCCGGTGCGACGGGTAACCTCGGCTCCCCGGGCCGGCGATTCCTTGCCGTGCAGCTGGATCAGGTCCGGGCGCAGGATCCGGGCAATCCTGTCCAGGACCTCGTCGCCGGCGTCGACGGTGATGGCGCAGATCCGCACGCCAGCCGCCCGGGCCGGCTCGGCGAGCCGGGCGGCCGCCTCGGGTTCGACGAAGCGGGGGCTTGCCGGGAAGAAGTTGAAGCCGATGAAGCCTGCGCCGCAGGCGACTGCGGCCTCGACGGTTTCCGGCGTGGACAGGCCGCAGATCTTGGCAGGAACGTGCATGGCCCGGATTAGGGCCATGCAGGCTCCAAGTTCAAGGCCTGAGGATCAGCGACCGGACTTCAACAGGTCGCGGATTTCGCCAAGGAGGGTTTCCTCGGCCGTCGGCGCCGGCGGCGGCGCGGCGGCCACCTCGGCCCGGCGCAGGGCGTTGACCGCCTTGACCATGACGAAGATCACCCAGGCGACGATCAGGAACTGGATCAGGGTGTTCAGGAAGGCACCGTACTGGATCGCCACCAACTCACTGGCCGTGGTGGCAGGATCGTCTGCCTTCAGGACCCAGCTGAGGCGGGAGAAGTCCACACCGCTTGTGAGGAGGCCGATGGGCGGCATGACCACCCCCTCGACGAGGGCCGTGACGATCTTTCCGAAGGCCCCGCCGATGATGACACCGACCGCGAGGTCGATGACGTTGCCGCGGGCGATGAATTCGCGAAACTCACTGAAGATGGACATGGGTTCCTCCCTTTGATTGTCCTGGAGACGCCGGAGCGTCAGTCGTCCGCGTTGAGCCGGACCCTAAGTTCCTTGCCACTTTTAAAGAACGGAACATGCTTGGCGCGGACGGAGACGGCCACACCGGTCCGGGGGTTCCGGCCGGAGCGGGCGCCGCGGGACCGGACCGAGAAGGCGCCAAAGCCGCGAAGCTCGACCCGACCGTCATCCTCAAGGGCCTGGATCATCCGGTCGAGGATGACGGATACGACCCTCTCGATGTCCTTCTGGGTAAGGTGCGGGTTTTCCTCGGCCAGCCTGGCGATGAGTTCGGACTTGATCATGCCCCTGGCCACCCCCGGAATCCGGCCGTTCGCGCGCGCCGTCGGGGAACCACTTCAGCGCATTTCCCTTTGGCGTCAAGCCCTTGGACGGGACCCGAAGACAAAAGACCCCGCCGACAAAAGAAAACGGCGGACCGGTATTCCGGTCCGCCGCATCCAGGACACCCTGACGCCGAAGCGCCCGGCTGCCGCCTAGTCCTTTTGGGCCTTCTCGCGAAGGGCCGCGCCAAGGATGTCGCCCAGCGAGGCTCCCGAGTCCGAGGACCCGAACTTCTCGATGGCGGCCTTCTCCTCGACCATCTCCAGGGCCTTGATGGACAGGGAGATCCGCCGGGCGGCCTTGTCCACGAGGGTGACCTGGGCGTCGACGCGGTCGCCGACGGCGAAGCGCTCGGGGCGCTGGTCAGCGCGGTCCCGCGAAAGGTCCGACTTGCGGATGAAGGCCGACATAGGCGCTTCGTCATCGCCAAAGCGGACCTCGATGCCACCCGAGGTGACCTCGGTGACGGTGACCGTCACGTTCTGGCCCTTGCGGTAGACGTCGCCGGTCATCGGATCGCCCGAGAGCTGCTTGATGCCCAGGGAGATACGCTCCTTCTCGACGTCGACGTCCAGGACCCGCGCCTTGACCATCTCGCCCTTGTGGTAGCGCGTGATGGCCTCTTCACCGGGCACGCTCCAGTCGATGTCGGACAGGTGGACCATGCCATCGATGTCGTTGTCCAGGCCCAGGAAGAGGCCGAACTCAGTGGCGTTCTTGACTTCGCCCTCGACGGTGGAACCCACCGGATGGGTGGCCACGAAGGCATCCCAGGGATTGTCCATGGCCTGCTTGAGGCCCAGCGACACGCGACGCTTGGAGGGATCCACGTCCAGGACGACCACGTCGACTTCCTGAGAGGTCGAGACGATCTTGCCAGGGTGGACGTTCTTCTTGGTCCAGGACATTTCCGAGACGTGCACCAGGCCCTCGACACCGGCCTCCAGCTCCACGAAGGCGCCGTAGTCGGTGATGTTGGTGATGCGGCCAGTGAAGCGGGCACCCACCGGGTACTTGGCCTCGACGCCGTCCCAGGGGTCGGACTGGAGCTGCTTCATGCCCAGGGAGATGCGCTGGGTGTCGGGATTGATCTTGACGATCTGGACCCGGACCGTGTCGCCCACGGCCAGCACCTGGCTGGGGTGGTTGACGCGCTTCCAGCTCATGTCGGTGACGTGCAGCAGGCCGTCGATCCCGCCCAGGTCCACGAAGGCGCCATAGTCGGTGATGTTCTTGACCACGCCTTCGCGGATCTCGCCTTCCTGCAGCTGGCCGACAAGTTCGGTGCGCTGTTCGGCGCGGGCTTCCTCGAGGATGGCCCGGCGGGAGACGACGATGTTGCCGCGCGGCCGATCCATCTTGAGGATGGCGAAGGGCTGTTCCTTGCCCATCAGCGGGCCGACGTCGCGCACCGGGCGGATGTCGACCTGCGAGCCCGGCAAGAAGGCCGAGGCGCCGCCGAGGTCCACGGTGAAGCCACCCTTCACGCGGCCAACGATGGCGCCCATGACAGGCTCGTTGCGGGCGTGAACGCCCTCAAGCCGGGTCCAGGCTTCTTCGCGGCGGGCCTTCTCGCGGCTGATAACCGCCTCGCCCATGGCGTTCTCGACCCGCTCGAGGAAGACCTCGACCGTGTCGCCGACGGCCAGCTGAGGCTTGTCTTCCTCGCCGACGCTGAACTCCTTGATAGAGATGCGTCCCTCGGTCTTGAGGCCCACATCGATGATCGCGAAATCCTTCTCGATGCCCACGACTATGCCCTTGACCACCTGGCCTTCCATGAAGTCGCGTCCACCCAGGGACTCGGTCAGGAGGGCCGCGAAGTCGTCGCGGGACGGGTTCAGGCCAGCATCATCAGCCATTTTGTACTTTCATCAGTCACTGTGACCCGGAAGCTGTGCGCCCTTCAGGCGGACGGAGTCCCGGAGTCGGGTTGGAGTTGAAACCGAAGGCGCGAAGCTCGCGCCGGAAAATGCCCGCGGCTTGGGAGGGAAAGACGCGATGGGATTTGCCGTCCGGATCATTCCCGGCCGGCGCGCGCCGCCTCGACAATGCGGCGGGCCGCATCGGTGGCGAGGTCTATAGTCATTTCGGAGGTATCCAGCAAGACGGCGTCGACCGCCCGGGCCAGAGGCGCGTCGGCCCGGCCGCCATCCCGGGCGTCACGCCTGCGGATGTCGGCCAGGACTTCCTCGAAGGCAACCGCCTCGCCCTGGGCGGCGAGCTGGCGACAGCGACGCTCGGCGCGGATCTCCGGACGGGCCGTCACGAACAATTTGGCCGGGGCCCAGGGGGCGATCACAGTGCCGATATCCCGGCCGTCGAGCACAGCGCCGCCTGGCCGGCGCGCAAACCCGACCTGGGCGGCGTTCAGGGCGTCCCGGACACCGGGGTGTACTGCCACCCGGCTGGCCAGTTCACCTGCCGTACGTGTGCGGAAGGCCGGATCGTCCAGGGTCAGGAGATCGATCTTACCGGCGACGGCGGCAGCCGCCTGGGGATTATCGGGATCGACCCCGGCCCGGGAGGCGGCCACGCCGACGGCCCGGTAGAGGAGGCCAGTGTCGAGGACCGGCAGGCCATAGACCTGGCCCAGCCAGGCAGCGACTGTCCCCTTGCCTGAGGCGGCCGGGCCATCGACGGCGATCACCAAGCTGGCGGTCATGCCGGGGCGATGTCGGCGCCGAGGCCGCTCATCATGTCGACGAAACCCGGGAAGCTTGTGGCGATCATTCCGGGCTCGTCCACCCGGACGGCGGCGTCCGAGGCCAGGCCCAGCACCAGGTGCGACATGGCGATGCGGTGGTCGCCCCGGGTCGTGACTGCGGCTCCGCCGACAGGGGGGCGGTTGGGGCCCGCTCCGGTGACGATCAGGCCCTCGGGCTCTTCCTCCACCGTCAGGCCACAGGCCGCCAGGCCCGCCGCCATCAGGGCGATGCGATCGCTTTCTTTCACGCGCATCTCGCCAATGCCCCGCATGCGGGTGACGCCCTCGGCAAAGGCCGCGGCGACCGCCAATATGGGATACTCGTCGATCATGGACGGCGCGCGATCCGCCGGGACGTCGACCCCCCTGAGGGCGGAGTGCCGGGCGGTAATGTCGCCGACGGGCTCACCGCCCTCATCGCGCACCGCCGACACCGACAGGTCGGCTCCCATTTCCCGAAGGGTCGCCAACAGTCCCGTCCGGAGGGGGTTGAGCAGGACTCCCTCCACCGTCACCTCGGACCCGGGCGTGATCAGCGCCGCCACGAGAGGGAAGGCCGCCGAGGACGGGTCGCCCGGAACCCGGATCCGGGTTCCTGTGAGGCCCTGACCGCCGGGCAGGGTGATCCGCCGCCCCTCCGGAAGATCCTCGACGATCACCTCCGCCCCAAACCCCCGGAGCATCCGTTCGGTGTGGTCCCGGGTCGGCTCCGGCTCGATGACCACTGCACCGCCGACGGCGTGGAGACCCGCCAGGAGGACGGCGGACTTCACCTGGGCCGAGGGCTCGGGCGGGACGTATTCGATCCGCTTGAGGTGCCCGCCCCTCAGGGTCAGGGGCAGCCGGCCGCCTGACCGGTGCAGGAAGCGGGCGCCCATCTCTGAGAGGGGTTTCATGACCCGGTTCATGGGCCGGCCCCGGAGCGAGGCGTCACCCGTGAAGGTTGCGGATAGATCGAAGCCCGCGGCGGCGCCGAGGATCAGGCGAACGCCCGTTCCGGCATTGCCGCAGTCGATCACGTCGTCGGGCTCAGAGAATCCGCCCCGGCCCAGAATCCGCCAGCGGCCGCCCCCAAGGGCCTCCACCTCGGCGCCAAAGGCGCGCATGGCGGCGGCAGAACGCAGGACGTCGTCGCCCTCGAGGAGCCCCTCCACCTCCGTCAGGCCCTCCGCCAGGGCACCGAAGATCAGCGCCCGGTGGGAAATCGACTTATCGCCCGGCGCACGGACCCGTCCGCGCAGGGGTCCACTCCGCCGGGCGCTGAGGGCGGCGGTCTGGCCGGGGGAGGACATGGCTTGGATTGGCTCCGGGGCGGGTGAAGCGGGATAGGTGCGCCTGAAGGGCTTTGCTTTTGACAGTGGCGCCGCCGCATGGCAAGTGAGCCGGCTTCCATTCTCATCCTTACAAGAGGCCCGCCCCTTGGCCCTTCCCGAACTCGGCGCGAAGCAGATCTGCCCTAGCTGCCAGGCTAAATTCTACGATCTGACCCGCCGTCCGGCGCACTGCCCCAAGTGCAGCCACGAATTCGACCCCGACGAAGCAGTCCGGTCCCGCCGTGTCCGCGCCCGGGCGGCGCCGGCCGAGCGCGATATCGAGGACGACGCCGAGGACCAGGTCGTGGTGGCCGGACCCGAGGTCGAGGAGGATGAGGAGGACGAGGTCGTCACTCCCGCACTCGACGAGGCCGTGGACGACCCGGTCCTTGTGGTCGACGACGAGGATGGGGAGATCATCGCCCCGCCTGAGGACGAGCTGGTCGCCTTCCAGGAAGAAGACGAACTCGAAGAGGAGGAGGAGGACGGCGTCCCCTTCCTTGAAGACGAGGAAGACGAATTCGACGACGCCGAACTCGACGGTCTTCCCGGCGAGGGCGGTGCGGACGACTGACGCAGGTCCTGCTTCCGGCGACGGCGATTTTTCCCCTTAGCGGGCTTGATCGCCGCGATCCGCCGGACTAGGTTCCGCGCCTTCCCGGATGGGCCCCAACGGGCCCTGAGGGACCCGAGACCTCGGGGCTATAGCTCAGTTGGTAGAGCGCTTGAATGGCATTCAAGAGGTCAGCGGTTCGACTCCGCTTAGCTCCACCAGGAAGGCCCGTCGGACACCCCGGCGGGCCTTCGCCATTTCGGGGTCAGGCCGCAGGCTTCAGGTCGGAGGCTTCAGGTCGGCCAGGCCCAGTTTCGCCAGCCACATCACGGCCCTGAGGCGCGGACGCCCGCCACCGCCTGCGGCGGCCATCAGGTCGGAAACCGTTCGGGGGCCGGCCTGGGCCAGGCGATGCAGATCCCGGATCATCTCGGGCGGCAGTCGGACGGGATCCAGCACGTAGGTGGTCATCCTCAGCCGGAGCAGGTCCTCCAGGGCGGCTTCCCGTCCGGATGGGGCACTGACGATCCAATCCGGCGCCAGTCGGCGGGTGGGGAAATGCCCGAAGAGCCGGGAGGGATCCGGCCTCAGGGGCCAGGGGATCTGGCCCCCGGTCGCACTGGACCGAAGCCGGCCGAGTTCTCCGGCCAGGGCCTGGTAGCGATGCAGGATGACCGGCCAGTCGAATTCTGCAAGGGCCCGGGCCCGGCCCGACGCGCCCATCCGGGCGCGCTGGTCGGGGCTGTCGGCAAGCTCGCCGATTCGCCGGGACAGAACCTCCAGATCCGCCGCTGTGGCCATGCTGAATTGGCCGATATAGCGGTCATAGGTGTCCATCTGCAGGGCGTGTCGGAGGGCCAGGTCCATGGCACCACCCTCAGGAGCCCCGGTCACCGGTATCCGGAAACCGTCGAGACCCTCCCGCACCGTGTCGCGGTATCCGTTCCAGTCCGAGACCAGCACCGGCAGGCCCGAGGCCATGGCCTCCACCGGGGTGATGCCGAAGGTCTCCTGGATGTTGTCGGAGATCGAAACGAAGACATCGGCTGCGCACCAGGCCCGCCGGTAGTCCCCGGCGTCTTCGCCCCTGGCGTGGAGGAAGCGCACGGAGGGCGCCAGGGCCGACTGGGCGTCGCGGTAGGACTCCGCGATCGCTTCATTGTGGAATTGCCCGGCCTCTATGCAGACCAGCCGCCGCCCCACCGCTGCCCGTTCCAGGGCCTGGTAGAGGGGGGCCGGGTTGGCCTTGGCGTGGAAGGACAGCCGTCCCGCGAAGAGGAAGGCGACGTCCCCAGGTGCGAGGCCAAGGTCCCGCCGGGCGGCCTCGATCTCCGACGCCGGGCGCGCCAGTGACGCCACATCGACCCCTAAGGGGATGACCGGAAGCTCGATCTCGGAGAATCGGGTCGCGCCATAGTGCTCCGCCAGCCAGGCTCGGCGCTCGGCCATGAGGCTGCGCACCAGGGTGACGGCGGCCGTCGATGTGCAGATCAGGGCATCCCAGGGCTGGAAGGGCGCTCCCGCCAGGTCACCTATACTGTCCATGGCGCCCAGCGAGGACAGGGTGTGGGTCACCCCGAAAAGACTGTAGGCACCGGGCCCCTCCCGGTTGCGGTCATGGGCCATGGCCAGCGGGATCGGACCGGGATGGTAGACCGAGCCTGGAAATCCGGGAGGCGGGGCTGTCGAGCCCTGTTCGCGCCAGACAAGACGGCCAGCGAATCCCTCCTGTTGCAACTGGTCCATCATCGCCCGAGACGCCCCGCGGCCGAATCCGAAGACCTCGCCTTCCGGCCAGCGCCGGGCGATGGCGCGGAACAGGGACTTGCCGACCGCCTGGCGGCCCATCAGCTTGGCGTCAGTGGAATAGCCGTCCCCCAGATAGTGGAGGGCGAAGGACATGGGGGCGCTCATGCCGAATTGGTGCGACGGCAGGCGCTTCGGCGCAAGTCCGACCGAAGTCGGACCGGCGGATATTGAAAGCCGGGGACCCACGCGCCACATGCGGAGGGTGGCGGGTCGGGCCGAGACCGGACGGGACGCCGCAGAGTCGCTTTGACTGAGGACTCCCATGACCAGGACCGTTCTGTTCGACAGCCCCTTCCTCCTCGGCTTCGAACATACCCGAAACCAGATCGAGAGGGCGGCGAAGGCCGCATCCGAAGGCTATCCGCCTTACAATGTCGAGGATCTTGGCGGCGGTGCCCTCAGGATCACCCTCGCCGTGGCCGGGTTCACACCCGAGAGCCTTCAGATCACCCTGGAGGACCGCCAGCTGACCCTAGCTGGCCGCCGGGAGGACGCCCCCAAGGGCGACGCCTACCTGCACCGGGGGATCGCCGCCCGGAGCTTCATACGGAGTTTCGTCCTGGCGGACGGCGTCGAGGTGGACCGCGCTCTGCTAGAGCACGGCCTCCTGCATGTGGACCTAAGCCGTCCAGCGCCCGAGCCACAGGTTCGCCGCATCCCCATCCAATCGGCAGGCTGACAGCAGCTGAAGGAGCCCCTTCCATGACCCCCTACTCCAAGATTCGCGCCCTCCCCGGCCTGACCCAGGAAGCCTTCGCGGCCCTGGGCGCGCCTGACATGGTCTATGTCCGTCCGGTCCGGGCCGCCGAAATCCTCGCCAACACCGCTTCAGGCCGGATCGAGGGCATCGAGCTTCATCCGGACCAGGTGCTCTATGCGGTGCACAGGGCGGACGGCGAAAGGCTGGCCATCCTCGGCGACAGGGATTCCGCCGTTGCGGCTGCGGTCGCACACGAACTGGCGCCGGTCTCCGTTCACTGACGCCGACTGACGCCTGGGAATCAGGCGGCGGTCGCCTCGCCCTGGGCCAATAGGAATCGGATCGCATCGGCGTCGGCCGCCCGCCTGAGCTGGTCGCGCAGGTCTTCCCGGCGCACCAGTCGCGAAATCCGGGCCAGGGCGCGCAAGTGCTCGACCCCGGAGTCCTCTGGCGACAGGAGGGCGAAGAAGAGATCCACCGGCTGGCCGTCAATGGCACCGAAGGCGATGGGTTGATCAAGCCTGACCACAACCAGGCGGCTGTGCTCGAGTCCCGGGACCCGGGCGTGGGGGGCGGCGACCCCGCGGCCGAGCCCGGTCGATCCCGACTGCTCCCGCTCAAGGAGGGCAGACAGGACGCCCACGGGATCGAGGCCGAAGTTCTGGGCGGCCTTATCGGCGATCAGGTTCATCACCTGGCGGGGCGTCCGGGCACCGAAGCCAACGGCGACGCTGCTGGGCCCGATCAGGTCGGCGAAGGAGAGGCGGTCCGGCAAGGGTCACGCTCGCTGAGGGAAGGCGTTGCCGCCAGGCACCTGAGGCCGACGGCACGCTCAGACTGGAACTTCGCCCGCAGCGCCCTCTCGGGTCACCGACGTGCGCGCGGGATCTATCCAGCCGATGTTTCCATCCAGCCGGCGGTACACAACGGACAAACCGCCATGCGCGGCGTTCCTGAACACGATTGTCTGCTGGTCCGTCAAGTCCAGTTCCAAAACCGCCTGGGAAACCGTCAGGGTGCGTAATGGCTTTTCGGTCTCCGCGATCACCAGGGCGGCGGGCGGCTCGGAGGCCGAAATCGGATCGATTCCGTCCTCCCAGGCCTCATCATCGGCCTCTTCAGGCGATTTCAGGACAAAATAGGACGCCATTTCCGCCTGGCGCGCCGCAGATGAGGGGGCGTGGCTCTTCAGCCTTCGCTTGTAGCGTCGGACCCGGGTCTCGATCTTGTGAAGGGCGGCGCTGAACGCCGCATGGGCCTCTGTCGCAAGGGCGTGGCTCGCAAGGGGATGGCCCGAGGCGAGCTGGACCGAGCAGTCCACGCGAAAGGCGTGGCCCTCGCGGCTGACCACCACGTCCGCGGAACCGCCGCGGTCGAAGATCTTGCCGATCGAGGCGTTGATTTCATCGACGACCCGCTCGCGCAGGGCCGATCCGACGTCGACATGCTTGCCGGTGACCTGGACTCTCATGGGATCAGGTGGCGCTCTGGCCGCCCAGGAGTCAATCTCCGGATCAGCCCGCAGCGGCCAGCCTGCGTCGGCGGTCGGTAGACGAGGGAATTCTCATGGATTCTCGGTACTTGGCGACAGTCCGGCGGGCGATATCCACGCCCGAAACCTTGAGGATTTCGACGATCCGGTCGTCGGAGTGGACGTTATCGCCGGGGCGTTCCGTGTCGATCAGCTGGCGGATCCGATGCCGGACGCTTTCCGCCGAGTGCGCCTCTCCATTCCCCGTGGATGCGATGGAGGCGGTAAAGAAGAACTTCAGCTCGAAGACGCCCCTGGGGGTGGAAACGAACTTGTTCGAGGTGACCCGGCTGACCGTCGATTCATGCATGCCGATGGCCTCTGCCACTGTCCGCAGGTTCAGGGGCCGAAGGTGGGAAACTCCGAAGGCGAGGAAACCATCCTGCTGACGAACAATCTCGGAGGCGACCTTCAGTATGGTCCGCGCCCTCTGGTCCAGGCACTTCAGGAGCCAGTTCGCCTGGGAGAAGCAGTCCGAGACAAAGACCTTCTCGGCGTCGGTCCGGGCGCCGGCGGACACCCGGGCGAAATACCGGCGGTCCACAAGCAGCCGCGGCAGGGTGTCGCTGTTCAGCTCCACGTTCCAGAGGCCGCCAGGCCCCTCCCGGATGATGACGTCCGGTGTGACCGACGCCGTCGGCTCACCGCCGAACGCGGCGCCGGGCCTGGGCGTCAGTCCCCTGACCTCGGCGATCATTTCACGAAGGTCCTCGTCATCGACGCCGCAGACACGCCGCAGAGCCGCCATGTCGCGCCGGGCAAGAAGGTCCAGGTTGTCCACGAGCGCCGCCATGGCCGGGTCAAGACGGTCCCGCTCGATCAGCTGGAGCCGGAGGCATTCGGCGACATCCCGGGCGAAGATTCCCGTAGGCTCGAAGCCCTGCAGGACGCCCAGGACGGATTCGAGGAAGGGCGCGTCACAACCCAGGCGCTCGGCGGTCTCGACGAGATCGCATCTCAGGTAACCGCCCTCGTCCACCGAATCGATCAGGACCCCGGCCGCCGCAAGGCGGGCACGGTCGAGGCCGCTGACCGAGAGCTGGGCGAACAGGTGGTCGCGCAGGGTGGCGACCCCGGACAGGCGCTGGGCGAGATCACCGTCGGACTCGAAGCCGCCGCCGCTGGTTCGGCTCCAGTCAATGGCTCCGCCGGCGTCCTCGCCAGCGGCCATGTCGCCGGTCGCCCTTTCCCCGGGGGAGGCCTCGGCCTCATGGCTGATGTCGAGCCTGGCTTCGGCGCCCGATTCGGGAATCCGATCGGCGGCGAAGGTCGCTTCGGCGCCCGGATCGGGCGCCACGGCCTCAACATCGGAATCCCGGTCCTCGCGCGCCAGGAGGGGGTTCCGCTCAAGCTCGGCCTCGACAAAGGCATCGAGCTCGAGGCCGGACAGCTGCAGAAGCTTGATGGCCTGCTGCAGTTGGGGCGTGATGACCAGCCCCTGTCCCTGACGAACCTCTAAACGCGCGCCGAGCGCCAACTCCGCCTCCTTGGCCTGCTTCTTGCTTACAGGTTAGGGAGGGAAGGCAACCGTTTGGTTAACGGGATCTCATTTTCCGGAAGATTCCCGTGGGGGAAGGGACTCGACGAAGGCGCGGACATCCGCCGCGGAGCGATCCGGGATCTGCTCCATCGGGACGTGGCCGGCCTCCGGATAGACAATGAGCTGGGCGCCCGGGATGAGCCTGTTTAGCTCCTCGCCCACGCCGACCGGCACCACGGTGTCCTTCGCGCCGTGCATCACCAGGGTGGGAACGGAAACCCCCTTGACCGCGTCGGCCGAGGCTGAGGGCGGGCCACGGCGGCCCGCCAGGATCATCTCCCGCCGGCCCGGCGCCAGGGCGAGATCGACATAGCGGTCCACGAGGGCGGGCGTGACGAGGCTCTCATCGACATAGGCCTTCCTGAGGCCCGGTTCGGCCAGGGGACGGGGGTCGAGGCTGCGCAGGGCGGCCCGCCCGACGGGATTGGCCATGACCCGGAAGATGGCCGGCGGCCCCTCCCCGGAGGGCGAACCGGCCTCCGTGCGGGGACGCGGTCCGACGGAGGCCACCAGGACGAGCCCCCGGAGACGGTCCGGATGCGCCAGGGCGTAGTTCCAGGACGCGCCGCCGCCCATGGAGTTCCCCGCGAGGACGAAGGGCGGGAGGCCAAGCTGGCGGGTCAGCTGGTCGATGACCTCGACCTGGCCCGGGGTCGACATCTCGTAGCCCGGAGGCGTGACGGTCAGCCCGTGCGCGGGCAGGTCCAGGGTCACCACCCGGTAGGTGGCGCCCAGCCTGGCCACCCAGGGCTCCCAAGTGTCGAGGTTGGCGGCGAAGCCGTGGACCAGCACCACGGGCGGCCCGTCCGGCCGGCCCTGGTCCCGGTAGTGGACGCTGACGCCGTTCTGCAGGGTCACGAACCGCGAGGCGGGGTTGGCGTACTTGGCCTTGAGCGTCTCGTAGGGGATGTCGCGGGCGCAGCCCGGGAGGGTCGCCGCGAGCAGGGCGGCGGCAAGGACCGCGAGGGATTTCAGCTTCATGGTCTTCTCCATCTCAATCCAGGCCCAGCCGCACGAACTGCGACTCCGGGGCCTCGATCGCCTTGAGGGCCTCGGCAAGTCGTCGGGCGGCCTGCGTCTCCAGCGGGCTTCCCGCCAGGTTCTCAATCTCGTCCGGATCCGCGACCCGGTCGAACAGATAGTTCCCCGAGGGCCGCGTACGGGCCCAGAAGGGCAGAGCGTCGCCCGCCGCGTAGGGCTGGTGGATCACCGGTATGGCGGAGCCCGGCATGCGGTCGAGGAAGGCCCGGTGGTCGGGGGGCGGCAGGGCGATATGCCGGTCGATCATGTGGGTCGGCATGGTGGACCACCGGTTCGACATCATCGACAGGGGCGCGTTCTGGCCGGAGGGACCCCGGGCGTATTTCCATTCCCGGGTGACCAGGTGAACCTCGCGCCCCCAGACCCCGGTCAGCAGGTGATCCCGAACCGAGTCCGCCTCGCCGCGCAGGACGGGGAGGAGGGACCGGCCATGGGTACGCTGTCGGACCTTGACCCCGAACAGGTCGGCCAGGGTGGCGAACAGGTCGACGCTGGTCGTCAGGGCGTCGCAGGCGCCCGGGGCGATCCCCGGGTGGCGGATCATCAGGGGGATGTGGCCGAGGGTGTTGTAGACCGGCACGCCGGGCTTTCCCCAGATGTCCTTCTCGCCCAGGTAGTGCCCGTGGTCGGTGCACACCATGACCAGGGTGTCGTCGGCCAGTCCCTTGTCTTCGATCGCCTTGAAGACCCGCCCCAGCCAGTGGTCGATCATCGACAGCTTGGCGCCATAGCTGGCCCGCAGGCGGCGGGCGCTGGCCTCGCTCAGGACACCCTTCTCGATCGCCCCCTGCATGTAGGGCGGCCAGATCATGGGCGGGCCCGAATAGTCGGGGTCGTACATCGAGGCCCAGGGCTCAGGCGTATCGAAGGGCTCGTGCGGGTCGAATTCGTCGATGAACAGGAAGAACCGGTCGTGCCAGCCCGCGTTCTCCTCGATCCAGCGGGCAGCAGCGGACATGGTCCGCGGACCTGGAAAGTCCGGCTCCCCCCGGAACCAGCCCCGGCTGTCATGGTAGGGCATGTGACCCCGTCCAAAGATCGGCGCGCCCACCCAGCTGGGATCCGGCCGGGTCTTCCAGGCGTCCCCCTCGTGCCCGCGCTCGTAGGCCCAGGCGGTGAAGTCGGCGTGGTAGTTCTCGCCGCCGGTCTCGAACAGGTGGGGGTGATCCGAGATGAGCTGCGAGGCCACGCCGGCCTTGTGCAGCTCGTAGGTGATGGCGTCCTCCCAGAGCTCCACCGACCCCCAGGCCCGCCAGAGGAAGTCCAGGGCGCCGCAGAGGATGTCGTGGCGCGCCGGCATGCAGGGCAGGGAGCCCGTATGGTGGTTGTCGAACCGGACCGCGGTGCGTGCGAAGCCGTCGAGATTGGGGGTGGCGAACTCGGTACCGCCATAGGCTCCCAGCATATGCCGGTTCAGGCTGTCCAGCAGGATGACGACCGCATTCCTCGGCGTGGCGACCATGCCCTTCCCCCTCCCGAAGACCAACGACGGGGCGAAGGCCCCGGCGGCGTCAGGTGAACTGTTCCCCGAGGTAGACGCGCCGAACCTCGGGATTGTCGACGATCTCGGCGGGCGTGCCCTCCATCAGGAGCTCCCCGGCATGGATGATGGCCGCCCGGTCGATGATGTCCAGCGTCTCGCGGACATTGTGGTCGGTGATCATGATGCCGATCCCGCGGGCCTTCAGGTAACCGATCACCTCGCGGATGTCGGCAATGGCCAGGGGGTCGATCCCGGCGAAGGGCTCATCCAGCAGCATGTAGGCCGGCTCGGAAGCCAGGGCGCGGGCGATTTCGACGCGCCGTCGCTCGCCACCGGACAGGGAGATGGCGGGAGACTTGCGCAGGTGGTCGATCCGGAGATCACCGAGCAGCCCGGCGACGGTCTCGCGGGCCTTGCGCGGGTCGGGCT
Organism: Phenylobacterium deserti; assembly: GCA_945859865.1. Classification (GTDB taxonomy): domain Bacteria; phylum Pseudomonadota; class Alphaproteobacteria; order Caulobacterales; family Caulobacteraceae; genus Phenylobacterium; species Phenylobacterium deserti_B. The sequence continues at coordinate 23,307 of CAMAOY010000006.1, forward strand.
CGCGCAGTTCCACGATCGCCATGACGTTTTCCTCGACCGTCATGCCCCGGAAGATGGATGGCTCCTGAGGCAGGTACCCCAGGCCCATGCGCGCACGTTGGTACATGGGCTGGGCAGTGATGTTCTCCCCGTCCAGCCAGATCGCGCCCTCGTCGGCGGCGACCAGTCCGGTGATCATGTAGAAGCAGGTGGTCTTGCCGGCTCCGTTCGGACCCAGCAGCCCCTTAACCTCACCCCGGCCGAGGCGCAGGGACACGCCCTTGACCACGGCGCGGCCGCGGTAGGTCTTGCCGATCCGATCGACGACCAGGCCTTCCTGGACAGGAGCCTCCATGCCCCGACCCTACTTAGGCGCGTCGGGCTTGGCGCCCGGATAGATGACGGTGCGGACCCGGCGGCCGGAGCGTTCCCCGCCCCCCTCCATACGCGCGTCCCCGCTGACCGTGTTCACCACCAGGCGCTCTCCCTTCATGACGTCCTGACCGCGGGAGGCGGCGACCGAGCCGGTGACGGTGAGCGTCTGGGCCTTGGCATCGTAGACGGCCTTGTCGCCGCGAACCCTCTGCTCGGGGGTCACGTAGAACACCGATCCCGTCGCCTCCATCCGCAGGAGATCGCTGCTGCAGCTGTTCTTGCCGCCGCCGGGGGGTGCCGGGGCGTAGAGAATCCTGAGTTCATTTGCCCGCAGGCGGCTGGTCTCCTGCAGGGCCTCGGCCCCGCCGCTATAGACGGCGGAACACTGGCTGTTCACCAGTTCCAGCTGGTCGGCAGTGATGTCGACGGGGGCCTTGGAATTGCGGGCCAGCTGGGCCTGGGCGACAGGTGCCGCGGCCAGTCCGAGGGACAGGGCAACGATTGCCGCCGCCGTCCGGACGCTGTGATGAAGGCTGGTCATCGCTTGTTCCCGCGCTTAGGGCCCGGACCTCGGCTCCAGGCGGGTGGAGACCCCGCCGCCGAACACCAGACGGTCGCCCTTGTCGTATACGCCATAGGACTTCGCATTGATTTCGCCAAGCGAACCCACGCCCTGGATAGTGCCGTCGCCCACGAGTTCACCCAGCGCCGTGTCGAAGGTCGAGGCCCCGGTCAGGAAGCTGACATCGCCGCCGTTCAGCCGGACATCACCGGTCAACTTCAGGAGATGCCTCGATTCGTTGTAGTCCCCCGTCTTCGAGGAGACCCGGATCGGTTCCGCAGGGTCCCGGCGGAGCACGAGCACCGGCTGGTCGAGCAGGACCCGGTCATAGTCCTTGGGATCGCGCGTGGCCGTGCGGGCCGTGAGGGTAAAGGGCCGGCCCTTCCGGTCCTGGCCGACGAAGCGCGGATTGACGAGCTGGATCGACGCCCCCGCCTCTACCGGCCGGGCGCGAGGGGCGGCGAACAGGGCGCGGACGAGATAGCCGGCGAGGACGAGGAAGATCAGCACGACCAGGGCCGGGAGGAGCCGTCTCAGGCCCTGGACGCGGCGGGAGCGCCGTCGCCAGGCCACACCCTCGCGGGTCCGGCGGCCGGCTGCAGGAAGGGCCGCTTGCCTCATGTCCTGACGCCGACGGCGGGCTCAGGCATGGGCGAAGATGTCCATGTCCTCCCACCCCTCAACGTCGAGAAGGGCGCGGTGGGGGAGGAACCGGAAGCAGGCCTCGGCAAGCTCGGCCCGACCCTCCCGGCGAAGCATGTCGTCCAGCCGCTCGCGCAGGCGGTGAAGGTGCAGGACATCAGACGCCGCATAGGCGATCTGTTCCGGGGTCAGGGTGGTCGCGCCCCAGTCCGAGCTCTGCTGGACCTTGGACATTTCGACGCCCAGCAGTTCCCGGGACAGGTCCTTCAGTCCATGCTTGTCGGTATAGGTCCGGGCCAGCTTGGAGGCGATCTTGGTGCAGTAGACCGGCGTTGTCAGGACCCCCAGGTGGAGGTGGAACATGGCGATGTCGAACCGCCCGAAATGCAGAATCTTGGTCACCGCAGGATCGGCCAGGAGGGCCTTCAGGTTCGGCGCCGCATAGTCGGCCCGGGACAGCTGGACCAGGTGCGCATCACCATCGCCCGCCGACAGCTGGACCACGCAGAGCGGGTCGCGGCCGAGCCTCAGTCCCATGGTCTCGGAGTCGACGGCCACAGACGCTGCGCCGCCGAAGAGCCCGTCGGGAAGATCGCCTTGATGAAGAAAGTTCGCCACGGTCCGCCGTCTCCGCCGGTTGAATGTGAAGCGTCCCCAGGGGGGACGGTGGTGCCCAGGAAAGGACTCGAACCTTCACGGCCGTTAAGCCACTGGCACCTGAAGCCAGCGCGTCTACCAATTCCGCCACCTGGGCCCGATCCGTCGGACCGTGCGAGGGCGCTTCCTTAGGGCCAAGTCCGGGTCCGGTCAACGACCATGCGCGGGACAGGGTGGGTGGCGATTGCAGCGCGGACGGGCATCGTCTATCCCCAGGCCCTGAACTTGCGCCTTGGAGCCTTGGAGTCATGCCAGACTTGGTCACCGTGTTTGGGGGTTCCGGTTTCATCGGGACGCAGATCGTCCGGGCCCTTGCCCGCCGGGGTGCCCGGGTCCGGGTGGCTGTGCGCCAGCCGCATCTGGCCCACGCCATGCGGCTGATGGGCGACGTCGGCCAGGTGGAGGTCGTCCAGGCCAATATCCGCAATGCGGACTCCGTCGCCCGCGCCGTCGAGGGCGCCGATGCCGTGATCAACCTGGTGGGGCTTCTCTACGAGACCGGGCGCCAGACCTTCCGGTCGGTCCACGTGGAGGCGGCGGCGATCATCGCCCGGGCCGCAGCGGCGGCCGGCGCCCGACTGACCCACATGTCCGCCCTCGGCGCCGACGCCGACTCGCCAGCCCGGTACGCCCGCACCAAGGCGGAGGGCGAGGCCGAAGTCCGCGCCATCCTGCCTACGGCGGTCATCCTGCGACCCTCCATCGTGTTCGGCCCGGGGGACGACTTCTTCAACAAGTTCGCCGAGATGGCGGTGATCAGCCCCGCCCTGCCCCTGATCGGAGGCGGGCGCACCCGTTTCCAGCCCGTCTATGTGGGCGACGTCGCCAGCGCCGCGGCGGAGGTGACCCTGGACCCGCGCCACGCCAGCCAGACTTTCGAGCTGGGCGGCCCCGGGGTCTTCACCTTCCGCGAGATCCTCGACCTGATCCAGAAGGAGACCGGGCGGCGGCGGCTCTATGCGCCCCTGCCCTTCCCCCTGGCCGGGCTGGTCGGGACCCTCTGCTGGCCCTTCACCCTGACGCCAGTCGCCCCGCCCCTGACCGCCGACCAGGTCCGCCTGCTCCGGTCCGACAACATCCTGTCCGGAGAGGCCCCGGGCCTGTCGGACCTCGGCATCGTCCCCGAGACGGTCGAGGCCGTGCTGCCAACCTATCTCTACCGGTTCCGCAAGGGCGGGCAGTTTGCTGCGGACACCGCCCCCGGCGCGGGCCAGTCGGCCTGACCGTCAGGTCTGGGACAAAAGGACCAGTCCCGCCGCCCCGACCAGGATGCGCCACCAGCCGAAGGGCGCGAAGCCCCGGCGGCTGACGAAGTCGAGCATCACTTTTGCGACGGCGTAGCCGACCACCAGGCTCACCCCGAAGCCGAGGACCAGGAGACCCAGGCGGTCGCCGTGCAGGGACTGGCGGTTGGACCAGAAGTCCAGGACGAAGGCACCGGCCATGGTCGGCATGGCCAGGAAGAAGGAGAACTCGGCGGCGGCCCGCTTCTCCACGCCCAGCAGCATGGCCCCGACGATGGTCCCTCCCGAGCGGGAGACGCCGGGGATTATGGCGAGGGTCTGGAAGAGGCCGACCAGCAGGGAGGTCTTCAGGCTCAGCGCCATGGCGTCGGTCTCCCGGGGGGCGGGCGCCCGGCGGTCGATGACCAGGAGGACCAGGCCTCCGAGGATCAGGGAGACGCAGATCAGCCTCGGGCTCAGGAAGAGCACGTCCTTGATGACGTCATGCAGCAGGGCGCCAACCAGGGCACCCGGCAGGAAGGCCACGAGGACCGAAAGGGCGAAGTGGCGCGAGCGCTGGGAGGTCGGCAGAGTCATCAGGACCGCCCAGAGGCGCCGAAAGTAGAGGGCGACGACGCCCAGTATGGCGCCCAGCTGGATCAGGACGATGAAGGTGTCCCAGAAGCCCGGGGGCAGGCCCAGGGCGGTCTTCGCCAGCAGCAGGTGCCCGGTGGACGAGACCGGGATGAATTCCGTCAGCCCCTCGACCACGCCCAGGATGATGGCGGAAATCCAGTCAGGCACGGGCGGCTCCTGAGGCGGTGTCCGCCCGGCGGTCGAGCGGATAGCTGCGCTCGAGGCGATAGCGTGATCCGTCCGGGCCGCGCCAGCTTGAATAGAGGCCGAAACGGTCCACCCTCAGGCCGGGAACCGTCAGGGACTCGGCGAAGGACAGCCAATGGGCCACGGCCTGAGGCGGCAGCCGGTTCAGGTAGGCCAGGGTGACGTGCGGGGTGTAGGCGCGCACTTCCGCCGGCAGGCCCGCCCGCTGCTTAGCGATCTCGCAGGCCTGCGCCAGCTGCAAGAGCGGCCCGGTGGGCGTTACACGGGCCCAGACGGCGTGGATGTCCCGCCCCTCCCCAAAGGCACCGGCGCCGGCGAGATCAAGGAACAGGGGCGCCCCGCAGATCTGCCCGAGCTGGGAGGCAAGCTCGTCGGCCAGATCCTCGCGCAGGTCGCCGGCGAACTTCAGGGTGACATGCAGGGCCTCCCGGGGCCGCCAGTCCGCTCCGTCCAGGCCCTGCTGGAAGGTCTCGAGGGCATCGGCCGCCTCGTCGGGCAGGGCCAGGGCGGCAAAGAGGCGGATCATTTTGCCAAGCCTACCGTCGGTGCCGGCTTGCACAAGACGGTTAAGGTCATGATATTCATGTCTGCGCCCAATCCGGGCGTTTGGGAGAGGACCTTCCTTCGATGAGCGACTTCAATCGCGGATCGGCCCGTCCGGTCATTGTGGACCGCGCCGACATGGCCGTCGACGCCGGCCTGCGCCAGTTCATGCTCGGCGTTTACAACAAGGTTGCCCTGGGCCTGGTGGTCTCTGCGGCCATGGCCTGGCTGACGGGCATGTTCCCCCCGGTCCGTGACCTGATGTTCAAGGTCGCGGCCGACGGCCGCTTGGCCGGTATGACCCCCGTAGGCTACATCGTCGCCTTCGCGCCCATGGCGATCATCCTGTTCACCAGCTTCGGCCGGGGCGGACAGACGCCCCGTGGTGCCGCCATCGCCTACTGGAGCATCGTGGTGCTGATGGGCGCCTCCATGGGCCTCCTGGCCCTCCTGTACACTGGCGCGGCCCTGGCCCAGACCTTCCTGATCACCGCAGCGGCCTTCGCAGGCCTGTCCGGGTTCGGCTACGTCACCAAGCGGGACCTTTCGGGTCTGGGCAGCTTCCTGATCGTCGGCCTGATCGGACTGGTCATCGCGTCCCTGGTGAACATGTTCCTGAACCTACCGATGATGAGCTTCATCATCAGCATTCTGGGCGTCTTGATCTTCGCGGGCCTGATCGCCTTCGATACCCAGCGCCTCAAGCTGATGTACTACGACCTGGGTGGCGACGCGGGCTCCACGGCCGTGGCGACCAACTTCGGGGCGCTGAGCCTGTACCTGAACTTCATCAACCTGTTCCAGTTCCTGCTGAGCCTGTTCGGCGCCCGCCGCTAGGCGGACGGGACCAGGCACCCAGACACCGACCCCGGCGGGCAACCGCCGGGGTTTTTCTTTGAGACTCAGTCCAGCGAGCCTCAGTCCACCACCCGGAAACGCCGGGAGTCGAAGAGGGTCAGGACCTGCGCCAGGTCGTGCCCGCGCTTGAGGATCATGCCGCCCTCCCCGATCACCGCCCAGGCGCCTTGCTTGCGGGCCATGGAGGGGCGCTTTTCGATCCGGTAGGCGGGCGCCTCGGAGGCGCGGCGGAAGACCGAGAAGACACAGGCGTCCGGCAGGGGGTCGATGGCGTAGTCCTTCCACTCCCCGGCGGCGACCATCCGGCCATAGAGGTTCAGGATGCGGGTGAACTCAGCCCGCTCGAAGAAGACGCGTCCGGGAGGACCGCCTGTGGGAAAGGGTTCCGCCGCCATGGGGGAAGGTTAGCCTCCCCGCGCCGTCCGGGGCAATCCTCGGGAACCTGGAGGATCCCGCCGCGAAATGACCTTATTTCGGACAAGCGCCCGCCAGATCCGCATCGGAATGTGCAGGCGTCGGTTGGCCGGACCTGAGCTTCGGGTATCTGAACAGCCCCCCCAGCCCCCGCCTGGAGCCGGGCCGCCGGGCCAGCCGACACCCCTCCACGCATCGCAGGACGTCGCCTCAGCCCTGTCTGAGGGCTCGGCCTATTTCCGGGATGGCGGGATCTTCGTCGCCGAGAGAATGCGCCCGCCCTTGGGCGACTGCACGATCACTACGGTCGCCAGGCCCGGCTCGGTGGCGGCTGGTAGCCGCCAGGTCAGGGTCCGGCCTCGCCAGGAGCCGAGCCGCCTCAACTCGCGGACGGCGTTGATGGCCACCACGGTCTGGCCGCGGTTATCGCCCCGGCGCACCTGGACGCTGCGGGGACGGGGATCATATCGCACCATCCACACCTCAGCGCCGCCCTGGGGTGCTGTGCCGGACGCCACGCTGGCGCTGTCCTCAGAGACGGTGATCCGCGGGCCCGCGGGCGCCTGGGCAGCCTTGGTGATCAGGGCTTCAAGCTTCTCGGCCTCGAGGGCCCCGGCCTCGCCCCGGCCACCGACCACAGCCTGAGGCGTGTAGGGATCCTCGAGCTTGAAGCGGGAGACATAGGTCTTCTGGCGGACGACAAATTCCGGGCGGGCAAGGGTGTCTGTCCAGCCGAGGTAGTCCCAGTAGTCGACGTTGAAGGTCAGCGGCAGGACATCGCGGCGGGCGGCGAGGGCCTCCATGGCCGCCCCGGCACCGGTACAGGACCCACAGCCCTGGGCGGTGTAGAGCTCAATCACGACCGGCGACCGCGGCGCGGCGGAAGCCACGGCCGGCGACAGCATCAGCAGACAGACGAACAGGGCTCCGCGCATAGGCCCGCACATAATCCCAGTTGTCTGGAGCGCCCGATCAAGAAGGCGTGAAACCCACCCGCCGCGCCCCCTCTTAAGAGGTGCGGCGGCCAGGATCAGCCCTGGGCGTCGCGCACCAGGTTCCGAAGAACGTAATTCAGCACGCCGCCGTTGCGGAAGTATTCGAGCTCGGTCGGCGTATCGATCCGGCACCGCACCGGGAAGCGGGCGATCCGGCCGTCGCCGGCGCGATAGAGCTCCACCGTCAGCTGGCGACGGGGCGACAGGTCGGAGAGACCGCGGATGGAAACGATCTCATCGCCGGTCAGGTTCAGCTTCTGCCAGCCGTCCTGGATGAACTGCAGGGGCAGGACCCCCATGCCCACCAGATTGGAGCGATGGATGCGCTCGAAGCTCTCGGCGATCACCGCCCGCACGCCCAGCAGCTTGGTGCCCTTGGCCGCCCAGTCGCGGGACGAACCCGTGCCGTATTCCTTGCCGGCAAAGATCACCATCGGCCGGCCTTCCGACTGGTAGCGCATGGCGGCGTCGTAGATCGCCATGGTGTCGCCGGAGGGGAAGTGGCGGGTCACGCCGCCTTCGATGTCGGGGGTGATCTTGTTGCGGATACGGATGTTGGCGAAGGTGCCCCGCATCATCACCTCGTGGTTCCCTCGGCGGGCACCATACGAGTTGAACTCAGTGGTCGGGACCTCATGCTCGCGCAGGTAGACCCCGGCGGGGGAGCTGGCCTTGATCGAGCCGGCCGGCGAGATGTGGTCGGTGGTGATCGAGTCCCCGAATACGCCCAGGATCCGCGCCTCGATCACGTCAGTGACCGCTTCGGGCTCCATCTTCATGTCCTGGAAGTGGGGCGGGTTCTTGACGTAGGTCGAGCTTTCGTCCCAGGCGTAGGTCTGGCCGCCGGCCACCTTGATGCCCTGCCAGTTCTTGTCACCCTTGAAGACGTCGGAATACCGGGTGGCGAACATCTTCTCGGTGACATGCTTGCGCTGAAGGGCGGCGATCTCGGCCGAGGTCGGCCAGATGTCCTTGAGGTAGACGGGGTTGCCGTCCTTGCCCTCGCCGATCGGGTCGTTGGCCAGATCGATCAGCAGGCTGCCCGCCAGGGCGTAGGCCACCACCAGGGGCGGCGAGGCCAGGTAGTTGGCCCGGGTGTCAGGATTGACCCGGCCCTCGAAGTTCCGGTTCCCGGACAGGACCGAGCAGGCCACCAGGTCGGCGGACTGGACGGTCTCGGCGATGGCCTCGGACAGGGGACCGGAGTTGCCGATGCAGCTCGTGCAGCCATAGCCGACCAGGTTGAAGCCGAGGGCGTCCAGGCTCTTGGTCAGGCCGGCGGACTTCAGGTAGTCGGTGACCACCTGGCTTCCGGGGGCCAGGGAGGTCTTGACCCAGGGCTTCACCTTCAGCCCCTTCTCCACCGCCTTCTTGGCCACCAGGCCGGCGGCGATCATGACGCTGGGGTTGGAGGTGTTGGTGCAGGAAGTGATGGCGGCGATCACGACGTCGCCGTCGCCCAGGTCGTAGGTTTCACCCTTCACCTCGGCGCGCGGGGCGCCGGGCTCGCGGCCGAACTCCTTGCCGAGGGCGGCGCGGAACTCGGAGGCGGCGTCACTGAGAAGCACCCTGTCCTGGGGCCGCTTCGGGCCGGCCATGGAGGGCAGCACCGAGCCCAGGTCAAGCTCGAGGGTGTCGGTGAAGACCGGGTCCGGATCGCCAGGCTCGAACCACAGCCCCTGGGCCTTGGCATAGGCCTCGACCAGGTCGACCCGGGCGGGGTCCCGACCAGTGGCGCGCAGGTAATCGATGGTGGCCCGGGTGACCGGGAAAAAGCCGCAGGTGGCACCATATTCCGGGGCCATGTTGGCGATGGTCGCCTGGTCCTCAAGGGTCAGGCCGGCAAGGCCCGGACCGAAGAACTCGACGAACTTGCCCACCACGCCCTTCTTGCGGAGCATCTGGGTGACGGTCAGCACCAGGTCGGTCGCCGTGGACCCCTCGGGCATGTCGCCGGTGAAGCGGAAGCCGATGACCTCGGGGATCAGCATGGGGATGGGCTGGCCAAGCATGGCCGCCTCGGCCTCGATGCCGCCCACGCCCCAGCCCAGGACGGCCAGGCCGTTAATCATGGTGGTGTGGGAATCGGTGCCGACGACCGTGTCGGGATAGGCCAGGGCTGAGCCGCCTTCATCCTTGGTCCAGACGGTCTGGGCCAGGTACTCCAGGTTCACCTGGTGGCAGATGCCGGTGCCGGGGGGCACGACGCGGAAGTTGTTGAAGGCGGACGAGCCCCAGCGCAGGAAGCGGTAGCGCTCGATATTGCGCTCGTACTCGCGTTCGACATTCTCGCCGAAGGCCTTGGCGGTACCGAAGGAGTCCACCATCACGGAGTGGTCGATGACCAGGTCGACGGGGTTCAGGGGGTTGATCTTCTCGGGATCGGCACCGAGCTTGGTCATGGCGTCGCGCATGGCGGCCAGGTCGACCACTGCCGGCACGCCGGTGAAGTCCTGCATCAGCACGCGGGCCGGGCGGAAGCTGATCTCGTGCTCCACGGCACCCTTGTTATCGAGCCAGGCCGCCAGGGCCTTGATGTCGTCTGTAACCACCGTGGCACCGTCTTCGTGGCGCAGCAGGTTCTCAAGCAGCACCTTCATCGAGGCCGGGAGTCGGGCCAGGCCCGCAAGACCGGCTTCCTCGGCAGCCGGAAGGCTGTAGTAAAAATAGGTCTTGTCTCCCACCGTGAGTTCGCGGCGGGTCTTGAGGCTGTCGATTGACGCCATGTCAGGGATCCTTCCTCTGTTCCGGACTGCACACAAAACGAACCGGCGATCGCGCACCAACACGGGCGGACACACAGCGTTCGCCCCGGCACCGCGAACGTCCTCCAGGACGGGTGCGACCGCGGGCGTCATAGCCCTTCAGCGGGGCCGCGTCCATGCGCCGGCCGGGAGGAAGTGGTGACCCTGGCCCTCAGCCTCGGGGACCTGTCCCTCTCCCGGGGCGGACGGCGGCTGTTTTCCGGCCTGCACCTGCGCCTGGAAGCCGGGCAGGCCTGCGCCCTGACGGGCCCCAACGGGTCGGGGAAGACCAGCCTGCTGAGGGCCGTGGCAGGCCTGTGCGAAGTCGACTCCGGGCAGATCGAATTCGGCGGGACCGACCCGGGGACGGCGCGCGCCTCGGGCCTGCACCTCCTCGGCCACCTCGACGGCCTGAAGGCCTCGCGGACCGCCGGCGAGGAACTGGACTTCTGGACCCGCTGGCAGGGCGGCAGGCCCGAGGCCATGGAAGGGGCGGTCCTTCGCCTGGACCTGCTCCGGCTGCTGGACCTCGAGGTCCGGCGTCTGTCGGCGGGACAAAGGCGCCGCCTGGCCCTCGCCCGCCTGCTGTCGGCACCCCGTCCCCTCTGGCTGCTCGACGAGCCCCTCAGCCCCCTCGACGCCCACTGGCGGGGCCAGGTCCTCGACATCATGGCCGGACACCTGGCCGGGGGCGGCCTCATCCTGGCCGCGGTGCACGACCCCCTGCCTGTGGCCACCGTCGTCCTGGAGATCGCCCCGTGAACCCCGCCCTCGGACTCCTGCGCCGGGAAATCGCCATCGCCTGGGGGCGGGGCGGCGGTCTCATGGTGACGGGCGGCTTCTTCGCCGGGGCAACCCTTCTCCTGCCCCTTGCCTCGGGACCCGAGCCAGAGCGGCTGGCCCAGATCGCGCCGGGCGCGGCCTGGACGGTCCTGGCCCTTTCCGCCCTCCTCGGCCTCGAGCGGCTGTTCGAGCGGGACTATGAGGACGGGGCCCTGGACCTGATGGCCCACGCCAGCCTGCCTCTGGAATTCACCTGCGCCCTGAAGTGCCTCGGGCATTGGCTGGCCACGGGCGCACCCCTGGCGGTCCTGGCGCCCCTGGCGGCGATCGCCCTGGGGGCCTCGCCAGCCCTGGCGCCCCTGCTGTTCGCCTGCGCCCTGGCGGGGGGACTGGCCTTCGCCTTCACCGGCGGGATCGGGGCGGCCCTCAGCCTGGGCGCCCGCCGGGGCGGGCTGCTGACCGCCGTCATTGTCCTGCCCCTCTTCGTGCCGCCAGTGATCTTCGGCGGTGGTGCCCTTCACGCCCTTGACTCGGGCCTGCCCTGGCGCGCCGGCTTCGCCCTGCTCGGTGCCTACGCCGCAGCAGCAGTTGCCCTGGGCCCCCTGGCCATGGCGGCGGCCTGCCGCAACGCCCTGTCCTGAGGCCCCCTGGCCGGGTCCGCGCCGGAAACGGGGTCAAGTCGCGTTTGTGTTTCCAAGGGGTGTATCCAAGGAGCACAGACATGACCCATTCCAAACTCAGAGCCGCCGGCGTCGCTGCGGTGATCGCCCTCGCTGCCGCCGGCGCGAGCTTTGCCCAGTCCCCGCCCCCGGGCGGTCCGCCACCTGCGGGCATGCGGATGATGCGGCTGGAAGGCCCAAGTCCCGAGGCCCGGGCCCAGCGCCTCCGCGATGTCCTGCAACTGACTCCCACCCAGGAACCGGCCCTGAAGGCCTTCCTCCTCGCCCAGAAGCCACCGGGGCCGCCTGCGCCTCCCCAGGCAGGCGCCAAGGCCCTGACCACGCCCGAGCGCCTTGACCGGCAGCGGGCCCGCATGGTGGAGCACCTGGCGGCCTTCGATCGCCGCGCTGCGGCCAGCCGGACCTTCTACGCCCAGCTGGTGCCTGCCCAGAAGAAGGCCTTCGACGCCCTTCCCCAGGGCCGCGGCGGACACCGGGAAATCCGCGTCGAGCGTCGGATGATGGGCCCCGGCGGCCCGCCCTTGGAACACGACCGTCCGCAATAGCCCGCCGGACCCCTGCACCGGCGGCTTTCCGTTGCCGCCGGCGCAGACCGGGGCTAAGGGGCGAGGCATGACGCAGGCCCTCGCCTTCCTCTACAACCCGCACCGCTTCATGGCCTTCTCGGCCTGGGCCGCGCCGATTCTCGGCGCCCTCGCCCTGGGCCTTGCCACGGCCGGGCTCTGGCTGGGCTTCACCGCCCCCGAGGACTACCAGCAGGGCGATACCGTGAGGATCATGTTCATCCATGTCCCCGCGGCCTGGCTGGGCCTTTTTGTCTATCTCTGCCTGGGCGGTGCCAGCTTCCTCTCCCTGGTTTTTCGCCAGGCCCTGGCTGATGCTGCCGCCCGCGCCGCGGCGCCCCTGGGGGCGGTCTTCACCGGGCTGGCCCTGGTCACCGGTTCGCTCTGGGGAAAGCCCATGTGGGGCACCTGGTGGGTCTGGGATGCGCGGCTGACCAGCGTTTTCGTCCTCTTCCTCTTCTACCTCGCCTACATGGCCCTTCGCGCCGCCATTGACGACGAGGCCAAGGGCGCCCGGGCGGCCGCCATCCTGGCCCTGGTGGGTCTGGTCAACATACCCGTGGTGCACTGGTCGGTAGAGTGGTGGAATACCCTGCATCAGGGCCGGACGGTCTTCGCGGCCGGCGGATCCCGGGCGGCCAGCGTCTTCCTGGTTCCGCTGCTCCTGATGAGCCTGTCCTACATGGCCGGCTTCGGCTCGCTCTGGCTGGTGCGGATTCGCGGCGAGGTCTGGCGCCGCCGGGCCGCCGCCGCCGAGTCCCGGCTCGCGAGATGACCCATGCTTGACCTCGATCCCGGCGAATACGGCCTCTACATCTGGACGGCCTACGGCCTGAGCGCGGCGGGCCTGGCCTGGCTGGCGGCGTCCAGCCTGGCCTTTGCCCGGCGCTGGCGCCGGCGGGCAGAGTCCCTCGAGGCCCGGGCGGTGGGCGAGGACGGCGAAGGCGGGCACCCGTGAAGCGCCTGGCCGCCTTCGCCCCGGTGGCCGTCCTTGTGGCGCTCGGCCTGCTCTTCACCCTGTTCGGGCTCCGGAATGACCCCAAGTTCCTGCCCAGGGCCCTTGTCGGAAAGCCGGTCCCGGAGGTGGTGCTTCCCACCCTGGCCGACGGCCTGCCCGACACCCTGTCGGACCCAGGCGGGCGGCCCTACCTGGTCAATGTCTTCGCCTCCTGGTGCGCGCCCTGCGAGATCGAGGCGCCCATACTGGTGGAGCTGAGGGCCCGCGGCGTGCGCATTGTCGGGGTGGCCTACAAGGACGACCCGGAAAAGACCCGGGCCTTCCTCGGCAGGACGGGGGATCCCTACGCCAGGGTCCTCGTGGACCGGGAAGGACGGGCAGGGATCGAACTGGGGGTCTCCGGCGTGCCCGAGACCTATCTTGTCGACGGCTCGGGCCGGATCCTCGACAAGGTCTCCGCCCCCCTCACCGAAGCCGACGCCGCCGGCCTGCTGGCGCGCCTGCAGCGTTAACCCTTCCTGAACCGGGCGCCTTGAGGGTCAGGGTCCATTAACCCTGTTTCGAGGCCGCCATGGTCACTCCAACGCGCGCTGGTGCGCCCACCTTCCCGACCGAAAGGCCCCTGCGTCTCCCCGAGGGTGCCCAGGCGCCCGTCCAAGGGCGCAAAGACCTGAGGCCGGAGCCCGGTATCGCCGTCCGCACCCCAGCGCAGGGCCTGTCGACAGCGACTTCGGGACAGGAGGCGAAGGCGGTGGCGGCGGACCCCGCTGCGCCCGTGCGGACGCCCCGCCCCGGGTCACTCATCGACATCCGGGTCTAGGGCCTGTTTCGATCCGATGACCGGTGCCCAGTTATCGGAACAAACTCTAGGCTCCGGACTTCTTCGACTTCTTCTTTTTCTTCCCACCGGACTTGCCGGCCGGTTCCGGCTCTGCGGCTTCCGGGGTTACGGCGATCAGTCGTCCCAGGTCCTTCAGGAATCTGGCGCGCTTGTCCTTGGGCAGGCGGGCCAGCAGAGCCTGGTCCACTTCGGCCGCGGCCGGACGGGAGGCATCGAGGCGTTCGCGTCCCGCCTCCGTCAAACGGACCTGTTTGGCGCGGGCGTCCGTGGTGGACCGGCTGCGCTCCAGAAGGCCCCGCTCGGCCAGCCGCGCGACAAGCTCGGCCAGGGTAGAGCGGTCCACTCCGGTGGCAGCGACCAGTTGGGACTGGGTGGCACCCTCTTCGGCTGCGACGGCTTCGAGGATCGCATGCTGGCGGGGAGTCAGGGCTCCCGGGCCGGCGATCCCGGCGTGCAGTTCGGCAGCGGCCTGCACGGCGCGGTGCAGCATCCGGCTGATAGAGGGCTCTGCCCCGTCTTCAGGGGTGGGTTTTCTCGACATTGCGGCACTCCGTTTATTCCACCGGCGGGGGTGGTGTCTCCTCGGTCTTGGCATAACGCAGGATCAGGGGAGCCTGGGCCAAGCCGAATGCGACGTGGATAAGGCTCGATCCCGGGAAACGGAAGGCCAGCCAGACGCCCTCGGCCTGGGTGCGCCAGATGACTTCATTCACCCCCGCCATGATGAGGAAGAAAACGCCATAGCGCAGGGTCAGGCGCCTCCAACCCTCGTCGGGCAAGGGCAGGCTTGAGCCCAGCAGCATCTTCAGGGGGCTCCGCCCCGTCGCAAGGCTGCCCAGGAGCAGCCCGCCAAAGGCGAGGGAGGTCACGGTAGGCTTGACGTAGATGAACCGCGGATCGTCGAAGATCAGGGTCAGGAGGCCGAAGACCAGGGCCAGGACCCCCGCGGCCAGGGGCATGGGGGCGATCCGCCGCTCGAGGATGTAGCCGGTCGCCAGGGCGATGGCCGCGCCGGCCACTAGGCCCCAACTGGCCAGGACCATGTCCCGGGTGATGACATAGCCGATGACCAGGCCCAGGGGCCAGCCGAAGTCTATGAGGCTGGAGATCCAGCGGCGCGCGCTGCCTCTGGCTTGCGGCATGGCTCAGACCTCCCCGAGGCCGACGACGGTCCGCGCGAAGGCGCGGGCGTCAAAGGGTTGCAGGTCCTCGATTCCCTCGCCCACGCCGATCAGCTTGATCGGCGAGTCCGAAGCCTGGGCCACAGGTACCAGGACGCCGCCCCGGGCCGTGCCATCCAGCTTGGTCATGACGATGCCGCTGACCCCGATCTGGTTGCCGAAGATATTCTCCTGGGCCAGGGCGTTGCGACCCACCGTGGCGTCCAGCACCAGAAGGGTCTCGTGCGGGGCGTCGGGATCGACCTTCTTGATCACCCGGATCACCTTGAGGAGCTCGTCCATGAGCCCCTGCTTGTTCTGCAACCGGCCCGCCGTGTCGATCAGCACCACGTCATGGCCCTCGGCGCGGGCCCGCGTGATGGCGTCGTAGGCCAGCCCTGCGGCGTCGGAGCCCGTCGGACGGCTCATGAAGTCGGCGCCGGCCCGTTCCGCCCAGACCTTGAGCTGCTCGACGGCCGCGGCCCGGAAGGTGTCGCAGGCCACCACGAGGACCCGGGCACCCCGGCCCTTCAGGTCGGCGGCGATCTTGCCCAGGGTGGTCGTCTTGCCCGAACCATTGACCCCGATGAACAGGACCACATAGGGCCGCGGGCCGGACAGGGGATCAAACCGGCCCTCATGCCCCGCCAGTTCGTCGGCGATGGCCTCGGACAGGGCCTCCAGGACCTCGGCCTCGTCCACCGCCTTGCCGAACCGGGTCGCGGCAAAGGCTTCGGTGATCCGCGCCGCAGACTTCGAGCCCAGGTCGGCCTCGATCAGCATCTCCTCCAGGGCGTCCAGCCGGGCCTGGTCGAGGGGCTGGCGCGTCAAGGTCGACGCCACCTGCTCGGTCAGGGCGCGGGAGGTCCGGGCAAGGCCGCCCGTGAGCCTCTGGAACCAGCCTGTCTTCGGTTCAGTCATGCAGGGTTTCTAGCGCCTGACCGCCAGCGATCCTAGGGTGGGGTTCAGCTAGAAGCCGACGTCCGTCCTGGCCGGTGACCCGGAAGGTCTGGATCTCCCCGACAGGGGCGAAACCAGAAAACGCGATCTCCGAGAAGTCTTCAGCCCGCGCCAACCCTGGCCGCTCGACCAGGCCCTGGACTTCGCGCCCGACCCAGGACGCCAGGTGCCGGGCCAGGGCCGCCTCACCCGCCGCACGGAGCCGGGCGGCGCGCTCGCGCACCTCCACCTTCGGGACCGGCGGCATCCGCGCGGCTGGCGTCCCGGGGCGGGGGCTGTAGGGAAAAACATGCAGGAAGGCGAGGCCGGCCGCCTCTACCAGGTCGAGGGTGTTGCGGAACATGGCCTCGGTCTCGGTGGGGAAGCCGGCGATCAGGTCTGCGCCGAAGGCCACGTCCGGGCGCACGGCCCGCACGTCGGCGACGAGCCTAAGGGCGTCGGCCCGGGTGTGGCGGCGCTTCATCCGCTTGAGGATCATGTCGTCCCCGGCCTGTAGGGACAGGTGCAGGTGCGGCATGAAACGGGGCTCATTCCCCAGCAGGGCCATGAGGTCGGGGTCTATCTCGGCGGCGTCGATGGAGGACAGGCGCAGACGCGGCAGGTCGGGGACAAGGCGCAGGATCCGGCCCGCCAGCTGGCCCAAGGTTGGGGCACCGGGCAGGTCCGCCCCCCAGCTGGTGACGTCGACCCCGGTCAGCACCACCTCCCGGCAACCCTCGGCCGCCAGGCGGCGGACCTGTTCCACCACCTCGCCTGCGGGAACCGACCGGGAGTTTCCGCGGCCGAAGGGAATGACGCAGAAGGTGCAGCGGTGGTCGCAGCCGTTCTGGACCTCGACATAGGCCCGGGCCCGGTCGCGCACGCCGGCGATCAGGTGTCCAGCGGTCTCGCGCACGCTCATGATGTCGTTGACCCGCACCCGGGGCCCCTCGGCCAGGGGCGAGAGGGCGCCCGGGCGAGCCTTGTCGGCATTTCCCAGGACAAGGTCGACCTCGGGCATGGCCGCGAAGGTTTCCGGCTCGATCTGGGCGGCGCAACCCGTGACGATGAGCCGCGCGCCCGGGGTTTCCCGCCGCGCCTTTCGGATCGCCTGCCGGGCCTGGCGCACGGCCTCCCCGGTCACGGCGCAGGTGTTGAAGACCACGGCGTCCGTCACCCCGTCCTCAGCGGCGCGGGCGCGGATCACCTCGCTCTCGTAGGCGTTGAGGCGGCAGCCGAAGGTGACGACCCGGACTTCAGAGCCAGTCATGATAGCCGCCCCTCGAACTCGATCTCGACGTCGCCGGTCATGTGGACGTGGCCGTCGACGCCCCAGGCAATCTCCAGGTCGCCGCCGTCTAGGGCGACTAAGGCCTGCGGATCGGCCAGGCCCCGCCGCACGGCGGCGACGAGGGCGGCGCAGGCGCCGGAGCCACAGGCCCGGGTCAGGCCTGCGGCACGCTCCCAGACCCTCAGGCGTAGATGGGACCGGTCCTGGACCTCGGCGAAGCCCACATTCACCCGCTCCGGGAAGACGGGACTGGCCTCGATCCGGGGCCCGAGG
>CAMAOY010000007.1 GCA_945859865.1 Phenylobacterium deserti
CGGCTGGCCTGTTGGTCTAAAGATCTCCCAGGTCCCTGAAACCCGCTGGATCGGCATCGCCATCGCCATGGTTTTCATGGCGGCGAGCGGATACCTCCTCTGGGTTGCCCAGAAGGACATACCTATTGGGACGGCGTACGCGGTCTGGACCGGTATCGGTGGTGCCGGCACCTTCCTTGTTGGCGTCATGTTCTTCGGGGATGCGCTGTCCTTGATGCGCATCCTCGGAGTTTTGCTGATCGTTGCCGGCGTCGCAGCTCTGAAGTTCTCAAGCTGAGATTGGCAAGGTGCTCAAAGGTCGGCGGTGACTGGCCGCTGGCTCTCGGCGGACCGTGGCGCGGTGAAGTCGGACTGAAATCGGAGCCGGCGCTCGACCGCTTCAGAGGGGTCTCCTGCAACGGGTGTGGACGAAACCCATTCACCAGTGGATGCTGCTTTCAGTCCGGGCAAACCGGGGCATCGGGGGGTAGGGTCTTGCGCTTTTGGAACATTCTTCGTGGCCTGCAGGCCGCCATTCTCGTCACGTTCTGCGGCGCTGGCCCGGTCCTGGCGGGCGGATGGTCCGCCCCTGAAGTGGTCGTCCCGGCTTCAGCCCTGAAGGGGGTCCACGGCCTTGCGGTCCTGGATGATCGCAGGGTCCTGGCCGGGACGGTGGTGGGCAACGCCACCTGGGAGATCGACAGGTCAAGCGGCGCGGCCAAGGTCTACATCCCGGGGCCGGAGGGGCAGGCCGACGACATCGCCATCGGACCGAAGGGAGAGCTGGCCTGGACGTCCTACCTCCAGGGGATTGTCCGCTTCCGCGAGAAGGAAGGCGCCCCCATCCGGATCCTGGCGAAGGACCTCACCGGTATCAATTCCCTGGCCTTCGACATGAAGACTGGCCAGCTGTATGCGAGCCAGGTCTTCCTCGGCGACGCCATGTGGGAAATCGACGTTGCCGGCGCCAAGGCACCCCGGCTGATCGCGAAGGACCTTGGCGGCTTCAATGGCTTCGAGGTCGGGCCGGACGGAATGCTTTACGGACCCCTCTGGTTCAAGGGCGCCGTCGCCCGGATGGATCCCGCCAATGGCGCGATCACGATCATCAACAGCGAGTTCCAGGTGCCCGCCGCGGTCAACCTGGACGGCAAGGGTAACCTGTGGGTCGTGGACACCCGGGCGGGGGATCTCAGCCGGATCGAGCTGGCGACCGGGCGCAAGAACGTCGTGCGAAAGCTCAAGACCTCGCTCGACAACCTGGCCATCGCCAGGGACGGGACAATCTATCTCTCCAACATGGCGGACAACTCAGTCCAGGCCTTCGACCCTGGGACCGGCGGCCTGAAGACCCTCGTGGCCGGTCGGCTCGCCGTTCCGGCGGGGCTGAAGATCGAAGGCGACACCGCCTGGGTGGCGGATGTCTTCGCCTTCCGGGAAATCGACCTGAAGACCGGAGCGGTCCGCGACATCCACCGGATGCAGGCCTCCGACATCGAGTATCCCTTCGCCGTTGGCCTTGGCCCCGGGCAGGTCCTGCTGACCTCCTGGTTCAGCGGCTCCGTCCAGGTGCTGGATCGTGCGGACTTCAGGACCATCACCGTCCTTCATGGCTTCAACGCCCCGATGGACGCCCAGTTCCTGCCCGACGGCCGCATCGCCGTCGCAGAGATCGGAAGCGGGACCCTCACTGTCGCGAGCGGGGAAGGCTATAAGGACCGGCGGGCGCTGGTGACCGGCCTTTCTGGACCCGTGCAGCTGGCGGTGGGGCCCGATGGAGCCCTCTATGTCAGCGAGGCGGCCGGGACCATCCAGCGGATCGACCTCGCCACCGGCGCGAAGACCCGGGTGGCTGACCAGCTGGCCCTGCCGGAGGGCCTGGCCTTCACCCCCTGGGGAAGCCTGGTCGTGGCGGAGGCTGGTGCCCGCCGGATCACCGAGATCGACCTCGTGAAAGGTGACCGGAAGGTGATCGCCGAGAACCTTCCCATCGGCCTCGCCGCCGGGCCGGGCCTGCCGCCGCCGTATGTCGCCACCGGCGTGGCCGTGCGACCGGATGGATCGGTCTGCTTTACCGCAGACCTGGACAACGGACTGTACTGCATGCGACGCAAGGCAAATTAGTTCCCCCCACCGAAAGCGTTAGTAGGACTTGATGTCAGGCCATGTGATGGCGTTCGGCCTGCTCCTATAATTGGCAGGCGAAGATGTCCGGGAAGGTGGGCCTCCCGGGAATCCCGGGAAGTCCCTTCAATGCACCCTGACCGAGAAGCGCCAGATCACCGGCGGGATTCTGGTGGCGTCTGGCCTAGCCGCAGGAGGTCCAGGTTCGCGTTCGCGGCGGGGGCTTCGCCTTCATCTACGGCGGTCGTGACTATGTCTCGCCCCGTCTTGACGCGTAGTGGGTCGCGCAGGCTCCCAACGGCCCGCAGTTTATTCCTTCGAGGGCCGAGGGCATGTTCTCCGTCGCGGACGGCGACCGGTACCTCGAGATCGGGGACTGTACGCCCGCGAAGTCGGGATCGGGCGCCTCGGGCGATCCTGGTTAAGAGTTCGGAGCCCTTCAGGGGGAACAGCGCATTCAGGTGCTTGTCCTGGTCAAGGCGACAGACGCGAGCGAGGGGGCGGGCCCGTCCGACCCGGCGACGATGGAGGCCATGGGTCGCTTCAACGCCGAGCTCCGCGCAGCTGGGATCCTGAGGCTGGCGGATGGGTTCAAGCCCTCTTCCGCCGGGGCCCGAGTCGCCTTCGACGGCGCCGACCGAACCGTCACCCCGGGTCCCTTTGCCCCGGCCGGGGAACGCGTGGCGGGGTTCTGGATCTGGGAAGTCCGCGACCTCGAAGAGGCGGTGTCCTGGGTGAAGCGCTGCCCCAATCCTATGCCGGCCCCCAGCGGGATCGAGATCCGGCCCTTTAACGTCAGGGCTTGATGGTCGGGACCGGTTTGCCCGGGGAGTTTTCCATGGGATGTGTGCTGCGGTCCCGTCATTTTTCGGAGCTTGCCCGCCTTGCGCCTCGCCCCCTTCCTCGCCCTCACCTTCTCCCTGCTGGTCTGGGGGAGTCCCGATGCGGCACCCGCCAGCGCTTCGGTGCCGGCGGCCCAGGGACGGGTCATCCCCTCTGCTGATGGCCTGGCCGTCCTGCCGTCGCGCGACCGGGTTGAGGTGGAGAACCGGATCCTGGCCGACCGGCTCGAAACCCTGCTGCCCCGCCTGATGGCGGAGTCGGGCCTGGACATGTGGCTGGTGATCAATCGCGAGTACGCCGAGGACCCGGTCTACTTCACCCTGGTCCCGCAGCCGTCCTACGCCGCCCGCCGGACAACTATGCTGATCTTCTTCCGCAAGCCTGACGGGACGGTCGAGAAGCTGTCGGTCAACCGGTATCCCCTTGGCGGGGCCTACACGTCCGCCTGGGCCGGAGGCGACCTGGACGCCCAGTGGAAGGCCCTGGCCGAGGTCATCGTCAGCCGCAACCCCCGGCGCATCGGGATCAACGTCTCGCGGGAATGGCCCGTCGCGGACGGCCTGACTGCCGCCCTGCGGGACCGGCTCCTGGAAGCCCTGCCTGCTGAATATGCCCAGCGCCTGACCCCGGCCGAACCCCTGGTCATCCGCTGGTTCGAGACCCGCACGCCCATGGAGGCGCAGCTCTATCCCCAGATCGTCGCCGTCGCCCGGGGCGTGATCTCCGAAGCCTTCAGCGAGCGGGTCATTACCCCGGGCGTTACCCGGACAGAGGACGTCTCCTGGTACATCCGCAGCCGCTTCGAGAGCCTGGGCCTGTCGCCCTGGTTCTTCCCGGACGTGAACCTGCAGCGGCGCGGCCTCGCCTGTACGGCTGACGGCCTGTCCTGCGGTGAGGATGGCGTCATCCAGCGGGGGGATGTCCTGCATACCGACGTCGGCTTCTGCTATCTCAAGCTCTGCACCGACACCCAGGAGATGGGCTATGTCCTGCGCATGGGCGAGACCGCGCCGCCGGCGGGCCTTGTCGCCGCCCTTAAGGCCGGCAACCGCTGGCAGGATCTCCTGACCGGGAACTTCGCCGTGGGGCGGACCGGGAACGCCATCCTGGCCTCGACCCTGGAAACCGCCGGGAAGGCGGGGCTGAGGTCCAGCGTCTACAGCCATCCCCTGGGCTTCGTCGGCCATGCGCCCGGCCCCACCATCGGCATGTGGGATAACCAGGGCCCGACGGCGATCCAGGGAGACTGGCCCCTGCATGCGAATACCGCCTATGCGATCGAGGGCAATATCCGCCACCCGGTCCCCGAATGGGGCGGGCAGTTCGTCCAGATGAAGCTGGAACAGAGCGCCCTGTTCGACGGCCAGAGGGTGATCTACCTGGCCGGCCGCCAGACCGAGTGGCACCTGGTGCGATGAGGGTGCAGGCTGGGTCGCAGGGGCCAGGGAGGCGGGCGTGAATGTTCCCTCCGACGTCCTTGGCATGGTCTCGGGCCCGGAAGGTGAGCCCTCGCCCTGGGCCGGGCGTCTGGCCCGTGCTGTGGAGGCCCAGCGCCGCGTGCAGCTCCACTATGCAGACCGGAACGGGGCCATCACCGAGCGTGCAGTCCGGCCGCTCGCCCTCTTCGGTCTGGCAGGGGCCGAGGTCCTGATCGCCTGGTGCGAGCAGCGCGAGGACTTCAGGGTCTTCCGCCTCGACAGGATCCTGGACCTGCGGGTGCGCCGCGCTCGCTTCGAGGCGGAACCGGGCAAGACCCTGGAGGATTACACCGGCTGGGTCTGACGCTGGCCGGCGCCGCCGCGATCACGTTCAGGGGGCGTCTCAGAAGGTCCAGGACAGGGCGGCGCTGACGGACCGGGCCGGGGAGGGCGCTATGTCCTTCAGGAAGGAAGCCTGCTCGCGGATCTCGGCATTGGTCAGGTTCCGGCCCCGGAGGCTGAGTGTCACAGGGGCGTCAGGGACCGGCCGCCAGGCGAGGCTGGCGTTCAGGGAGGTGTAGCCGTCCGTTGCCAGTTCGAAGGGTGCCGTGCGGGTCTGGTCCCCGACATGGCGGACCTCGATCGCGGCGTCCAATACGTCGGACCGCCAGGCGATCTCTCCGGTGACCCCGTAAGCCGGGATGCGGGGCGGGGCGCCGAAGTCCGTATCCCCGCGCACGACATCGGCTGAGACCCGGCCGATGATGAGGCCGGCGTCGCGACGGAAGAGGGTCTGTTCAGCTTCAAGCTCGAGACCGGTGAAGTCGGCGTCGGACTGCTGGTAGAGGAAAACCGGCAGGTCCTCCCAGGTCCCGCCCGTCGGCCGCTCCTCGATGAAGCCATCGAACCGGGCGGCCCAAGCATGGGCCTCGATCCGGGTATCCGGGCCCGTCCACCGCAGCGTCACCTCAAGGGACAGTGCGGTTTCCGACTCTAGGGTCGGGTCCCCGAGTTCCCAGGTCGAGGTCCCGCCATGCGGGCCGTCGGCAAACAACTCGAACTCAGTAGGCGCGCGGCCGCTCAGGGAGAAGGTCGCCCCCAGGAAGACCGGATCCGAGGGCTTCCAGAATAGGCCGGCTGACGCGGAGACATTCGAAAAGGACCGGGTGTCGCGGGTCGTCGCCCAGTCCAGCCCGGACGCGGCGCCTGGAGGGCTGGTCTCCCGGCCATCCAGCTCGGCCCTCAGCTCGCGGGTGTCGAGCCGCAGTCCGGCGTCGACGCCGCCCTGGCCAAACTCGAAGCGCTGCAGGGTGAAGGCGCCGAGTTCGTTGATCTCTACGACCGGGATGAAGGCCTCGTCGCCGATGGCCTCGAAGCTACGGGTCAGCCCCTGGATCCCGAAGGCGCCCTGGCGGTCCGCCGCACCGCGCATGACGAACTCCAGGCGCCCTTCGGTTCCGTTGGACAGGAAGCGGGTTCCCACTGCACCCGCGTCGACCTCGATCTCCGCATGTTCATAGTCGGCATGACCGACGGAGAGCCTGACCTTTTCCAGCCAGCCCTCGGCGAACGGGGACTCGCCGCGGAGGTCCCATCGGGTCTGCTTCATGTGCAGCCGAAGGGTCTCGGGAGGCGGATCGCTGACGACCTGGGCGAAGGGCACCCCATAGCCGGTGTCGGTGCGCTTCACCGACAGGCCTAGGAATCCTTCGGAGTCGCTCACGATGGAGCCGCCGACGCCCCAGGAATCGGCCTCGACCGAGACATTCCGCTGCTTGGTTTCCGGGGTCGGCTCCAGGCCCGTCGCCGCCGCGAGGCGATTAGAGACCGGGGTTCCCGGCGTGGAATAGTCCCCGGACCGGCGGGTTGCGCCGTCCACCGCCAGGACAAGGGCGCCGACTCCGATGTTCGCGGCGAGGGAAGCGGAACGGCCATTGTCGACGCTGGACCAGGCCAGGGCGCCTCGTCCCTCGATCCGGTCGGCAGGCCGCCGGGAAGGCACCCGGTCATCCATCACGTTGACCACACCGCCGATACCTGACCCGCCGTAGGCAAGGGCAGATGAACCTCTCAGCACCTCGACGCGGCTGGCCTGGCCCGCTTCGCTCGGCACCGCATGGTCGGGCGACAGGGAACTGGCGTCCACCATGCCGACGCCATTCTGCAGCAGGAGCACCCGGGGGCCGGCCAGGCCCCGGATCACAGGCCGGCTGGCCCCGGGCCCATAGGCAGTGGATCTCAGGCCAGGGAGGCCGGCCAGGAGGTCTCCCAGGCCCGCAGGGGGTGCAAGGCTTAGGGTCTCTGCCGAGAGAATGGTGACGCTGGTCGTGATGGTGTTGAGCGATACTGGGTAAGGCGCAGCCGTGACCACGACCTCTTCGACTTCTGTGGGCTTCCGGTTCCCGGTTTCCGCCGCGTTGGCCGCCGTGCCAGCCAAAACCAGACCGAGCATGCTGGCAGAAAGGACATAGGGGGCGCGTCTGGTCATTCTAGGGTCCATTTCCTGGGTTCTAATTATGTTATAATATAACTCTTCGGGGCTGAACCGATCAAGGGCATTGTTAAATCCGCGAAAGTTGGCATGAAACCGGGACCCCGGTCGCTGGGACCGGGCGCACACCCTTCCAGGAGACCGCCATGGGCATTTTCAGTTCCATCATGGGCAAGATCTTTCCGCCCAAACCCAAGCCCGTTGCGGCGGCCCCGGCTGCGCCGGCTGCTGCGGCTGCGGCTGCACCCCCGCCCGCGCCTGTAGCCCCGGTTGACGTGGAAGCCGTCCTGACCGCGCTTGCGGCCTCGAAGGGCGGCGGTGGGAACTGGCGTACCTCAATCGTCGACCTCCTGAAGATGCTCGACATCGACTCCAGCCTGAACGCCCGCAAGGAACTCGCTGGCGAGCTCGCAGTGAATGCGGGTGCCCACGGCAGCGCCGAACAGAATATGGCCCTGATCAAGGCCGTCTGGGTCGCGCTTGAGCAGAACGGCGGCATCGTTCCGGCCAGCCTGCGGGACTGAAGCCCGCCTGCGTCCGGGGGATCACGGAAGCATGATCCCCCGGATTGCATCCGGATCGGCCTTTGGAGGGTCCTAGGCTTATCGAGTCCTTCAAGGACCGCCACAGCTTGGGGGCTGCATCATCTTCGGCTTCATCGCCGCCATCGCGCTCGGCGCGCGCCCTGCCGGGCACCGTCGCTGCCAGTATTCCCGGGCGCCACGGTTCCGCCATGCGTGCGCTTCACCCTCGGGACATTGCGGCGGACCGGCCGGCGCTATAGTTTCCGCCGCGCCGGGTCGCGGTGCCCCAATGCGGAGTCTCCAGAGTGGTCGACGTTTTCGAAGAGGTCGAAGGGCAGATCCGCTCCGACCGCTATCGCGCCCTGGCGCTGAGGGCGCTGCCGGTATTCATCGGTCTCGTCGTCCTGGTGCTGGCGGGTGTCGGGGGATGGCAGGGCTACAAGGCCTGGACCCAGAGCCAGTCGAGCAAGGCCTCAGAGATCTACGCCAAGGGGCTCGAAGCCCTTCAGGCCGGGCGGCCTGCCGATGCGAAGGCCTCCTGGGAGACCGTCTCGAAGAGCGCAAGCCCGGCCTACAAGTCCCTGGCCCTGCAACATCTTGGCGCTCTCCGCCTTGGTGAGCGTGATGTGAACGGTGCCGTCGCCCTCTTCGACCAGGCGGCGAAGGCGGCGCCGGATCCTCTGATCGGCGATGCGGCCCGCCTGAAGGCCGTCTACGCCCTCCTCGATACGACGCCCCTGGCCCAGATCGACACCCGGCTCGAGCCGCTCCTCAAGGCAGGACGTCCCTTCCGGATGCAGGCCCGCGAGGCCGCCGCCTTCTCAAAGCTCCTGGCTGGAGACACAGCGGGTGCGCGTTCGGACTTCGTGGTCGTCTCCCTGGCCCCTGACGTCGCCGAAGGCGCCCGTAGCCGGGCCACTGCAGCCATTGCCCTCATCGACAGCGGCTCTGCGAAGGCCACAGCAGATCTCGTCAAGGCTGCGGCGGCCCTGCCGCCACCCCGTCCCCTCCCGGCTGGGATCCCGGGGCTTCCCCTGCAGGCGCCCGCCCAATGATCCGCTCCCGCTCCGTGATCCTCGCCGTTCTGGCGACGGCGTTGCTGCTTTCTGGCTGCGCCCAGACCCGGGACCTGCTGAACTTTGGGGACAAGGGTCCAGCGGAAACCGCCCAGGCGGAGAACCGGATTCCGCTTACCGGCTTTGACCAGGAGGTGACTCCTGAGGCGGGGCTCAAGGGCTCGAGCTTCTATCTCCCGGATCCGGTCTCCCTGGACCAGTGGGCCCTTCCAGGGGGCACGCCCGAGCAGGCTCCGATGCATGCCGATGCTGGCAAGGACTTGGCCGTCGCCTGGAAGAAGGGCTTCGGGTCTAGCCGGGGTCGCAATGCCCATGTCATGGCGCCGCCCGTGGCCGTCAATGGCAAGATCTACGTGATGGACGGTCATGCCGCCGTCAGCGCCCTAGATGCGCGCACGGGTGCCCAGGTCTGGAAGGTCGATCTGCGCGGCAAGTCTCGCCGGGACACCGTCGCCTTTGGCGGTGGGCTTGCAATCGCCGAGGGCAAGGTGGTGGTGACCTCCGGCTATCGCTTCGTCACCCAGCTGAATGCCGATACCGGCGAGGTTCTCTGGCGGACTGCGGTCGAGCAGCCGATCCACTCCGCCCCGACCATCTCCGGCGGCCGGATTTTTACCGTCGCCATCGACAACACCCTGATGACCTTCGACTTCGCGACCGGCAAGGAGGGATGGACCTACCAGGCGCTCTCGGAATCCGCCCGTATCCTCGCGGCCTCAAGCCCGGCGGTGTCTGGCGATACCGTGGTCGCCGCCTTCGGATCAGGTGAGTTGATCGCACTCCGCGCCGCCAACGGGAATGACCTGTGGAGCGACTCCCTGTCCCGGGCGAGCCGGACCAACGCCCTCTCGGAGATCCGGGACATCGCGGGACGCCCCGTCATCTATCAGGGCGACGTAGTGGCGGTCAGTCATTCCGGCGTTCTGTCCTCGACGGATCTGCGCACCGGTCAGACCCGATGGTCTCTGCCGATCACCGGGATCACCACGCCCTGGGTTACGGGCGACGTGGTCTATGTGGTGGACATGGCGGGCAAGCTTTACTGCCTCGCTCGGGAAACGGGTCTGGCCTACTGGGTCACCGACCTGGGTGTGGGGCGTGAGAAGACCGGCTATTTCGGCAACCTTGGCCTTCAGTCCTCGAAGACCAAGAAGGCCGGTACGCGCCCGGTCTGGTCTTCGCCAATCCTCGCCTCCGGTCGGATCGTCCTGGCCTCCAACACCGGTGAGCTCGTCGCCGTCAACGCCCGCTCGGGCCAAGTGGAAAAGTCGGAAAAGCTGGGCGAACCGGTGACCGTCGGCCCCATCGCCCTGGGCGACACCCTCTATTTCGTGACCGATGAGGCCCAGCTCATTGCGGTCCGTTAGGTACCGCCCATGACCCTCAGACTCGCCATTGTCGGCCGGCCCAACGTCGGCAAATCGACCCTGTTCAACCGTCTTGCCGGCAAGCGCCTGGCCATAGTCGACGACCGCCCCGGCGTGACCCGCGACCGTCGCTTCGGAACGGGTCGGATTGGTGACCTTGACCTCGAACTGATCGATACCGCCGGCTTCGAGGACGTCACCGACGAAAGCCTTGAGGCCCGGATGCGCGCCCAGACCGAGGCGGCCATCCGGGAATGCGATGTGGCCCTCTTCGTCATCGACTCGCGTGTGGGCGTGACCCAGCTGGACGAGATCTTCGCCGATGTCCTGCGCCGGCATGACCGGCCCGTCATCGTGATCGCCAACAAGGCCGAGGGGCGGCAGGGCGACGAGGGCACCAACGACGCCTTCCGATTGGGCCTTGGGGAACCGATTCCCCTGTCTGCCGAGCATGGGGAGGGTCTCGCCGACCTTTATGCCGCGCTCAGGGCCTTTGTGGACGATCCCGAAGAGCTGGAAGACGCCGACGAGGCGGACTTCGAGGCCGCGGTGGCCGCCGAACGTGAGGTCGCCGAACGTGAGGCTGGAGACGAAGAGGATTTCGAGGCGGAGCCCGCCGACGACCGCCCCCTCCGCATTGCCATCGTCGGGCGTCCCAATGCGGGCAAGTCCACCCTGGTGAACCGGCTGATCGGCGAGGACAGGCTGTTGACCGGGCCGGAAGCGGGGATCACCCGCGACGCCATCCCCGTGGACTGGTCCCTGGGCGGGCGCGCGATCCGGCTGGTCGATACTGCGGGGCTGCGCCGGAAGGCCAGGGTCCAGGAGGGACTGGAAAAGCTGTCCACCGCGGACACCATCCGGGCCATCACCTTCGCCGAGGTGGTTATCCTGGTCGTTGACGCCACCCACCCTTTCGAGATCCAGGACCTGCAGATCGCCGACCTGGTCGAGCGGGAAGGTCGGGCCCTGGTCTTCGTACTGGCCAAGTGGGACCTCATCGACGAACCCCAGAGCCGTCTGGCCGAGATTCGGGAAACCCTCGACCGGCAACTGCCCCAGGTCCGCGGTGCGCCTCTGGTGGCCCTGTCCGCGGAGACGGGCCGGAATGTTGATCGCCTGATGCCCGCCGTGTTCAAGGTCCACGAGAACTGGTCCACCCGGGTCAAGACCCGCGACCTGAACGACTGGCTGGCGATGGCCATCCAGAGGCACCCGCCTCCCGCCGTGAACGGACGGCGGATCCGGCCCAAATACATGGCCCAGACCAAGGCGCGTCCACCGACCTTCGTTCTGTTCGCCACCCGCGCCGAGCAGCTCCCCGACCACTATCGGCGCTATCTGGTGCACGCCCTTCGGGAGAGCTTCGACCTGCCCGGGGTGCCAATCCGCGTGAGCGTCAGATCCAGCCGCAATCCCTTCGTCGACGGTCCGTCACCCAAGGCGGCAGGCCCTGCGGGAGGCGTGCGTGCGCGGGCCGGGCCGCGGAAGGCTTCCGGAACGGCCCGGTCCAAGGCCGCGGCCCAGACCGCCAAGACCGCCAAGACCGCCAAGACCGCCAAGTCCGCCAAGTCCGCTAAACCTGCCAAGGTGACCAAGGTATCAGGCCGCTCCCGGCCAGCCGCCGGATCCAAGCTAGCGTCGCGCGCCGGCGCGAGGCCGGGGAAGGTGAGGGGGCGTCCCGCCTCTGGACGTGCCGTCAGGTCGAAGGGGTCAGCGCCACGCGGTCGGCCTTCCAAGCCCGGAAAGTCCTGACAGTCGTCGCAAGGCCGGGGTCCGAGAGCACCAGCGCGATCATCATCGGACCGATCTCCGAGGGGTCCGGCAGGTCTGCAGGATCCTCGCCAGGATAGGCCTCGGCCCGCATGCGGGTGCGCATGGCTCCCGGATCGATGATCGCTGCGCGGACACCAGTGTGTTCCAGTTCATCCGCCCAGGCCCTGACAATCGCCTCCATGGCGGCCTTGGACGCAGCGTAGGGCCCCCAGAAGGCCCGTGGGGACGCCGCCCGGCTGGAGGTCACGAACAGGGCCCTACCGGCGTCCGACGCCTTCAGCAGGGGCTCCATCGACCGGATCAGACGCCAGGAGGCGGTGGCGTTCACGGTCATGACCCGGTCCCAGAGCCCGGGCTCCACATGACTGACCGGCGTGATGGCACCCAGGACAGCGCCCGCATGGATGACGATGTCCAACCGCCCGAACCTCTGGTGAAGGGCGAGCCCCAGGGCGTCGAGCCCGGCGGGTTCGGCAAGATCCAGGGGGACGAGTGTGGCGTGATGCCCGGTCAGGGCAAAGATCTCGTCGTCCAGGGATTCCAGCGCGCCCTGGGTCCTGGCCGTGGCCACGACGTGGGCTCCGGCCCCGGCCAGGGCCAGGGCTGAGGCGCGTCCGATCCCCCGGGAGGCACCGGTCACCAGGGCGATCTTGTCTGCGAGGGGCGTGTCGGCGGTCATGTCGCCCCCTTAGCCCGTCGCAGCCGGGGCGTCACCCTCGGACGCGGGTCGTTCCGCGTATCTCTGCGCGAACACGGCGGCGGCCATGAGCTGGATCTGGTGGAAGATCATGATCGGAAGGAGGACCAGCCCCAGCCCGTCGCCAGGAAACAGGACGCCCGCCATGGGAACGCCGCTCGCCAGGCTCTTCTTGGACCCGCAGAAGACCAGGGTGATCTCGTCAGGCGTGGACAGGCGCGCCGCACGGGCGGCGGCCAGGGTGGCACAGAGGACGATGGCGAGCAGGATGCCGCAGACCAGGGTCAACCTGACGAGGTCCAGGGCGCCAAGCCGGGACCAGATGCCGCCAGTTACGGCATCTGAAAAGGCGGCGTAGACCACCAGCAGGATGGAGCCCCGATCCAGCTTCGACAGGATACCGGCGTGGCGGGCGACGATGTCGCCAATCCAGGGGCGCAGGAGATGACCCGCCAGGAAGGGCACCAGGAGCTGGAGCAGTATGGTCTGCAGCCCCTCAAAGGAGACCCCGCCGCCCGTCCTGTGCAGCAGCAGGCCGGCGAGCACCGGCGTGACGATGATGCCCAGAAGGTTGGAAGCCGTCGCCGCCGCAACGGTCGCAGCCACATTTCCCCGGGCGATGGCTGTAAAGCCGATGGAAGACTGGATGGTCGAGGGCAGGCACCCAAGGAAGAGAAGACCGGGTGCGAGACTGGCCGGCAGGATCCAGGCCGGCAGGCCCTGGGCCAGAAGGCAGAGGGCCGGGAAGAGGAGGAAGGTCGCGGCCAGGACCATGGCGTGCAGTCGCCACTGGGTGGCACCGGCGATCACCGCGTCGCGGGACAGGCGGGCACCATGCAGGAAGAAGACCAGGCCGATCCCCAGCGAGACGGCGACCTTGAGGAGAGGGCGCGCCTCACCCTCCGCCGGAAGAAGGGTCGCCAGCACCACCATGCCCAGGATCAGCAGGATGTAGACGTCGGGCTTCAGCCTCGTCAGCCAGCGGCCGACAGGCGCAGGGCTCACGCGTCAACCAGGAAGGACAACTGTCGTTCTGTGACCGCGTTGCGCCCTTCGGCGATTTCCCGGTCAAGGAGCCGGGTCGGATAGTCACCCGTGAAATAGTGATCGGTGAACTGGGGGTTTGCGGGGTCCCGCGGGCCCGCCTCCATGGCCCAGTAGAGGCCGTCCACGGAAAGGAAGCCCATCGAATCCACGTTCAGGATCCGGGCGATATCCTCGACGCTGTTGTTGGCGGCCAGCAGCTTGTCCCGGTCGGGCATGTCAATTCCGTAGAAGTCCGGCCACTGGATCGGCGGGGAGGCGGAACGCAGGTGAACCTCTGTGGCCCCGGCCTCGCGCACCATCCTGACCACCCGCATGGAATTGGTGCCGCGGACAATGGAGTCGTCGATCAGCACGACCTTCTTGCCAGCCAGCACAGCGCGGTTCGGAGAGAGCTTCATTCGCACGCTGGATTCGCGCGCACCCTGGGTGGGCTGGATGAAGGTCCGGCCTACATAGTGATTGCGGATGATCCCCATCTCGAAGGGCAGGCCGGCCTCCTGGGCGAAGCCGAGCGCTGCCGGGACCCCGGAGTCGGGAACGGGAACGACCACGTCGACATCCGCGGGCATCTCCTGGGCCAGGCGGCGGCCCATGCGCTTGCGGACCTCGTAGATGGACTTGCCGTTCACCACGCTGTCTGGCCTGGCGAAGTAGACGTACTCGAAGATGCAGGGGCGGGCGCGGGCGGCGGGGAAGGGCCGCAGGCTGTGGATGCCTTCGTGGTCGATGATCACCATTTCGCCGTGCTCGATGTCCCGGACAAAGCGGGCGCCGATCATGTCCAGGGCGCAGGTTTCCGACGCCAGGACGGGATGGCCATCCAGGTCGCCCAAGACCAGGGGGCGGATTCCGAGCGGGTCCCGGACGCCGATCAGCTTCTTGTTGGTGATGGCCACCAGGGCATAGCCGCCCTCGATCTCCCGCAGGGCGTCGATGAACCGATCCACGAGGCGGGGCCGGCGGGACCGCGCGATGAGGTGCAGGATGACCTCGGAGTCCGAGGTGGACTGAAAGATCCGGCCCTCCGCCACCAGTTGCTGGCGCAGGGTCAGGAAGTTGGTCAGATTGCCGTTGTGGGCCAGGGCGATGCCGCCCGTGTCCAGGTCGGCGAACATGGGCTGGACGTTGCGGAGGACGCTGCTGCCCGCCGTTGAATAGCGGGTATGGCCGATGGCAAAGGCACCTGGAAGCCGGGTGGTCAGATCCCCGCCCGCGAAGACGTCGCCCACATAGCCCATGTGCCGCTCGGTGTGGAAACCATTGCCATCGAAGCTGGCGATGCCGCAGGCTTCCTGTCCCCGGTGCTGGAGGGCGTGGAGCCCCAGGGCGGTTACCGCGGAGGCGTCCTCGACGTCGAATACGCCGAAGACGCCGCATTCGAGCCTCGGGGCGTCGTCGTCAGGATCACGTGGCGACCATCGATCGGCGGGGGTGTTCACCGGGGCGTCTCCGCTGCCTTGTCGCGACCAGAAGGGGCATTCGTTACATATCCCCCGTCGATCGGCCTGTCACCCTTGTGCCCCTCACCAAGCGCCTTCTCGACCGCGGGGGCAATGCGCCCGGCAAGATTGGCGCCCTGGGGCGCCAACGCACGGATCATCGCGGCGGAGCGTTCGGTGAGGGGGTAGAAGAGCGAACCCTGCAGCCAGGTAGGCGCATAGCTTGGCGGCGTCGCCGCGGTGAAGGCGAGGTTGCACACGCCCAGGAAGAGCGCCGCCCTCACAAGGCCAAATCCGAAGCCCAGGGCCCGGTCCAGGGCGCTCAGCAGCCGCGCCTGGCGGATACCTCCCGTAAGGCCGGAGCCCAGGGCTCGAAGGCCCAGATAGGCGAGGGCGAAGACCAGCAGGAAGGCGATGGGCGCGGCGGCCCAGTCGAGGTCCATGCGGGCCTGGATCAGCGGTGTGACGAACTGCAGCCCGAGCATGGCCAGGACCAGGGCAACGACAAGCGAGACCAGGGAGACCAGTTCCTTCACCGCCCCCTGGGCGAACCCCAGGATGCCTGAGAGAAGCAGGATCCCCAGGACAATGAGGTCGAAGGGCATCACGGCAGGGTGCTCCAGCCGCCATCGCCGATCCTTGCGATGGCGTCGGCGAGGCGAGAGACCCCGGCAAGCTTCAGGGCGCCGGCATCGGCGTCCCGGGGCGCCAGGGCCTGGCGGAACCCAAGCTTGGCCGACTCACGGACCCTCGCCTCCGTCCGGCTGACCGGGCGGATCTCGCCGGAGAGGCTGATCTCGCCGAAGACCACGCAGTCCTGGGGGAGGGCGACATCGAGGGCGGAGGAGGCCAGGGCCGCTGCCGCCGCGAGATCCGCCGCCGGCTCGCTGATCCGCAGGCCCCCCGCCACGTTCAGGTAGACGTCCCTTGCCCCGAGGGAGAGGCCGCAGCGGGCCTCGAGGACGGCCAGGACCATGGCGAGCCGGCCGGAGTCCCAGCCCACCACCGCCCGGCGAGGGTTGCCGTAGGCCGAGGGGGCCACCAGGGCCTGGAATTCGACCAGCACCGGACGCGATCCCTCTATGCCCGCAAAGACGGCGGCGCCCGCCGCCCGCTCGCCGGAGGTATCCAAGAAGAGGGCGGAGGGATTGGCCACCTCGCGCAGGCCTGCGTCGCCCATTTCGAAGACGCCGATCTCATCGGTGGCGCCAAAGCGGTTCTTGACCCCCCGCAGGACCCGGAAGGGATAGCCGCGCTCGCCCTCGAAGGTCAGCACCGCGTCTACCAGGTGTTCGATCACCCGTGGGCCTGCAATGGCGCCTTCCTTCGTCACATGGCCCACGAGGATAATTGCAACGCCCTCGCGCTTGGCAAGGCGGACGAGCTCTGCAGCGGCGGCGCGCACCTGGGTGACGGATCCTGGTGGCGCGTCATGGGCGTCGCTCCAGAGGGTCTGGATGGAGTCGATCACCACGAGGTCGAACTTGGAGCGCTTGAGGCCGTCGAGGACGTTTCTCAGGCTTGTCTCCGCCGCGAGCTGGACGGGGGCGGCGCCCAGGCCCATGCGCTGGGCCCGGCTGCGGATCTGGTCCACGGACTCTTCCCCGGAGACATAGGCGCAGGCTGCACCCCGCATGGCCGCCGCTGAGACGACCTGCATGAGCAGGGTGGACTTGCCGACACCGGGGTCCCCACCCACGAGCAGGGCCGAACCCCTGGCCACACCGCCGCCGCAGACCCGGTCAAATTCCTCGATGCCGGTCTGGATCCGGGGAAGGGGCTGGATCTCGCCGGCCAGGCCCTGGAAGTCGAGCCCTCGTATCCGCGTGGCGCGGCTGGCCGACAGGGCCCCGGGGGGCTTCAGCCCGCTCTCCTCGACAAGGGTGTTCCAGGTGTCGCAGGCGGGGCACTGCCCGCTCCAGCGGCTCTGGGCTGCGCCGCAGGACTGGCAGACATAGGACGCGCCGTCTCTGGCCATGGAGGTCTCCTGATTCGCCCGCCAGGTTCAGTCTAGCCCTGCTTGCGTCAGGATCGGACATACCGGCGACGGGCGCGGGCGCTGAGTCGCACGAGGCACTCGTGCGCGACGGTGTCGGTCGCCGTGGCCAGGTCGTCGATAGGCAGGTTGGCGCCCATGAGTTCGACCCGGTCGCCAGGCCGGGCGGGGGTGTCGCCGATCTCGATGGCCATGAGGTCCATGTTGACGATGCGGACCGGCCGCCGGGCACCGGCGAGCCAGGCCGAGCCACGGCCTCCGCCCCGGCGTAGCAACCCGTCGGCATAGCCGGCCGCCACGACTGCGACCCGGATGCGATGATCCAGCCTCAGGCCTGAACCATAGCCAAGCCATTCGCCGGCCTCGATAGTCCGCACATAGAGTATGGGGGCGTCCAGGGTCGCCACGGCCTCGATCCGCGGATCTGGCCGCTCGAACGGTCCGCCGCCGAACAGGCTCACGCCAGGGCGGACCATGTCGAAGCGCCAGTCCGGACCGAGGAAGGCGCCTGCCGAGGCTGAGAGACTTGCGGGCAGGTCGGGAAACAGGCCCCGGGCCTGGCGAAACCGCTGGAGCTGAAGCGTATTGCGGGGGTGTTCCGGCGTTGCCGCCGAGCCCAGGTGGCTCATCAGCAGGACGGGGTTGAGGCCCCGGGCACCGTCTCGGGAGAGGTCCGACAGGGCGTCCTGCGACAGGCCCTGACGGTTCATGCCGGTGTCCACGTGGAGGCCGATCTCCAGCGGGCCGCCATCCGACGCCGCGCTCCGGGCTGCGGCAACCTGAACGGGGTCAGCCAGCATTGGCGTCAGGCCCGATTTCCGGACCCGGTCCGTGGTGCCCGAAACGAGCCCGTCGAGCAGGTAGATCCGGGCGGGACGGGTAGGGCCCAGGCTCCGGCGGAGGGCTTCGCCTTCGTCCAGCCTCGCAACGAAGAAGGACCGCGCACCCGCGCTCCACAGGGCTTCCGAGGTCCGCTTCACGCCCAGTCCGTAGCCATCTGCCTTGACGACAGGAGCGACCTCTGCGCCTGCCGCGACGGTTTCAAGGGTCCCGAAGTTTCGGGCCAGGGCGGAAAGGTCGACGGTCAGTCGGGCGCGATGCGGCATGGCGACCGGGATACCCAATGCCAGACCTCTCGGCTAGCTCCTGTTCCGATAAGTGGGAACCGGTTTTAGGATCGAAACTGGATCTGACTTTTTGGTCTTGGAGCCTGTTTTGCCCCTTCAGGCGTTCCGCCTGAAGGGAACAGGCTCTAGCGGATCTCGTACCGGCTTGGATCCCGGGCCAGGTTTCCGAACTTGGTGATTTCTTCTTTGTAGGACAGCCTGACCGTTCCGATCGGGCCATGACGCTGCTTACCGATGATGATCTCGGCCATGCCCGCCACCTTGTCCATGTTCTCTTGCCAGGTGAGGTGCTCCGCCGTTCCCTCGCGCGGCTCCAGGCGGCTGAGGTAGTAACTCTCCCGGTAGATGAACATCACCATGTCGGCGTCCTGCTCGATGGAGCCGGACTCCCGCAGGTCCGCCAGCTGGGGCTTCTTATCCTCCCGGTTCTCGACCTGTCGGGACAGCTGCGAGAGGGCGATGACGGGAACGTTCAGCTCCTTGGCCAGGGCCTTGAGGCTCTGGGTGATCATCGAGACTTCCTGGACCCGGTTCTCGTTCCGTTTGTCGCCCGAGGTGATCAGCTGGAGATAGTCGACGAAGATCGCATCCAGGCCATGCTGGCGCTTCAGGCGCCGGGCCCGGGCGGTCAGCTTGGCGATGGAAAGGCCGCCGGTTGCGTCAATGTGCAGCGGCGCTTCCTGGATCTCGAGCGCCGCCTCGCGGATGCGGGCGAACTCCGAGGCGTCGATCTCTCCCTTGCGGAGCCGGTCGCTGGAGACCCCGGAGACCTCCGCCAGCAGGCGCATGGCCAGCTGCTCTGCCGACATTTCCAGGGAGAAGAAGGCGACGATGCCACCGGAAACCGTGCGCTTTGTGCCGTCGGGCTGCGGTTCCCAAGCGTAATGACGCGCCATATGAAAGGCGATGTTGGCTGCCAGCGAGGTCTTTCCCATCGAGGGACGCGCTGCGATGATAACCAGGTCAGAGGCATGCAGCCCGCCGATTTTCTGGTCGAGGTCGATCAGGCCGGTCGAGACGCCGGCAAGGCCCCCATCGCGCCGGTGCGCCTCGGCCGCCATCTCCAGGGCACCGCCCAGGGCATCCACGAAGGGGATGAAACCCTGGGATGTCCCCCCAGTTTCCGCCAGCGTGTAGAGGCTCGACTCGGCCACCTCGATCTGGTCCATCGCCGACTGCGCGTCCTCGGGGGACTGTGCACGGACGGTGATTTCCCCGCCGATCCGGATCAGGTCCCGGCGGAGGGCCAGATCGTAGATGGCGCGAGCGTAGTCCGGGGCGTTGGCGGCCGGCGGGGCGCGGTCAATGAGGTCGGCGAAATAGCGGACGCCGCCAAGCGCCTCGAAGGCCGGGTCCCGGCTGAACTGCTCTGCCAGCAGGATGGGCTCAGCCAGCTGCCCCTTTCGGATCTGGGTCTGGACCGCGGTGAAGAGCCGCTGATGGAAGGGCTCGTAGAAGTGCCGGGCCTCAAGGTTGTCGCCCAGGCGCTCAAAGGCCGCGTTGTCGTAGAGCAGTGCGCCCAGCAGGGCCTGTTCGGCCTCCACGTTGGCCGGAGGGTGGGGCAGGTCCACGTCGTTGTGGGGGGAGATCAGGTCGAGAGCCGATGCGAGCGCCATCCCTTTAGGAGATCGCTTCGCAGGGGCTGGGGTCAAGGCGTCACCCGCCTCGATGCACAGGATTCCGCAGCCTGTGGAAAAGGGCCGCCGGGTCCGGTGAGACCGGACCCGGCGCGTCCCCCTACCAATTGTAGCTCAGGCGAGCGTAGACATAGCGGCCGTTGAAGCCAAAGGGCGAGAAGCCCGGGAAGGCGTTGGGGCCGTTGGTGTTGACCGTCACCGGGGTCCGGTTCGGATACTCGTCCAGGGCGTTGGTCACGCCCAGGGCCAGGCCGAGCCCGGCGTCGCTATTCCAGCGGGCTTCGACGTCCAGGAGGACGTGTTCGCCGACCGGGTAGTCGAGGGCGGGGTTGTTGCTCGGCGACAGCACGTCACCGTAACGGGTCAGCTTGCCGGAGACCCCGAAGGGCCCTTGGGTCCAGTCCGCGTTCAGGACGTACTTGGAGGCGGGGGTACCCTCTTCGAAGGTCAGGCGGTTGGCGCGGTCGAACAGGGGCGGGGGAACCGGGAGGTTCTCCAGGACCGAGGTCTTCGGCACACCCGTCACGCTGGTGTCGTTGTAGTTGGCGGCACCGGTGAGATCGAGTTGGCCGAGGGTGTCCAGGTCCCAGCGGTAGCGGGCGACGATGTCGATGCCCTTGGTCTCGGTGTCCACGCCGTTGATGAAGAAGCGCGCGGCGCCGAGCTGGGCGTTGCTGCCGGGCGGGTTGATCAGGCCGCAGATGGCCTGGGCCGTGGGCGTCCCCGACGGGTTGCACTGGATGTTCTCGGAGAGGACGATCCGGTTGTTGATATCGATGCGGTAGGCGTCGACGGTGGCCTCGAAGCCGCCAGTCCGGAAGACCAGGCCCAGGGAGTAGTTCACCGAATCTTCAGGCTGCAGGGCCTTGCCGCCCAGCGACTTGGCCACGGCGCTGGTCGCCGGGAAGGTCCCGACCTCCACCGGCGTGCTGACCCCATTGACTGACAGGAAGTTCGTCGAGGTCGCCGTGAAGTACTGCTGCTGCAGGGCCGGGGCCCGGAAGCCGGTGGCCGCAGTGCCGCGAACGGCGATCATCTCGTTGAAGTCGTAGCGACCCGAGATCTTGCCAGTCGTCTTGGATCCGAAGTCCGAATAGTTCTCGTAGCGCACTGCGATGTCGACCCCGAAAGCGTCCGTCACCGGCAGGTCAAGATCGGCGTAGACCGACTGGGAGTTCCGGTCCTTGTCCACTTCGTTGCCGGGCTGGAAGCCGGGGAAGCCCTGGGAGCCCGCCGCCTTGCCGGCCACGCCACCAAACACCCACGAGGCGCGGTCGCCCTGGGTGATCTGGTAATGCTCGCGACGGTATTCCGCGCCGAGAGCGAGGTTGGCGGGCTTGGCGAGGCCGAAGTCCAGGGCCCGACGGCCGCCGACCTGGGCGACCAGCTGGTCGTACTGCATCTTGCCGGCGTCAAAGTCGGTGGGAGAGCCGACGCCCATGGAGGCGTTGACGGAATCCCGGACGCCGTAGTGGACCTGATTGAAGCCATAGACGAGGCCAGCATCGATTTCAAAGCCGCCCAGGGTCCCGCGGACGCCGCCGGCGGCGGTGTAGTCGTCAATGTCCGTCGTGATGAGGGGCAGGAAGCCGATCGGCCAGACCGCAGGTACGTTATTGGAGTTGTTGGCCAGCCGCGGGTTGGCGGCGCTATCCGTCTTGCGCTTCTGGTAACCGCCGAAGCCATAGAGCGACCAGTCGTCGTTGAGCGGCTTTCCGGCATTGCCGTAGACCGTGATCTGGTCGACCTGGGGATCGCCGAAGCGCGAGGTGACCTTTGTGGGCGTGATCCGCGGATCGAGGTCACCGCGGCTGGTCGGGTTGCGGAACAGGTACTCGCCGCTGACCGTCAGGAAGCCATCCGAGCCCAGCTTCAGGCCCTGCCAGCCCGAGAGGGCGAAGGTCGGTCCGTCGGTCTTGTCGCGGCCCTGGAGATTGCGGGCGGTGCGGACGCGGGTGTCGTAGACGCCATAGGTCATGGAGGCCGAACCGCCCTCATCCGCCTCACGGAGGCGCATGTTGATCACGCCGGCGATGGCGTCCGAGCCGTACTGAGCCGAGGCACCGTCGCGAAGGACTTCAATCCGATCGACGGCCACCGTCGGAATGGCGTTCAGGTCGACGGCGGCCGAGCCGCGGCCGATCGAGCCGTTGACGTTGACCAGGGCCGAAGCGTGGCGACGCATGCCGTTGATGAGGACAAGGGTCTGATCCGGGGCAAGGCCGCGCAGGGTGGCCGGGCGCACGCTGTCTGTGCCGTCTGTGATGGACGGGCGCGGGAAGGTGAGAGAGGGGGCGACAGCCGCCAGCGCGGCGGCCATTTCTGTCGTGCCCTGCCGGGTCAGGGCTTCCGTGGAGATGACGTCGACAGGCGCCAGGGTCTCGAGGCGCGTACGGCCTTCGGTCCGGCTGCCGGTGACGACGAGTTCCTCGACGTCTCCGCCTGGGGCGGCGGCCTGGGCGGCACCAGCCAGAAGCGAGACAGCGGACACGGCCGCAAACAGGAAGGCGCGAGAGTTCATGGGTATCTTCCGGGCAGAGAACGCGGGGAAAGCCCCGTCATTCAACATCTAGTGTGCGTCTGCCGTTTTCTATGTCACTTAAATGTCACAAAAGCGTATGTCGAGGGCGCTGGGCTTGGCGCACTAAAAAGGGCGCGGAGCCATTCGGATCCGCGCCCTCCTCGTCTTTGTGAAAGGCCGATCAGCCTTCGTAATCGCCTTCTTGCTTGCCGGCGCCGCCCGCGAGCATGTCATGGGCGGTCTCTTCGGCCGCCGCCCGGTCTTCAGCGAACTGGGACTCGAGGATGTTCTCACCCCGGGCCTGACGCATGGCCTCGTCCTCGGACCGGGCGATGTTCAGGATGATGGTCACGGAGACTTCAGCGTGCAGCTTCACCTTCACCTCGTGGAGGCCGAGGGTCTTGATGGGCTTGTCCAGCACCACCATCGAGCGCTCGACCTTGCCGCCGCCCGCATTGATGATGTCGGAGACGTCCCGGCCGCTGACCGAGCCGTAGAGCTGGCCGCTCTCACCCGCCTGGCGGATGAGGATGTAGGCGGTCCCATCCAGGGTTTCCCCGGAACCGGCAGCTTGTTCCCGGGTACGCTGGTTGCGGGCCTCGAGTTCGGCGCGCTGGGCCTCGAACACCTTCAGGCTCGACGCATTGGCGCGCAGGGCCTTGCCCCGGGGGAGGAGGAAGTTGCGGGCGAAACCGTCCTTGACGGTGACCACGTCGCCGAGGGCGCCGCGGCCTTCGATCCGCTCCAGAAGAATAACCTTCATGTTCGGATCTCCTTACTTCACGACATAGGGCAGAAGGGCGAGGAAGCGGGCGCGCTTGATGGCGCGAGCCAGTTCACGCTGCTTCTTGGCCGACACGGCGGTGATGCGGGACGGCACGATCTTGCCGCGCTCGGAAATGTAGCGCTGCAGGAGCTTAACGTCCTTGTAATCGATCTTCGGAGCGCCGGCGCCCGAGAACGGGCAGACCTTGCGGCGGCGGAAGAAGGGGCGGCGGGCGGTCGCGGCGGGCGCGGCGGCTGCGGTTTCTTCGGTCATGGGTTCGGCCTCCGGTCTCAGTACGAGTCGTCGCGACGGGGCTCGCGCTCGCGTTCGCGGTCGCGGCGGGCGAGGATCGGGGACAGCTCGAGATCGAGTTCCTCGACGCGGATGGTCATGAAGCGCAGCACGTCCTCATTGAGGGACAACTGCCTCTCCATTTCCTTGACGGCCGGGGCCGGGGAGTCGAGGGCGAGAAGAGAATAATGTCCCTTACGGTTCTTCTTGATCCGGAAGGTCAGGTTACGCAGGCCCCAGTACTCGATCTTGGCCACGGCACCGCCGTGTTCCTCGATAACCGACTTGATCTGGTCGTTCAGGGCTTCGGCCTGCTGCGGCGAAATGTCCTGCCGTGAAATGACGACGTGCTCGTAGAGCGCCATGTGTCCTTTATCCCATTTGGAGGGCGGCGAGTCCTTCGGCGGGTAACCGGAGGATACGATGGATCTCGGGCTGGCGGACGGGGCTTTCCCGTCCCTTTGGCGCTCCAACCCGTGACCGCCTTCCGTTGAAGACGCGGTCCTTAGAGGAAAGCGGGGCCGGGTGCAAGGAAGACGGGCGTCCTCTCCGGTTCCGGCCCCACGCGGACTTCGCGAGTCCTACTTCCGCTTGCCGGCCTTCCAGGCCTTGACGGCGCCGAGGGTCTGGTCGACGTGGTCATTGGGATTGAGGTTGTCGTAGGCGTGGATCACGGTGCCGTCGGGCGCGATCACGTAGGACACACGGCCCGAGAGGCCCGGCATCGACATTCCGTTCATGCTCATGGGGGCGTCGTAGCGCTTGGCGATTGCAGCGCCCGGATCCGCTGCCACGGGGAACTTGCCACCGCAGCTCTCGGTGTCCTTGGAGAACTCGGCGAGCCGCTCGAGCTTGCCGGAGGTGACGCCGATCACGGTCGCCCCATTGGCCTTGAATTCATCCACAGCCTCGGAGAACAGGTGCGCTTCGACATTGCATCCCGAGGTGTACGCAGACGGGAAGAAGTACAGGACCACGGGCCCCTTCTTCAGGCTGTCAGCCAGCTTGTAGGTGAAGGCATTGCCGGCCAGGTAGGCGGGGGCGCTGAAGTCCGGAGCCTTGGCACCATCAGCCAGTTTTGCGGCGGCGGGGGAGGCGGCGACGGCGATGGCCGCGACGGCGGTGGCAAGCAGGGCGTTACGAAGCATCGAATTTCCTCCTGGGCGGTCGAAACGACTGCCAAATCGCTTAGGGTTGGGCTACTGCACGGCGGTCGTCCGGTGGGTCCGGACGGCGCGGAAATCACGCTGACCGGGATATAGGATGACCAGCCCGCCATTGCGACCCGTTCTCGAACAGATCGAACTTCCCGGGTTTCCCGGGCATTACAGGGGCAAGGTCCGCGAGAACTACGATCTGGCTGACGGCCGGCGGATCCTCATCGCCACCGACCGGCTCTCCGCCTTCGACCGGATCCTGGCGGCCATCCCCTACAAGGGCCAGGTGCTCACCCAGACCGCACGTTACTGGTTCGAGAAGACCGCCGACATCTGCCCGAACCATGTCCTGGAGTATCCGGACCCGAACGTCGTCGTGGGACGCCGCCTGGACATCCTGCCTGTCGAGATCGTCGTGCGCGCCTTCCTTGCGGGAACCACGGGAACTTCCGTCCTCACCCTCTATGGCCAGGGGGCCCGGGACATGTACGGCGTGCGGCTTCCGGATGGCCTTCGGCCAAATCAGCGCCTGCCCAATGTGATCCTGACCCCGACCTCCAAGGCCTTTGACGGTGGCCATGACGAGCCCCTGAGCCCGGCAGAGATCCTGGAACAGGGCCTTCTCAGCCCGGCCCAGTGGGAGGAGGTGTCCACATGCGCCCTCTCCCTTTTTGAACGCGGCCAGGCCCTGGCGGCGGAACGTGGTCTCATCCTGGCGGACACAAAGTACGAGTTCGGCCTCGACCCGGACGGGCGCATCCTGCTCGCCGACGAGATCCACACCCCGGACTCGAGCCGTTACTGGATGTCCGACAGCTATGA
This sequence comes from Phenylobacterium deserti, assembly GCA_945859865.1. Classification (GTDB taxonomy): domain Bacteria; phylum Pseudomonadota; class Alphaproteobacteria; order Caulobacterales; family Caulobacteraceae; genus Phenylobacterium; species Phenylobacterium deserti_B. Next base: position 25,099 of record CAMAOY010000007.1, read on the forward strand.
ACAGCGCTTCGAGGCCGGGCAAAGACCCGACAGCTTCGACAAGGACTTCGTGCGCAGCTGGGTGTCCGGGCGCTGCGATCCCTATGTCGACCCGATCCCGGCCATTCCCCCCGAGATGATCGAGCAGACCTCGGATGTCTACGTCGATGCCTTCCAGCGGATTACCAGCCAGGCCTTCGACCTCCCGCCGCCCGGCCAGGACATCGCCGCGCGAATCCGGCGCAACCTCGCCGCATACGCTTCCTGATCCCTTTCCGATCCACTGGATTTTCTGCCGGATATTTCCCGATGACCGAACAACCCTTCTTCCTGCGTGATGGTGAAGCCTTCCTGCCCCAGGCCTCCGGACGAGGACCCTGGAATCCGGACTCTCTTCATGGACGGGTGGTCATCGGCCTGATGGGACACGCCCTGGAAACCGCCTTCGGGTCCGAGGAATTCATTCCCGCCCGCCTGACCGTGGACATGTACCGCCTGCCAAACTTCGACCCCATTGAGGTCAGGACCACACTGGTCCGCGAGGGCGGGCGCATCCGGATGGCCGAAGCCGAGCTGCTGTCGGGCGGCAAGAGCTCAGCAAAGGCCTCCTGCCAGTTTCTTCGGCGGACGGAGAATGCTCTTGGCAAGACCTGGAGCCCGCGGGACTGGGATGCACCCCATCCGGACTCCATCCCCGATCCGGACCCATCGAAGGCTCCCATGGGGCGCATGTGGGCTGTGAAGCCGATCAAGGGCGGGTTCGGCGCGGAGGGCGACCGGCAGGTCTGGATGCGGGAGGTGCGCGAGCTTGTCGGTGGCGTCGCCCTGACCCCGTTCCAGCGCGTGGCCGTCGCCGCAGACTTTGCCAGTCCCTTCGCCCACGCCTCGTCTGACCAGGGCCTCGGCTACATCAACACGGACGTCACGGTGTACCTCCACCGGCTCCCGGCGTCGGAATGGATTGGCTTCCAGTCGGTCAACCACCAGGCCACCGATGGCGTCGCGGTGGGCGAATGCTGGCTCCACGATTCCGAGGGGTCGATCGGGTTCGCAAGCTGCGCGGCCCTGGCCCAGAGGCGTACGCCCCGCTGACCGCCCTCAGAACCCCTTGAGATCGGGATCCAGGACCTGCCCGGCGTCGAGGGGGACTCCGAAGGTGTTCAGGATCATTGAGACCTGGGTGTATTGGCCGACCGTGTAGACGAGGTCCATGCGCTGCTTCTCGGTAAAGTGGGCCGAAAGCGCCGCCCAGGTGGGGTCGGCAATAAACTTGTCGGTGTGCAGTTCATCGGTGGCCCGGAGGAGGAGGCGGTCGTCCTCCGACCAGTCAGCGGCGTCCGCACCCTGCTTGATACGGGCGATCTCCGGGGCGGTGAGGCCGTCCCGCAGTCCGATCGCCACGTGCTGGGTCCATTCGTACCCCGACTTGCAGAGGTAACCGACCCTCAGGATCACAAGCTCGCGCTGCCGGGGCGGGAGGTCGTTCCGGCGCGACAGGATGTAGTTGCCCCAGGCGAGGAAACCGCGCGCGGCCTTGGGTGTCCGGGCCAGGGTCCGGAAGATGTTCAGCACCCGGCCGGTCGCGGCCATGGGGGCTGTGAGTTCCCTCTGGTCGGCGTCCATCTCGGAGTCCGCCAGGGGGGCGATGCGGGGGGCGGAAAGTCTCATCGGGCCAACTCCGGGATCAGGCGCGCATGACGAACGGGACCATCTGCGCCAGGAGCAGGAGCCCCAGCGCCACCAGCAGGAGCCGCCCCAGCAGTCGGTTTCGGCGTATGCGCGCCGCTTCGACATCAGGATCAGGCGCAACTGGATTGTTCATTTTCTCTATTTTCTCGTAGGTTCAACAAGGATTTTCACGTGCACCTCAGGGTCCCCGAGGGTGACGAAAGCGTCTGCCACACCCTCCAGGCCCACCTTGCCGGTCACCACGCCGGAGACATCTATGATCCCATCCGAGATCTGCCGCAGGGTATGGGCGAACTCGTCCGGCGTGTAGCCGAACACGAAGGTCAGTTCCATTTCCTTGGTGATGGCGATGGCCGGCTCGATCTTGTCGGTCTCCATGCACACCCCGGCCACGACGATCTGTCCGCCAGAGGGTGCCGCCTCGATCAGGGTCTGCAGTATGCCTGGGGCGCCGACACACTCGAACACCACCGGGCGGCCGAAAGACTTGCCCATCATCCGCGCCATGGACTGGGCCGCGCGCTGCACCGGCACACCATAGCTGTCCCACCGGGCGTGCGGGCTTTCCTGGGCAGGATCGATCACCAGGTCGGCGCCAAGCCGTTCCGCTGCGGCCCTGCGGCGGGGCGAATAGTCGGTGGCGATCACTGGCCCGTGGCCGCGCGCCTTCAGGGCCGCGATGACCGCAAGGCCCACCGGGCCGCAGCCCACCACCATGCAGACCGAATCGCGGTCGAGCCGGGCCTTGGCGACGGCATGCTCACCGACGGCAAAGGGCTCGGTCAGGGCTGCCTGGTCGGTGGGGAGGCCGTTCGGTACCTCCAGCACCATGGCCTCGGTCAGCAGCATGCGTTCGGCAAACCCTCCGGGAAGGCGATTTGAAAAGCCCAGGGACTCCATGCCGGTCTCGGTCAGGGTGACGGGGACCGAGACGACCCGGGCGCCCGTCCGGATCGTCCGGGTCGAGCCCGGGCCGTGATCCAGGACTTCGGCGCAGAACTCGTGGCCGAACACCGTGTCCGCTGTGGGGTCGAAACCACTCGCGAAACCGCCGTTCCCGCGGGCCGCCGTCTCAATCATGTGCTCCATGTGATGGAGGGCGTGGAGGTCCGACCCACAGATGCCGCAGGCGAGGGTGCGGACCAGCAACTGGCCGGGTCCGGGGGTCAGGTCCGGGATCTCTTCGCAGACGAGTTGCTTGTTACGGCGGATAACGGCGCGCATGGCTCCCTCCCCGGGGATATGGATTTCCTGGCCATAATGACGGCGCAGGGCAGCCATGGCCAGAGCCACCGCCCCTCGGCTTGCCGGGGACCAGCTTATCCCCTAACCCTCGCCCAACGCGAGTATTTCGGGAGGAGCGCCGGTCATGAGTCTTGCCTTTCTGTTTCCGGGCCAGGGCAGCCAGGCCGTCGGTATGGGTACCGACCTTGCCGCCGCCTTTGCTTCGGCCCGGGAGGTCTTCGAGGAGGTCGACGAGGCCCTTGGCCAGAAGCTCTCCACCCTGATGCGGGAGGGGCCCGAGGATCAACTCACCCTGACAGAGAATGCTCAGCCCGCCCTCATGGCCGTCAGTCTTGCGGTGATGCGGACCCTGGAGCGCGAATTCGGAATAGGCATTGACCGCGCCGCCTTCGTGGCCGGTCACTCCCTTGGCGAGTACTCGGCCCTCTGCGCGGCGGGCGCACTTTCCCTTCCCGACACGGCGCGTCTCCTGAGGCTCCGCGGCCAGGCCATGCAAAGAGCGGTGCCAGTGGGCGAAGGCGCCATGGCCTCCCTCATCGGCCCCAAGAGCGACCTGGCCCTTGCCGAGGCTGCTGCCGCCGCCGGCTCGGTGGTCGGCGTGTGCGTCGTGGCAAACGATAACAATGCCGGAAACGTCGTGATCTCCGGCGCGAAGGCCGCAGTGGACCTGGCCATCGAGAAGGCCAAGGAACTCGGGGCCCGCGCCATTCCGCTCAATGTCTCGGCGCCCTTCCACTGTCCCCTGATGCAGCCGGCAGCAGACGAGATGGCCGCTGCCCTGGCCGCTGCCTCCATCCAGGCCCCCCGGGCTCCAGTGGTGGCCAATGTCACCGCCCGTCCCACCCTCGACCCCGAAGTGATCCGCAGGCTCCTGGTCGAGCAGGTCACAGGCCGCGTGCGCTGGCGCGAAAGCCTGATCTGGCTGGCGGGTGAGGGCGGGGTGGCCCGCTTCGCCGAGGCCGGTACCGGTAAGGTCCTGACCGGCATGGCCAAGCGCATCGCACCTGACGCCGAGGCCACGGCCCTCAATGCCCCGGCCGATCTCGAAGCCTTCGCCGCCAGCCTCTGAGGAGATCCTGCATGTTCGACCTGACCGGCAAGGCCGCCCTTGTCACCGGGGCCACCGGTGGCATTGGCGCCGAGATCGCCCGGGCCCTTCACGGCGCTGGCGCCCATGTCGTGTTGTCCGGAACCCGCGAGGCTGTCCTTGCGGACCTGGCGACAGAGCTCGGCGGACGGACCAGCATCGTCCCGGCGAATCTTTCCGACTCCGCTGCGGTGGACAGTCTGATCGGCCTGGCCGAGGCCGCCGCAGGACAGGTCGACATTTTGGTGGCGAATGCCGGCATTACCCGCGACGGGCTTCTCTTGCGGATGAAGGATGACGACTGGGAGCAGGTCCTGAAGGTTAACCTCGAGAGCTATTTCCGCCTGTCCCGGGCCGCCCTGAGGGGCATGATGAAGCGGCGATTCGGCCGGATCATCGGAATCACCTCGGTGGTCGGCGTCATGGGCAATCCGGGCCAGGCCAACTATGCGGCCTCCAAGGCGGGCATGATCGGATTTTCCAAGTCGCTGGCGCAGGAGGTGGCGACCCGCGGCGTGACCGTGAACTGTGTCGCGCCGGGCTTCATCGAGAGCCCGATGACCGACGCCCTGAATGCGGCCCAGAAGGCTCAGATCCTCGCCACCATCCCTAACGGCCGGCTCGGCTCCGGCGGCGATGTGGCGGCCGCCTGCGTCTATCTGGCCAGTGACGAGGCTGCATATATGACCGGGCAGACCCTTCATGTGAATGGCGGCATGGCCATGATCTGACCCGCTGGCCTGATCGGGGGGAGCATGCTACCAAACTCTCGAACGGTGAGGCCCCGGGTCTCGAAACTGGGTCCGGGATCGGTTGACATCACGTCGCTGGTCGCGGAATGAACACTTGAACAACAGGGACCCAAACGTATGTCCGATATCCTTGAACGCGTCCGTAAGATCGTCATCGAGCACCTCGACGCCGATCCTGAGAAGGTTACCGAGAAGGCCAGTTTCATCGACGACCTGGGTGCCGACAGCCTCGACAACGTTGAGCTGGTCATGGCCTTCGAAGAAGAATTTGACATCGAGATTCCTGACGACGCTGCCGAGCATATCCAGACGGTGGGCGATGCGGTGAAGTTCATCGGAGAGCGTCTGGGCGGCTGATGCCTCCAGGACGTCGAGGATCTGACCGCCGCGTCCCTTCGCTGTGACGCGGCGGTTTGCATTTGCGGAGGGCTCCATGCGTCGCGTCGTGATTACTGGAATTGGTCTTCTGACCCCGTTGGGGCAGGGAACAGAGATCACCTGGAAGGCGATCCTCGCCGGCAAGTCAGGCGCAGGGCGGATCACGACCTTCGATCCCGAAGGCTACGCCTGCCAGGTGGCCTGCGAGGTTCCGCGCGTGGACGGCCGCGGTGGCGGCGCCCCGGATGTGGAGGGCACTTTTGATCCTGATGCCACCCTTTCGCCCAAGGACCAGCGTCGGGTCGACGATTTCATCCTCTACGCGATCGCCGCGGCCGACGAAGCCGTTGCGGACTCTGGCTGGAAGCCCCAGACCCAGGAGGATTTCGAGCGCACCGGCGTGATCATTGGCTCGGGCATAGGCGGCCTGGCCAGGATTGCCGAAACCGCCATTGAACTTCACGAGAAGGGTCCGCGCCGGGTCAGCCCCTTCTTCATCCCCTCGGCCCTGATCAATCTCGCCTCGGGCCATGTCTCGATCCGCCACGGCTTCAAGGGCCCGAATCACTCGGTGGTGACGGCCTGTGCCACCGGCGCCCACGCCATCGGCGACGCCGTCCGAATGATCCGTTACGGCGACGCAGATGTCATGGTCGCCGGCGGCGCCGAGGCCTCGATCTGCCCGATCGGAGTGGCGGGATTCATCGCCTGCCGGGCCATGTCCACCGGCTTCAACGACACCCCTGAGAAGGCCAGCAGACCCTACGACAAGGACCGTGACGGCTTCGTCATGGGCGAGGGCGCTGGCGTCCTGGTCGTAGAGGAATATGAGCACGCCCGCGCCCGCGGCGCGAAGATCTACGCCGAGGTCGCCGGCTACGGAATGGCTGGAGACGCCTATCACATCACCGCCCCGGCCGAGGACGGCGACGGAGGCTTCCGAGCCATGCGCGCGGCCGTTCGCGACGCCGGTATAGAGCCCTCCGAGATCGACTACATCAACGCCCATGGAACCTCGACGCCCCTGGGCGACGAGATCGAGCTGGGAGCTGTGACCCGTCTCCTTGGAGACGCCGCCGCCCGCGCCACCATGAGTTCGACCAAGGCGGCCACTGGCCATCTCCTGGGCGCGGCCGGGGCCATTGAGGCCGCCTTTGCCTGCCTTGCCATCCGCGATCAGGTCGCCCCGCCGACCCTCAACCTCGACAATCCCTCGGTGCACACCTTGGTGGACCTCGTCCCCCACAAGGCCAAGCCGATGAAGATTGATATCGCGTTGTCCAACAGCTTTGGTTTTGGCGGGACCAACGCGTCGCTCGTCCTCAAGAAGGTCCCGTGAGAACAGGGCCCCGCCCGGGACGCTGGCGGGGTTTCGCCGGGGTCGGGCTCCTGTTGGCTGGCCTGTTCCTCGCAGCCTACCTGAACCTCGGCCCCGGGCCCATGGCCCGTGCGGGGGCCTCGACCCTGGTCTTCCTGCCGAGAGGGTCCGGTGTCTCCGAGGTGTCCCGGGTGCTGAAATCCTCCGGGGTCATCCGCTCGCAGCTTCTCTTCCAGGTCCTTGCACGCGTTACGGGTGCAGGGCGGTCCCTGAAGGCGGGAGAATACGACATCCCCAGCCGGGCACCGGTCCTTTCGATTCTTTCAGATCTCGAGGCCGGACGGACCCTGCACCGCAGCGTCACCCTGGCAGAGGGGCGGACGTCGGCCATGATCGTTCGGCAGCTGCAGAACACGGAATGGCTGTCCGGGGACCTCGAGGTTCCTGAAGAGGGCGTCCTGCTTCCGGAAACCTACCGTGCAGACCGAGGTGCCAGTCGCCAGTCCCTGGTCGACCGGATGCGTTCTGATCAGCAGGCGCTTCTCGACCGACTGTGGGCGGCGCGCCAGCCGGGCCTGCCCTTCAATTCGCCTAAAGAGGCGGTGATCCTGGCCTCCATCGTCGAGAAGGAGACCGGACAGGCGGACGAGCGCAGGCGGGTCGCCGGGGTCTTCATAAACCGGCTCCGGATGGGCATGCGCCTACAGAGCGATCCCACCGTGATCTACGCCGTCAGCCGGGGCGAGCCCCTGGGCCGGGGCCTGAGGGCATCGGAGCTCCTGAGCCGAAGCCCCTGGAACACGTATGCCTATTCCGGCCTACCGCCGACGCCCATCGCCAATCCGGGCAAGGCCTCCCTGGAGGCCGTTCTGGACCCTATCCAGACGCAGGATCTCTACTTCGTGGCGGATGGCAGTGGAGGGCATGTCTTTGTCCGTACCCTTGCCGAGCATAATGCGAATGTCGCGCGCTGGCGCGAGATCGAGCGCGCACGGGCGGGAGGCGGCTGATGGCAACGCTCAGTGGAATGACCGGTTTCGGGCGCACAGAGGGCGCATCTGGCGGCTGGTCCTGGGCTGTGGAGGCCCGGTCCGTCAACGGGCGCGGCCTGGATGTGCGGTTTCGTGGACCCCCGGGCTTTGATGCCCTTGAGCGTTTGACCCGGGAGGCGGCCCAGGCCCGTTTCCAGAGGGGACAGGTCTCCGTCACGGTGAGCGCCCGCCGGATTGAGGCCGGTGCCCCCGTGCGGGTCAATGTCGATCTGGCCCGGCGGCTGCTCGAGGCCGGTGAGCCCTGGATCGCCGAGGGGCGGGTGCTCCGGCCCTCCCTGGACGGCCTTCTCGGCCTTCGTGGCGTGCTTGAGGGCGAGCCGGTGGAGGAGGATCCCCTGGCCCTCCAGGACGTCGGGGCGAAGCTGGGCGAGGCGGTGGTGTCTGCCCTAGACGCCCTGGTTTCCGCCCGCCGGGAAGAGGGGCTTCAGTTGTCCGGCGTCCTTACGGGGCATCTCGACGCGGTGGAGTCCCGGGTTCGCCGGGCATCGGACCTGGCCGGGCCCCAGGTTGAGTTCATCCGGACGCGGTTTGCGCGTCGTCTCTCCGAGATCGCCGGGGAGGGTCCGGATATTGCCGAGCGGGCCTTCCTTGAGGCGGCCGCCCTGGCGGTCAAGGCGGACGTCCAGGAGGAACTCGACCGTCTTGAAGGTCATCTGGCGAGTGCCAGGACACTGCTTGCCGACGGCCTGGGAGTCGGTCGGCGGTTAGATTTTTTGACACAGGAATTCATGAGGGAAGCCAATACCTTATGTTCGAAAGCTGCAGTCCCGGAACTGACCCGGGTGGGTCTGGACCTCAAGGCGGTGATCGATCAATTTCGAGAGCAGGTCCAGAATGTCGAGTGAGATTGGAATGGGGGGAACTTCCATGACTTCGACGGAATTCGCCCGCCCCTGGGAAGTTCAGAGGCGGGGGCTCCTGCTGTTGATCTCCAGCCCTTCGGGCGCTGGCAAGACCTCCCTGTCCCGGCGCCTGGTGTCGGACCATGACGACCTGGTCCTGTCGATTTCCGCCACCACCCGGGCGCCGCGTCCCGGGGAAGCCGAGGGCCGCGAGTATTATTTCGTCTCTCCGGAGCGGTTCGACGAGATGGTGGCGGGCGGCCATCTGCTGGAATGGGCCCACGTCCATGACCACCGCTACGGCACCCCCCGGGCACCCGTGGAGGCGGCCCTGGCCGAGGGCCGGGACGTATTATTCGACATCGACTGGCAGGGCGCGGCCCAGATCCACAAGGTCCTGCCAGAGGACAGTGTCAGGGTCTTCGTCCTGCCGCCCTCCTGGGCCGACCTCGCCCGCCGGCTCCATGCCCGGGCTCAGGACGCAGAGGCGGTGATCCAGCAGCGCCTGGAGCACGGGCGCGAAGAGATCACCCACTGGGGCGATTACGACTATGTCATCGTGAACAAGAACTTCGACCGGGCCTTTGCCGACCTCGGCCACATCTACCGGGCCGAGCGCATGAAACCCTCGCGCAATCCCTGGCTTCCGGACTTCGTCCGGCGGCTGGGTTCGGAATCCTCCTGACCCCGGAGCGTCACATGAAGACCCGCAAGCTTGGCCCATTCGAGGTCTCGGAAATCGGACTGGGCTGCATGAGCCTGTCCCACGCCTATGGCCCGCCGCCGCCCCGGGCCCAGGCCGAGGCTGTCCTTCTGGGCGCCCTCGACGCCGGATGCACCTTCTTCGACACCGCTGCGGTCTATGGGCTCGGCCATAACGAGCGACTGGTCGGGGAGGTCCTGGGACCGCACCGGGACCGCTTCGTCCTGGCGTCGAAGTGCGGCCTCTCCAGGGGCGAGCAGCGGGAGTTGAACGGGCGTCCGGAGGTCCTGAAAGCGACCTGCGAGGAGAGCCTTCAGCGTCTGGGTGTTGACGTGATCGACCTCTATTACCTGCATCGCTGGGACCGCCGGGTACCGATCGAGGAGAGTGTCGGGGGCCTATCCGACCTCGTGGCGCAGGGTAAGATCCGCTCGATTGGCCTCTCTGAGGTGTCTGCAGGCACCCTGCGTCGCGCCCATGGGGTGCACCCCATTGCGGCCCTTCAGACCGAATATTCGCCATGGACGCGCAATCCCGAGATCGCCGTGCTCGACGCCTGCCGGGAACTCGGCGTCGCCTTCGTGGCCTTCAGCCCCGTAGGGCGGGGCTTCCTTGCGGGTGGCGTTCGGGAACTCTCGGGCCTGGACGCGGGCGACTTCCGGGTGGGCATGCCGCGCTTCCAGGGCGAGGCCTTCCTCAGGAACCTCGACCTCCTGGGCCGGTTCGAGGCCATTGCGCACCAGGCGGGGTGCACGCCAGCGCAGCTCTGCCTGGCCTGGCTACTCCAGAAGGACCCGACCCTCATCCCCATCCCGGGGACGACAAGCCCGGATCACATGCGCGAGGACATGGCCGCCTCGGGCGTCAACCTGTCGGATGAAGTCATGGCGCGGGTCGAGGCCACGGTGAACGCCTCGACAGTTTCCGGGCCCCGGTATGCGCCGGCCATGCAGGCCAGCGTCGATACCGAGCGGCTTCCGGGAGAGGCTGTGGGCTGAGGCGCCACACCCACAAAGAAGAAGGGCCGCCCCGGGGGACGGCCCTTCCGAATGCAGTCTGGAACGGCTGGATCCCAGCCGTTGCAGCCTGACTTACTTCTTTTCAGCCATGGCGGCGTCGGCGGCATCCTTGGCGGCGCCAACGACTTCCTTGGCGGCGCCAGCGGCGGCGGCAGGAGCAGCAACAGCGGCGGCTGCGGCGCCCTCGGCCATGGCACCAGCGGCGGCCGGAGCGGCGGCGGCGGCGTCAGCAGCCGTGGCAGCGGCGTCGGTTGCCGTGGCGGCAGCGTCGGTCGCCATGCCGGCGGCGTCGGTCGCGGTGGCGGCGGCGGCGTCAGCGGCGGCGGCCGGGGCTTCGGCGGGCTTGCTGCAAGCGGCGAGCGACGCCACGGCGGCCATGACGGCCACAGTCAGAGCAATCTTCTTCATTGGAACTCTCCCGAGATGTCCTAGCGGACGCCCGGCACCACGATGGCATCGGAATCACCCCAGGGACGGATAGACCCTAGGCCCGACATTCTCTCTGATCAAGCTTTCGTGAGAAGGACGTCTGCGAGAGCCAGGAAGCCGGGAAGGGACAAGGTTTCCGGTCGTGATGACGGATCCACCCCCGCCGCCCTGCACAGGTCCTCGCCGCCAAGGGACTTGAGCCCCGAACGCAGCATCTTTCGTCTCTGACCGAAGGCGGCGGCGGTGACGGCCTGAAGCGCATCAAGGCGTTCGCCGCCGATGCCGTCGTCCCGCGGAGCCAGGTGAACGACCGCGGACGCTACCTTCGGGGGTGGGGTGAAGGCCCGCGCCGGGACCTCCAGCACGATCCGTCGGTCGGTGACGGCCGCTGCGAGGACGGACAGCCGGCCATAGGCCTCGGCCCCGGGGTCCGCGACGATCCGGTCGGCGACCTCCTTCTGGAACATCAGGGTCAGGGAAGCCGGTCGGAAAGGTCCGGTCAGCCACTTTATGAGCAATGCGGTCCCGACGTTGTAGGGAAGGTTCGAGACGATCTGGGCGGCATGGCCTCCGGCAAGCTGGCGCTCGTCCACCCGCAGGGCGTCGGCAAGGATCACCTCGAGTTGGCCCGGAAAGGCGGCACTGAGGTCCTCGAGCAGGGGCGCAAACCGGGCGTCGCGTTCGATGGCGATGACCTGGGCCCCGGTCTCCAGGAGGGCCTGTGTCAGGCCCCCGGGCCCCGGTCCCACTTCGATGACAAGGCTGCCGGGTCCGCATCCCGACAGCCGGGCGATCTTTCGGGTGACGTTCAGGTCGAGGAGGAAGTGCTGGCCCAGCCCCTTGTTTGCCAGGAGCCCATGGGCGGCGAGCCGGTCGGAGAGACGCTCGGAAAGGGTCACTTGGCGCGCCGGTCCGCGATGGCGGCTGCACACTTCAGGGCGGCGATGAAGCTGTCCGGGCGGGCCAGTCCCTTGCCGGCGATGTCGAAGGCGGTTCCATGGTCGGGCGAGGTCCTGACGATGGGCAGGCCCAAGGTGATGTTCACCCCGCCCCAGAAGTCGAGCATCTTTACCGGGATCAGGGCCTGGTCATGATACATGCAGACAATCGCATCGAAGCGTTCCCGCATCCCTGCAGCGAACAGGCTGTCGGCGGGCAGGGGGCCGGTTACGTCCATGCCCTCCGCCCGGAGCACATCGACTGCGGGGCGTATCAGATCGATTTCTTCCCGCCCGATTTCACCCGACTCGCCAGCATGGGGGTTCAGCCCGGCGATGGCGAGACGAGGGTGGGCGCAGCCGAAGTCCCGTGCCAGGGCCTGTTCAGTGACACGGATCGTCCGCAGCAGGCCCTCGAAGGTCAGGGCCGCCGCGACGCCGGAGATCGGCAGGTGGATGGTCGCCAGGGTCACGCGGAGATCGGCCGCCGCCAGCATCATGACCGGCCCCCTTTCGCCGGCGAACGGCGCGTCCGCTGTCAGTTCGCCAAGGAATTCGGTGTGCCCGGGATGTCGGAACCCGGCGGCCTTCAGGACGGCTTTTGAAACAGGGGCCGTGACCAGGGCGGCAGCCTCCCCGGAGAGGCAGGCCTGGGTTGCCTCGGTGATCCAGCGGGTCACGGCGTGCGCGCACCCCGGATCGGGATGACCCGGCCGGACGGGGCCTGCAAGCGGGGTCCCCAGGACGGGGATCGCCTCGGGGAAGACGCCTGCGGCCGCCTCCAGCCTGTCCAGGGTGACGACGGGCGCGCCTGCGGCCCTGAGGACCGTGGGGTCCCCGAACACGGCAAAGGGCGCATCGGCTTCTGTCCGGCGGCGCCAGGCTTCCGCGATGATCTCCGGGCCAATGCCTGCGGGATCGCCCAGGGTGACGGCAAGGGGCGTGGCCGGCATGCCGGCGCGCCTAGCGAGTATCGATGGTAGCGGCGGTGCGCAGGTCGCGCATGTAGCGCCGAGCGATCATCGATAGCTGCTGGCCGTAAAGCCGACCCTCGATCTGCTGGCGCGAAGCCTCGCCATCGCCGGAGACTCCGCGCCCACAGACCGTGAGGATGTGAAGTCCCACATTGGTCCGGATGGGGTCCGAGGTCTGGCCGGGGGAGAGGCCCTCCACGGCGGCCCGGAAGGCGGGGGAGAGGTCCTTGAGTTCGGCCTCGCCGAGGTCAGCCGCGACGACCCCGGCGATCTTGCCGGCCTCAGCCTCGACCGTTTCGCAGCCGTTCAGTCGGGAGCGAACGTCGTTGAGCTTTGCAGCCGCAGCACGAACAGCCGATTCGGGGGCCCCCTGGGGCAGCGGTATCGCCGCCTGCTTGAGGGACACCGTGGCCGCCGAGGTTCCTGCCCTGCGGTCCCGTAGGTAGAAGATGTAGACCCCGTCCCGGACGGGAATGGGCCTGGACAGCTGGCCCGGCCGCATCTGCTCCAGGGCGGCGTCGACCTCCGGAGGCATTTCGCCGGACGCGATCCAGCCCACATCCCCGCCCGTAGCGGCTGAGGGCGATGCCGAAAACTGGCGTGCGACGGCCGGGAAGGGCGCACCCTGCTGGATCTGGGAGACAAGCTGGGTGGCACCGTTCATGGCGACCTCCATACCGCCCACCCGTCCGGCGTCGATGAAGACCTCGGCGATCTGGTACTGGGGACGCGAGGCCGAGGCGGAAATCCGCTCCATCTCCGCCTTGATCTGGTCGTCACCGATCCGCAGCCGGGAGCCGTAACGGCCGCGCACCCAGCGCTGCCAGCCCGACTGCGCCCGTACCTGTTCCCGCAGGGTGTCGATACCGATCCCCTGGGCGGCGAGCGAATTGGTAAATTGCTTCAGGTTAGCGTTGTTTTCCTTCGCCATTTCGGTCAGTTGTTCATCCACTTCCTCATCCGTCGGGATGATGGAGATCTTCTGCTCCTTCTCGACCCGGCGAAGCTCCTGGATCTGCAAGCGCTCATCGACGAGGCCGCTCAGGGCCTCCTGCTGGAACTGCGGCAGGTTCTGCTGGGTGGGCTGGATACCGGAGGTCGCGATCAACAGGCGCATCCGCTGGGCCAGGTCGAAGGTCGAGATGATCTCGTCATTCACCACCGCCGCAGCGGTTTCGGAAAGGCCCGCCGGTGCGACCTGGAGGGGGGTGGCGGCCGGTGGTTTCGCCGGGGCCTTGGCCTGTCCGACGGCAGGACCGGTGAAGGCTGCAAGCCCGAGGCAGGCGGCGGCAAGGGTCTGGCACACCTTCTTCGCGGCGCGGTTCATCACCGAAACATCATCCTTCAAGTGCATGAGCTTGTCCGGCTGCCTTCTGACACGGCTATGAACTTCACTCCAGAGGCGAGACACTAGCGGGTCCCAAGGGGACCGCCCAATGTGGCGAGGGTGAGGCGAACGTTGAACCCACTCGACGACCCGAGCTGGCCGACCTGGATGTCTTCCTGGCGGTAGAAGACTTCGAGTCGGGTGCATCCGTCGCGCCAGACGACGCCGATGTCCCGGATCACCCAGGCGCTGGCCGCGATGTCCCGGTTTCCATAGACGGTGACGCCCCAGTTCTCGTTGAGGAAGACCTCGCCGCCAAGGTCTGCGTTTTCCCGGCGTCCCGACCCGGATGCAGCTTCTTCCTTGAGATAGCGGAAGTACCCTGAGCCGCGCTTCATCTGGACATTGGCCCCGGCTTCCGCCCGTCGGACGGCCAGCCCGTCGGCGTCCAGGCGGGTCCTCGCAAAGAGGCTCACCCCGGCCATGGGTTCGGCCTCCACGGCGACGATCCAGTCTGAGGCCTTACTCGCCAGCCCCGAAGTCGTGGAAAAGACCTCGGAGTCCCCCGACCTGAAACTGCGGCCAACGACGAAGTTCGCGCGCCGGCCATCGTCCCAGAGGATCATGGCCCTGCCAGCCAAGTCCAGGCGCAGGCCGTCCTCTGTCAGGTCATAACCCGGGAAGCGGTTGAGGCGGAACAGGTTGGTATCGTCGAACACGACGGTGACCGAGTCCTCGTTGAGGTAGACCGGTGACCCCGAGGCCCCCCTTCCCACGACGATTCCAGTGGCGCCCGCCGTAGCCACGGCCTGGCCTGCAGGCTCAAGGATGACCAGGGCGTTCGATATCCGCCGATACAGCGGAAGGGAAACCTCTGCGCCCACTGAGGCCAGGGCCCTTCCCTGTGTCGAGGATCGACCGGCGACGCCTTCGAGGTCGCCGAGGCTGTAGCCATCCATCCGCACGTTACTGAACACCGAGGCCCGCAGGCCGTTGAGGAGGGTGTCCGTCCGTCTCCAGTCGCCTTCCAGTGTCACCCTGCGGCTATCGAGCCCGGGGGTTCCACCTGGCGCGCCCGGGGCGGCCTCGCGGGTCAGGGCGACGCCGGAGGCGCGGATCCTGAGGCGCCCGCCCGCCAGGTTCTCAATGGGCCCGAACCGGCTTTCGACAAAGGGACCCACCTTGGGGAAGGTGCGGTCGTCATCCTCGGGGCGGAGCCCCTGGATGCTGAAGGCCCCTGCCGAGAACCACGACTTTGCGGTCTGTCGGGTCGCGTAGACCTGGGAGATCAGACGCCGGTCATCCGGGACAAAGGGTCCGCGGGCTTCGTAGGCCCCGCCGATGTCGTACTTCTCGAACAGGAGGTCGTCTGAGGTGCGCTCAGCACTGAAGCCCCATCTCCACTCCGGGGTCAGGGCGAAGGCCCCAGAGGCGAGGATGTAGCTTCGCAGGGTCGGATCGCCAAAGGCGTCCCCCTGGCCATCGAAGTCCCGGTCGTAGGTGAAGCCCCCGCGGACGTCGACGGCTCCCGAGCGGAACCTCTGCCGATAGTGGCCGTTGAGGAAGGGGCTCACCTTGCTGTTGATCTGGGGGGAAAGGGTCAGGTCCGCTGAGGGATTGAATACGAAGAGGTAGGGTTGCTCGTAGGACAGCCCCCGTCGGCGGGAAGTGTTCAGGTCCGGCTGCAGGAAGCCCGACCGGCGCTCGGCCTGGGGGTCCGGGTGCCAGAAGACAGGCAGCCACATCACCGGGAGGCCCCGCACCCGGATGACCGCAT